>NC_022600.1:3779832-4094818 GCF_000484535.1 Gloeobacter kilaueensis JS1 | reverse complement strand
ACGGCCATCTGGTCGCCATCGAAGTCGGCGTTGAAGGCGGTGCAGACGAGCGGATGGAGCTGGATCGCCCGTCCGGAGACGAGGATCGGCTCGAAGGCCTGGATGCCCAGGCGATGCAGGGTCGGAGCGCGGTTCAGTAGCACCGGATGGCCCGTAATCACCTCGTCGAGCACGCCCCAGATGCGCGCATCGTTGCGCTGGATCATCTTTTTGGCGGCCTTGATGTTGTTGACCAGGCCGCGCTGGATGAGCTTGTGGATGACAAACGGCTGAAACAGCTCGATGGCCATCTCTTTAGGAAGCCCGCACTGGTGGAGCTTGAGCTTGGGGCCGACGACGATCACCGAGCGGCCCGAGTAATCGACGCGCTTGCCGAGCAGGTTCTGCCGGAAGCGGCCCTGCTTGCCTTCGATGATGTCGGAGAGCGACTTGAGGGGCCGGTTGTTGGCTCCGACCACCGTCCGCCCGCGCCGACCGTTGTCGATCAGGGCGTCCACCGCCTCCTGCAACATGCGCTTTTCGTTGCGCACGATAATCTCAGGGGCAAGAATCTCCTGCAGCCGCGCCAGACGGTTGTTGCGGTTGATCACCCGGCGGTAGAGGTCGTTGAGGTCGCTGGTGGCAAAGCGGCCACCGTCGAGCTGCACCATCGGCCTTAGATCCGGCGGGATCACCGGAATGGCAGTAAGCACCATCCACTCGGGCCTTGAGCCGGTGGCAATAAAGTTGTCGAGCACCCGCAGGCGCTTGATGAGCTTGGTGCGCTTCTGGCCCTTCGATTCGCCCAGCTCCTCGCGCAGCCGCTCAGCGTCAGATTCCATCTCGATCGCAGCGAGCAGTTCGTGGATCGCCTCAGCGCCCATCTTCGCCCAGCCTTCGGGGAGTTCGAGGGTCGAACCTTCGGCGTAGAGCTGGTCCTCGACCTCGATGTACTGGTCCTCGGTGAGCAGCTGCTTGTAGTAGAGGTTCTCGGCGTTGCCGGGATTGAGCACGACGTAGGCGTTGAAGTAGACCACCTGCTCGACATCGCGCAGGGGCATATCGAGCAGCGTCGAAATATAAGAAGGAATGCCCTTGAGATACCAGACGTGGGTGACGGGGGCGGCGAGCTTGATGTAACCCATGCGGTGGCGGCGCACCTTCGATTCGGTCACCTCGACGCCGCAGCGCTCGCAGACGATGCCCCGGTGCCGCACCCGCTTATACTTGCCGCAGTAACACTCCCAGTCTTTGGAAGGCCCAAAGATGCGCTCGCAAAATAGACCGTCCATCTCGGGCTTGAGGGTGCGGTAGTTGATCGTCTCGGGCTTGGTCACCTCACCTACGACCTGGCCGTTGGGCAACGTGCGCTGCCCCCAGGCCATCACCCGTTCCGGTGAAGCGAGCGAGATCTTGATGTAGTCAAAACGCTGTTCCATCCTGGGCATGAGCTTTTACTCCCATTCAAAATGGGCAGCCAGAGAAAAAAGCCCGGCAATCACCGAGAATTGTTCCCCGAGGCTACCTCTCAGAACCTATGAACAAATAGCGGAACGGGAAATCTGTCGCCGGAGCCTCCGGAGCCTGCCCTTGACCGGTGTATACTTGAACTCGCTGAGGGTAGAGCAGAAGAAAGGCGAAGGACAACCGAACAGACAGGGCATACGTTCCCTTCTACTTAAGAAAAGCTGGATATCTAATATAAGATACTTAACGACCAACCGTCAACTGCTGGTACGCTAGATCCGCTCCATCCCGTACAGAACTTCGATGCCCTCGCCCCTCGATTGGGATTCTGCCCGCCGGCAACGCGAACTGCTGGCGCTGATGCGCGAACTTTGCTACCGCGAGGGCGATTTCAAACTCTCCTCAGGCCAGACGAGCACCTATTATATCGACAGCAAAAAGGCGACCCTGCACCCGCTCGGGGCACTCCTGGTGGGCCTGGTGCTTTACGATCGGCTGCCGGAGGCGGTGCAGGCGATCGGTGGGCTGACTCTAGGAGCCGACCCGATTGTGACGGCGGTGGCGGTGGTAGCGGCGCTAAAAGACCCCGGTCGCGACTTTGCCGCCTTTATCGTCCGAAAAGAAGTCAAAAAACACGGCTCCCAGCAGTGGCTGGAAGGACCGCCCATCGCCGCCGGAAGCACGGTCGCCATCGTCGATGACGTGGTGACGACGGGGGCAAGCGGGCTTCTGGCCGCCGAAAAAGCCGAAGCAGCTGGACTGAAAGTTGCTGCGATCCTGGCCCTCGTCGATCGCCGCCAGGGCGGCGGCGAGTTGTACGCCGAGCGGGGCTACCGATTTGAGCCAGTGTTCACCATAGACGACTTTCGCAGCCAGAAAGAGTAAAATTTGCGGTGTTTGTGTCCAATCCGCCGCCCATCTGGCTTCCCCACTATGACGATTACCTTTAAAAAGCACAGCATCCTGCCCGGCTTTGGCCTCAGCCTCGGCTACACGCTCTTGTATCTGAGCTTGATCGTGCTCATTCCGCTCTCGGCCACCTTCTTCAAGACGGCCACCCTCGGCTGGGATACCTTCTGGCAGACGATCAGCGAACCGCGCGTGCTCGCCTCCTACCGGCTCTCGTTTGGCGCGTCGCTGCTCGCCGCCTGCATCAACGCTGCCTTCGGCTTTCTGGTCGCCTGGGTGCTGGTGCGCTACGAATTTCCAGGCAAAAAGCTCATCGACGCATTCGTCGATCTGCCCTTTGCCCTGCCCACCGCCGTCGCGGGCATTTCACTGACGACCATCTACGCCTCCAACGGCTGGATCGGCCAGTACCTCGAACCGCTGGGCATCAAAGTCACCTACACCTGGCTGGGTGTGGCCGTCGCCCTCACCTTTATCGGGCTGCCCTTCGTCGTCCGGACCCTGCAACCGGTCTTGCTTGAACTGGACGTGCAGATCGAGGAGGCCGCCGCCAGTCTCGGGGCCAATCGCTGGCAGACGTTTACCCGCGTTATCTTTCCGGGCATCTTTCCGGCTTTGCTCACCGGTTTTGCCCTCGCCTTCGCCCGCGCCCTGGGCGAGTACGGCTCGGTCGTCTTTATCTCGGGCAACCTGCCGCTCAAGACTGAGATCGTGCCGCTCATCATCATCACCAAGCTCGAACAGTACAACTACGCCGGTGCCACAGCTATCGCGGTTGTCATGCTCGTCGCTTCTTTTGTTTTGCTTTTGATCATCAACCTGCTGCAGTGGTGGACCCGTAGCCGCCAGATCGCCAGTACCTGACCCCACCCGGATATCACCAATGGAAGGTTCCTCCCTTGTCGCCCGCCTTGGCGGTGGAAAGCCCAAGGCCGCCCCCAGTGAACCGGCGCTCGTGCGCTGGACATTGATTACCGTGGCTCTGCTGTTTTTGAGTTTGTTCCTGTTCGTACCTCTGGCCGCCGTCTTCTCCCTCGCCCTCGAAAAGGGGCTGGGAGTCTACTTCGCGGCCCTCGTCGAGCCGGACGCCCTCTCGGCGATCAAGCTGACACTGCTTACCGCCGGGATCGCCGTACCTTTGAACCTTGTCTTTGGCCTCGCCGCCGCCTGGGCGATTGCCAAGTTTCAATTTACCGGGCGCAGCCTGCTCATCACCCTCATCGATCTGCCCTTTGCCGTCTCGCCGGTCATTTCGGGCCTGATCTACGTGCTCCTTTTTGGTGCCCAGGGCGTGCTCGGTCCCTGGCTTTCAAGCCACGACATCAAGATCATCTTTGCTGTACCTGGGATCGTGCTCGCCACCACCTTCGTCACCTTCCCCTTCGTCGCCCGCGAACTGATTCCGCTCATGGAAGATCAAGGGCCCGAAGAAGAAGAAACCGCCATCTCCCTCGGTGCCAATGGCTGGCAGACCTTCTGGCGGGTGACGATTCCCAACGTCAAGTGGGGGTTGCTCTACGGCGTCATCCTCTGCAACGCCCGCGCCATGGGCGAATTCGGTGCGGTCTCGGTCGTCTCAGGCCACGTGCGCGGCCTCACCAACACCATCCCACTGCACATCGAAATTCTCTACAACGAGTACAACTACACCGCTGCCTTCGCCGTCGCCTCGCTTTTGGCCCTGTTGGCCCTGGTCACCCTCGCCGCCAAGAGCTTTATCGAGTGGAAGACCAGCCAGCAGATCGAAGATGCCAAAGACGGCTGAGCGCGACTGGAGCGCCTGGCTGTTTCTTGCACCGGCCCTCGTCCTTTTGGGCCTGTTCGTCGTCTGGCCGATGGCGTATCTGGTGGGCCTCAGTTTTACCGACGGGTCGCTGCGCGACCCGCTTTTTGTCGGTACCGCCAATTACGAACGCCTGTTTACGAGCGAGAGCTTCCGGCAGGTGCTATTCAACACCGCCCTCTTTACCGCCGGATCGGTGATTCCGAGCGTCGGCCTCGCCCTTCTCGCAGCGGTGGTCCTGAGCCGCACCGTGCCGCTGCGCGGCCTTTTGCGCTCGGCCTACTTTTTGCCCACGATCATCTCGCTGGTGGCAGCGGGGGTCTCCTTCCGCTGGCTCTTCCATCCCCAGGGCTGGGTGAACGCCCTTACTTCCCTGGCAGGGATCGCACCGATAAGCTGGCTTTCGAGCCCCTTCTGGGCGATGCCGGTGCTCATCCTCGTCGCCACCTGGAAGCAAATCGGTTTTAACCTGGTCATCTTTATCGCTGGACTTGGGGCTGTCCCCACAAGCCGCTACGAGGCCGCCGAACTCGATGGAGCGAACGCCTTTCAGCAGTTCTGGCACATCACCCTGCCCGGCATCCGGCCCACGCTCATCTTTGCGCTCATCACCACCGTCATCTTTACTTTCCGCAGCTTCGAGCCGGTCTTTGTGATGACCGGCGGCGGCCCCCTGGGCACGACTGACATTCTTGTCTACTACGTCTGGGAGCAAGCGTTTGGCCTGTTTAGCTTTGGCATCTCCGCCGCCGCTGCCACAGTCTTGCTGGTGGGCGTGCTCGTCGTCACCGCCCTGCAACTGTGGGTGGCAGGAGGAGAATAACCCCTCCCCCGAAATGGAGTAGAGCCAGCAGTATCGAGCTATTGCTGGAACAGCATAAATAGCCGTGAAGTGACTGAATATATTTATTGCTTACTCAATATCAAGCGCGAGAAATGAACAAAAAGAGGCTTGAAGCTGTAAAACAAGCTATTCTCAACAATCCAGGTCACTTTACGATGCGCCGACACAATACTATCGCTGCTGAAGAATGACGGGTTAGCAAGGAAGAAATTGAAAAACTGCCGAATGAGTGTGGAACACAAGCCAGCATTGCAGGATGGGATGCAGCAGGAGCAGGCTTGGTCATTAGGGCAGCTGCTGGATATCCGTTGCAGTGCGGATCTGGGCCGGATCGATGCCCTGCTCGTCTAAAAAAGCGCGCTAGGCGGGAACGGTGGTAACGACGCGCTCGAAAAGGCGCAGAATATCTGCTTCGTTCCTCTCGTCGAGGAGATTATCGAGAGGAGTAGAAAGAAAAGTTTTGAGCGCATCCAGGGGTCACTCGCGTCGGCTGGGCTGCATGGGATGAGATTGTAGTGCGCACTGCCAGGATAACTTTCTATCTTGCTTTTAACCTGACAGTTCGCGGGCGCGGCGGGCGGCAGCTTTGACCGCTTCGATAAAAGCGCCGCGCACGGCGCGCGTCTCCAGTTCCCCCAGACCGGCAGCGGTGGTGCCCCCAGGACTCGCTACCCGGTCCTTGAGCAGGGCCGGGTGCAAATTTTCTTGCAACATCAGTTCAGCACTGCCGCGCAGGGTGGCGAGCACCAACCGGGTCGCGGTGGGACGGGGCAGACCGGCACTCACGCCGCCGTCGATGAGCGCCTCGACCACCAGGGCAAAGTAGCCCGGCCCGGAGCCGGAGAGGCCAGTGACCGCATCCATCGCCGCCTCGGGCACCTCGACCACCTCGCCTATCGCTCCAAAAAGGGTGCGGGCGAGCTGAAAATGCGATTCTGAAACGGCACCGGAGCGGCTGAGGGCAGTGATTCCGAAGCGCACCAGAGCCGGGGTATTGGGCATCGCCCGGATCACAGCCCGGCCAGGAAAAGCACCGTTTAGCGCCGACAGGGAGATACCGGCAAGGATCGAGAGGACAAGGCCAGCCTGGAGTTGAGCCGCGATCTGCTCGCACACCGCCGGGAAGACCTGGGGCTTGATCGCAAGCAGCAACGTTTCGGCACCGACGACGGCCAGATTGTCGGTCGTGCTCGCCACACCGTAACGCCCGGTGAGCCAGTCGCCCCGCTCAGCCACAGGATCGCTCACCAGAATGTCCGAGGGTGCGTAAGCTGCGCTGGCGACCAGACCGGCGACAATCGCTTCGGCCATCGCACCACCGCCGATGATACCCAGCTTCATAGAATTTGGAGCGCTGTCCGTTTAGCTTAGCCCTGGGCGCGGCGCGGCGGTGCGTCCTGGCTGAGGCGGAAATTGCCGCCGAAGCCCTGACCGGCCTGCCGCAGTTGGGAGGGCATTTCGGTGCTGATCATGACGGTGCTCGGGGTAAACAGGAAGATCCCATCGCCTACCCGCTCCTGGTGGCCGTCGATGGCGAAGGTGGCACCGGCGACGAAATCGACGCTGCGCTGGGCCTGGTCGCTATCCATGAGCGTCAGGTTGAGGATGACCGACTTGCGATCGCGCAGGTGCTGGACGATCTGCGGCGCTTCTTCAAAGGAGCGCGGTTCGATGACGAGCACTTCGTTGACGCCGTTGCCCGGCATCCCGATCACGTTTCCGGCGCGCACGCGCTTGCGCACTGAACCGGGAGCCGGCTGGCCCTCGGTAGCGGCTGCTGTGGCCGAGGGCGTCGCAGCGGCAGCGCTGCCACCGGTGGCGGCCCGGCGAGCCTCGTCGCGCTTGTTCTCGTCGCGGTAGACCTGCTCGTAGTCCTCGCCCTCCTCCTCGTAGTCGAACTCATCGCCGAACCCGACGAAGTTCTTGAACTTCGACCAGAAGCTACTCATCAGCATTCCTCCGTAGCGGTAGACGTGAACCGAAGAGGATCTGTCCCAGGCGCACGATCGTCGCCCCGGCAGCAATCGCCTGCGGGTAATCTCCCGACATGCCCATCGACAGCTCCTCCATGCGAAGGCTCTGCCAGCGATTGCCCTCGGCCCGCCCGGCGATCTCGCGGGCGTAGGAAGCCACCTGACTGAACAGATCCTGGGTGTCCGGAGCGCTCAGCCCGCTGGGCGCAATCGCCATCAGCCCCCGAATGTCGAGGTGCGGCAAAGCCGCGAGCGCCGGCAGCGCCTCGTCCAGCTCGGCTTTTGACCAGCCGGCCTTGCCCGGATCGGCGGCCAGTTTGACCTGCAGCAACAGCTGCGGCCTGCGGCCTACCGAAGCGATGAGCGCACTGAGCCGTTCTGCCAGACGCAGACTATCGACTGAATGGATCCAGTCAAATAGCTCGAGGGCCGGACGAACTTTGTTGCGCTGCAGACTGCCAATCAAATGCCAGGACACTCCTTGAAGGTCCGTCAACTGCAGGATTTTCTGTTCGGCCTCCTGAACCCGGTTCTCACCAAAGTCCCGAATGCCGCAGTCGTAGGCTTCGCGGATGCGCTCGACGCTCACCTGTTTGGTGACAGCGACCAGCCTTACGGAAGGTGGTAGCTGTTCTCGAAGCCAGTGGATCTGCTCAGGAACTCCCACAATCTTCGGGCGATTCTCTCACTTCATCGGTTCAATAGATTCTCGCAAAACGAGAATTTGGGTCAGTCAAACTGTACCAAAAAAAAATTGAAAAGTGGTAGATTCAGCCAAAAAAAACTCTATATCTGGGGGAAGGGGACGAAAAAATCCCGCTTTGGCCCGATAAGACACCACATATCTAGACCGGCGGAGGATCTATGGGAGTGAGTCAGGTGTCGGAGGATTGTGAGTCGAACCCCAGATAGGCGAGGATGGCCTCAAGAATGCGGCCACTGGCGCGGCCATCGCCGAAGGGATTGACCGCCTGGGCCATCTTTTTATAAAGTTCTGTATCGGTGAGCAGTGCGCCGGTCGCCTGCACGATTGCCCGGCGGTCCGTTCCGACTTGAAGGGCGACCCCCGCCTCGATCGCCTCGGGCCGCTCGGTGGTCTCGCGCAGGACGAGCACCGGTTTGGCGAGGGCGGGCGCTTCTTCCTGCAGGCCGCCGGAGTCGGTGAGCACCAGTGTTGCCCGCTGCATCGCTCCGACCAGTTCCGGATAATCGAGGGGTTCGGTGAGAAAGGCGCGGGGGTGCGAACCTAAGATTTGCTGCAGCGGCTCGCGCACGGTCGGATTTTTGTGCAGCGGCAGGAGCACGGCTGTATCGGCGTGGGCTTCCAGAATATCGACGAGAGCCTGGGCGATGTCGGCGAGGGGCCGGCCCCAGTTCTCGCGGCGATGGACCGTCACCAAAAGCACCCGGTAGCGCTGCCAGTCGAGGCCCGGCACCGGGCACTCCGGCTGGCGGTGGGCGATCGTCTGAAGGGCGTCGATCACTGTGTTGCCGGTGAGGTAGACCCGCTCGTGGATGCCCTCGCGCCGGAGATTTTCGAGCGCCCGCGTCGTCGGCGCAAAGTGCAGTGCGCTGAGGCGGGAGGTGAGGCGGCGGTTCATCTCCTCCGGAAACGGGTCGTCCGCCACCCCGGTGCGCAGGCCCGCCTCGACGTGGCCCAGGGGAATTTTTTGATAGAAGGCCGCTAAGGCAGCGGCGAAGGTGGTGGTCGTGTCGCCCTGCACGATCACCAGTTCGGGCCGCTCCTGTTGAAAAACGTCTTCCAGCCCCGTGAGCGCCCGGCAGGTGATCTGGGCAAGGCTCTGGCGGGGCGTCATAATCTGCAGATCACTGTCCGCCTCGATGTCGAACCAGGCCAGCGTCTGGTGCAGCATCTCCCGGTGCTGTCCGGTGAGGATCACCCGCGTCTCGATGCGCGGGCAGGCCCGAAAGCGCAAGATCACCGGTGCCAGTTTGACCGCCTCCGGGCGGGTACCCAGGACAATTGCAACTTTGCTCATTTGGACAGTTTACTGTGGCCAGATCAGTCTATTCTTCGTTGGATCCGGGGGGTTGTCTTCCTGGAATCCAATCAAAAGTAACCGAGCTGACGCTGTGAGTCTATTTTTTCCGCTGCTGGCAGCGACTTCCCCCACCGCCAGTCCTCTGCTCACGACGCTTGTTGCCCTGGTGGTCGTCTATCTGGCGAGCAAACTGGGGGGAGAGCTGGCGGTTCGCCTGCAACTACCGGCGGTGCTGGGGGAGCTGATCTTTGGTGTGCTCGTCGGTGTCTCGGGGCTGCGGCTTCTGGGCAGCGGCAACGAGGTGATCTCGGTTCTGGCTGAGCTGGGGGTGATCTTGTTGCTGTTTGAAATCGGACTGGAATCCGATCTTAAAGAACTGCTCCGGGTGGGACCCCTCGCTTCGCTGGTGGCCACCGTCGGGGTGGCCATGCCTTTTTTGCTGGGCACCGCTGGTCTGATCTGGCTTTTCGGAGTTCCCGTTCTACCGGCGGTCTTTGCCGGGGCCGCCCTCACCGCCACCAGCATCGGCATCACCGCCCGCATCCTGGGGGATCTGGGCAAGGTGAACACCACCGAAGGCCAGGTGATTATCGGGGCGGCCATCCTCGACGACATCCTGGGGATCATCATCCTGGCGGTAGTGCTGGGGGTGACCCGCGACGGGGCGGTAAGTCCCCTGGGGCTGGCCTACACCACCTTCGTCGCCACCGGCTTTCTGGTGGCAGCGATCTTTTTGGGGCGGCTTTTTGCCCCCTTCTTCGTCAAAGTCGTCAACCGCCTGCGCACCCGGGGCGATCTGATCGTGAGCGCCCTGGTGTTTGCCTTCACCCTCGCCTACCTGGCCCAGGCGCTGGGCTCCGAGGCGATCTTGGGTTCTTTTGCCGCCGGGCTGGTGCTGGCGGAGACCGAAAAGCGCGACGATCTTGAGCGGCGGCTCAAGCCCGTGGCCGATGTCTTTGTGCCGGTCTTCTTTGTCAACGTCGGAGCGACCACTGATCTAAGTGTGCTCAATCCCTTCAATCCCCAGACCCAGCAGGGGTTGCCCATCACCCTGTTTTTGCTGGTAGCGGCGATCGTGGGCAAGGTGGCGAGCGGCTACGTCCTACGACCGGCGAAGCCCGTCAACCGCATGGCCATCGGTTTTGGCATGATCCCGCGCGGGGAAGTGGGCCTCATCTTCGTGGGCCAGGGAGTCGGGGTACCGGGGCTCAATCCGGCCCTGCTCACGGCCATCGTGATCGTCGTCATCGTCACCACCTTCCTCGCTCCACCACTGTTGCGCTATGCGATCGCTCGCGGCGGTGCTACCCGCCTTGAGACGGGCTGAATCGGGGTAAGCTTAGAGGAGCTTTTTACGGACAGCAGACGCTCAAAATCATGACCGAGCTGCTTTCAGTCGTGGTACCTCTTTTTAACGAGCAGGACAACCTGCCGGAGCTGTACCGCCGTCTGGCCGCTGTGCTCGACGCGCTGGGTTGCCCGGCGGAACTGATTTTTGTCGATGATGCCAGCCGCGACCGCACCCCTGCCATCGTCCGCGAACTGGCCTCAAAGGATGCGCGGATAAAGCTTTTGAGCTTTTCGCGCAACTTTGGCCATCAGGTGGCCGTCACCGCCGGCCTCAACTTTGCGAGCGGTACGGTGGCGGTGGTGATGGACGGCGACCTGCAAGATCCGCCGGAACTGTTGCCGCAGCTATTGGAAAAGTGGCGCGAGGGCTACCAGGTCGTCTACGCCCGGCGCGTCTCCCGCACCCGAGAGAGTCTTTCTAAGCAGCTCTTTGCCTTCGTCTACTACCGCGTATTGCAGCGGCTGGCCGAAGTGCAGATCCCCGTCGATACGGGGGACTTTTGTCTGATGGACCGCCAGGTGGTTGACCTGCTCAATACGATGCCCGAGCGCAACCGCTATCTGCGGGGCCTGCGCTCCTGGGTGGGCTTTGCCCAGACGGAGGTGCCCTTCGAGCGGCCACCCCGGCTGGCGGGGGTGGCAAAGTACAACTTTGCCAAATCCTTCGCCCTTGCCCTCGATGGACTGGTTTCCTTCTCCCGCCTGCCCCTGCGCCTTGCTACCTGGATGGGCTTTTTTACCGGGCTTCTGGCTTTTGTCATGGTCGGGCTGGTCATCTACTGGCGCTTTTTTACCCGCTCACCGCTGAATGGCTTCGGGGCACTGGCGGCGGCGGTCTTTTTTATCGGAGCGGTGCAACTGGTGACGGTGGGCATTTTGGGCGAGTACGTGGGCCGGATCTACGAGGAAATCAAAAACCGGCCCCTGTACATCCTCAAAGAAGTGCGCGGCTTCGAGCGCACCGCTGCTGCCCGCCCCCGCCCGCCCCTTGCTGAACATGAGCCATAAGCGGCCCCGCGTCGTCCTGGTCGATCCTGAGATTCCGCCCAACACTGGCAACATCGCCCGCACCTGTGGGGCGACCAGCATCGAACTGCACTTAGTCGGTACCCTCGGTTTTCAACTGACAGACAGGTACCTCAAGCGCGCCGGACTCGACTACTGGGAGCACGTCCAGCTGCACTACCATCCCGATCTAAAAGAACTGCTCGCTGCCCACAGCAACGAGCGATTCGTCCTCACCAGCGCCCGCCGGGGCATTTGCCTCTGGGATTTTGAATTTTTCGCGGGCGACTGGCTGGTGTTTGGCTCCGAGAGCCGGGGGCTGCCGGACTGGCTCCTCTCTCAGAGCGATCGACCGACGGTGACGATCCCGATTGCCCAACCGGCGGTGCGCAGCTTGAATCTATCCAACGCTGTCGCCGTCGTCCTCTACGAGGCGCTGCGGCAATTACGAGCCTGAGGCAAGGCCGTCCAACAGCAACCGTACTCCCCGCCGGATGTAAGCTTCGTAGGATTCCCCTTCCGGCTCGAACAGCAGCGCGTGAAACATCAGGCCGCTCACCAGATCAAAAATCAGGCCGCTGTCGATGCCTTCGCGGATCTCGCCTCGGGTGCGGGCGCGCTCCAGCACCAGGCCAAACGCTTCGCGCCGGGGCATCAGGTACCTGGAGCCGTAGATCGCTGCAAACTGGGGGCTGCTCGTCGCTGAAGTGATGATCATCGCCATCGTCTGGCGGGCCAGCGGCGTCTGCACCATCGCACTCGCGTCGTGCAGGAGCGCGTCGATGTCCGCCGCCAGGCTACCGGTATCTGGAATCGGCACCTCCTGGCGCAAAGTTTCAATCGCATCGGCCACCAGTTCTTCCTTCGAGGCGTAGCGGCGGTAGATCGTCGGCTTGCTCACCCCCGCCCGCAGCGCCACCGCCTCGATGCTCATCGCCTGATAGCCCACCGCCGCCAGAAGTTCGACCGCCGCCTGCAAGATTGCCCGGTTGGCTCGGGAACTGCGGGGACGCCCCGGCAGGTTCTTCGTCGGTTCCTTCTCGCCCTTCACTTCAAAAAGCATAGCCCCCGGACGCCCGCGAAAACTTGACTCGCTCAATTTTAGTTACGATGCTGTTTCGTATCTTTATTGACCAGAGCGGGGGTGCCGTGCCCAGGCGGATCCGGTTGGATTATCTAAAAAGCGACAGCTCCCAGACCCTGCGCGAAGGTCTGGAGGAGTACTACGCAGCCCACCCAAATCTCACCGATCCCCGGCAGCTCGACGCCGCCTTTGCCCGGATCATCCTCGCCCACGATGCCTCCCACGTCATCTACGGCTGCGATACCGGCATGTACGACGAGCTGAAGCTGCTACCGCTGACCTGGTGGACGAGCGACTATCACTTCAGCGATCACCTGCGCACACTGCGCGATCCGGCCATCGGTCCTGCCGTAAAGATCATGTACGACGATCTGATCAAAGAGCACGGCAGTCTCTGGCTCTACAGCTCGATGCTGCTCGTCCTGCCGAAGTTGGTGCCGGAGTTGATACGACTCTGGTGGCGCAATCGGGGGCGCGGGCGCTTCGTGCCGTTTCTTGCCTTCGAGCCGCTTCTGGATCGATCGCTCGTCGAGATCCGCCGGGAATTCGATCTGCTGCCGCTGATGGCGCGCCGCCCTGGGTAGGCGCAGTGCAAAAGACCTGTGAGTTTTGTGCATCGAGGGAAATCATGGCACCTGGGCTATCTACCGGCTGGGGAGAGTCAGTCTTAAAGGTGCCCTTAAAAGCAACTTTTGCTGCGCGATCAAAGACGCATCATCTAGAGCCTGAAATATTTCGCGTTCCTGTACTTTGAAAGATCGAAGCAACAGAAACTTATCGGTTTCTCATGTTCTCCACACAGATCGCTCACCCATGGGCTTCGATCAGATCGGTCCTATTCGATCTGAATAATATTTCTATACACAAGGACAGGATTACTTTCAGGCTTCGTTTTCAGCATCTTTTCATAATCACAAGATTTTCATGATATGGCTTCGACTATTTCGTATTCTTTTCATAATTGCTCCTTCTAGCGGTAGCGTGCTTCTCTTTTCTAGATTTTTCTAGATTCCCCTTTTTGACAAACTCGATTTCTCATTTGTTTCACAATCGCTAGCTATGATCGAGTTGATTTGAGAAGTGGTTAGCAGGAAATGGCAACGGACTGGCAGGATGACGACGATCGAGAGGGTGCCGCTTCGGCCCAGCGGGAAGGGTGGTTAGAAAAGGCGGTACGCGGGGCACTCAACGCCCGGATCGTGGTTCTGGCTGGGGCGGCTCTGGCCTGTCTGGTGGGCCTCTATTCGTTCCTCAACCTGCGGGTCGATGCGGTTCCTGACATCTCCAACATTCAGGTGACGGTGAGCACCAACGCCTATGGCCTCGCTCCCCAAGAAGTCGAGCAGTACGTCACCTATCCCGTCGAGCTGTCGCTGCAGGGGATGCCCCGGCTCACCCAACTGCGATCGATCTCCAAGTACGCCCTTTCGCAGGTGACCGCCGTCTTCGAGGACGGCACCGACATCTACTGGGCCAGACAACAGGTCTCCGAACGCCTCAAAGGTGCCCAAGACCAGATGCCCAAAGGGGAGATCAAAGTCGAACTCGGCCCAATCGCCACCGGTCTCGGGGAAATCTATCAGTTCGAGCTGCGCGGGTCCGGCTACAGCCCGATGCAACTGCGCGACATCCTCGACTGGCAGATCATCCCGGCTCTCAGGAGCGTTCCGGGCGTCGATGCGGTGCAGTCGATGGGCGGCGATGCCAGGGAGTATCAAGTCTGGCTCGAAGCGGAGAAGCTGCACGGCTACAACCTCTCTCCCAGCGCCGTAATGGCGGCTCTCGAACGAAACAACGCCAACGCCGGGGGCGGCTACGCGATCGAAAACGGCAACCAGATTCTGCTGCGGGCCGAAGGGCTATTGCGCTCACCCACAGACATCGGCAACGTGATCGTCCGCCGCACTGCGAAGGGGTCTGTGCGCGTGCAGGATCTGGGTACTGTGGTGATCGGCAAGAAGCTCGCCCAGAGCATCGTCACCCAAAACGGCCAGGGTGAGACGGTGATCGGTATCGTCGTCATGCGCAAGGGCGAGAACTCCGCCCAGGTGGTCGAGCGCGTCAAACGCCGACTTGAGGCGCTCAAGCCTTCCCTGCCGCCAAATATCGAGGTGATCGCCTTCTACGACCGCTCCGTCCTCATCGAGCGGACGATCGACACGGTCTGGCACAACCTGGCAGAAGGAGCAGTGCTGGTGCTGGTGGTGCTCTTCGTGCTGCTCGGTAACTGGCGCGGCGGTGCCATCGCTGCGCTGGCAATTCCGCTTTCGCTGTTGGGCGCGGTGACTTTTTTAAGCTGGACCAACACCTCCGGCAACCTGCTCAGCCTGGGGGCGCTCGACTTTGGCATCCTCATCGATGGCTCGGTGGTGATGGTCGAGAACATCCTGCGCCGCCTGGGCGAAGAAAAGCCCAAACCCGCTCAGCGCCTCAAGGTGGTCGCCGCCGCCAGCGTCGAGGTGGCGAGGCCGGTGCTGTTTGCCGTCTTGATTATTACTGTCGTCTATCTGCCCATCCTCCTGCTCACCGGCGTGGCGGGCAAGACCTTCCAGCCGATGGCCCTCACCGTCGTCTTCGGACTGCTCACGGCTCTATTTATCGCTTTATTCATCACCCCGGCGACCGCTTACTTTCTCATCACTAAGATTCCCGAAGAAAAAGAAACCCGGCCCATGGCCGCCCTGCGCCGCCTGTACAACGTCTTGCTCAGCTGGTGTACGGCCCGGCCCAGGACTGTCGGTTCTGCCGCCTTCGCCCTTTTTGGGGCGAGCCTGCTGTGCCTGCCTTTTTTAGGTTCAGAATTCATTCCCACTCTCAAAGAAGGTTCCACCGTCCTCACGGTCAACCGGGCAATCTCCGCCTCGCTGCCGGAGGCGGCCCGCCAGACGACGCTCATCGAGCAGGTGGTGCGCTCCTTTGCCGAAGTGAGGACCGTCGTCTCGCGCACGGGACATTCCGAGCAGGCGTTCGATCCGATGGGTCCGGACGAGACGGACGTGTTTATCGTCTACCACCCCCAGGACACGTGGAAGAGATTTCACACCCAGGCGGAGCTGGAAGATGCGATCGCCGCCAGACTTGCCCAGGCGGTTCCCGGCGCGACGATCGCCTTTTCGCAGCCGATCGAGCAGCGGATGAACGAACTGGTGGCGGGTGTCAAGGGCGATGTCGGCATTCGCATCTTTGGACCGGATCTGACCCAACTGGCAAAACTCGGTAATCGGGTGGCGGCGGTCGTCGCAAAGGTGCCTGGGGCAAGCGATATCAAGGTGCAGCAGGTCGGAGGACTGCCGGTGGTGAGCGCCCGGCTCAACCGCAGAGCGATGCTCGCCTACGGCGTGGACGCCGACGAGGCGATGGACACCGTGCTCGCCGCCGTCGATGGCAAGACGGTGGGCACGATCTTCCAGGGCAAGCCCCGCTACGATCTGGTGGTGCGCTTCGCCCCCGACAGCCTCGGGCGGCCCGAGAGCCTCGCCTCGCTGCCGGTGGGCAGCCTGACGGGTGAACTGGTGCCCCTCGCGCAACTGGCGACGGTGCGCCGTTACGAGGGAGCCGCTCAGATTTCTCACCTCGAAGGCGACCGCAACCTGACGGTACAGCTCAACGTCCATGGCCGCGACCTGGGCAGCTTTGTCGCTGCCGCCCAGGAGGCTGTGAACACCCAGGTGGTATTGCCCACCGGCTACCGCCTGGAGTGGGGCGGCCAGTTCGAGAACCTCCAGCAGGCCCAGGCCCGGCTTACGGTGCTGGTGCCGGTGGCGCTGGCGCTCATCTTTTTGCTGCTGTACACCTCCTTTGGCAGCTTCCGGCCCGGCGCGCTGATTTTTCTGAACATTCCTCTGGCCCTCTCCGGCGGGCTGTTCGCCCTTGCCCTGCGCGGGATGCCGCTCTCGGTCACCGCCGGGGTCGGTTTTATCGCCCTTTTTGGGGTGGCGGTCCTCAACGGCGTCGTGCTCGTCTCCACGATTCGCCGCCTGGAGCAGGTCGATTGCCTCTCCCCGGCGGCGGCGGCGGCAGAAGGAGCCCGCCAGCGATTGCGACCAGTGCTGATGACGGCCCTGGTCGCCTCGCTCGGCTTTGTACCGATGGCGCTTGCCACCTCCGTCGGTGCCGAAGTCCAGCGGCCCCTCGCTACGGTCGTGATTGGCGGCCTCATCACTTCGACTGTGCTCACGCTCCTGGTCCTGCCGACGCTCTACCCGCTGGTCTGCAAGCGCCCGGCTCGCCTGGCCCGGCAGTTAGAACGGCAGAAAGTGAGCTGACTCTCTCATACCCATGCACTCAATACTTGCGCAGTTTTGAGTGCGAAGTTGATCGGTAAATTGCTGGGAGGGTCAGGTGAGCTTTTCCCCCACCCCTCCACACCCCCCCTGCCCCCCCTCTCCTCCCCTGCCCCGCCGGGCAGAGGAGAAGAGATACGGTATTGAGAGTCAAGCAGCCTCCTCCTTTCTTCTCTTCCTCCGCCCTACTGCAAGCAAACCAACCTGCCGTGCTCTGCATCGAAAGGCGTGTCTGTTTTCACAACCGCCCAGGCAATGTGTAAGAGTTTGCGAGCCGCAGCGCAAAGCGCTACCTTTGCCGGTTTACCGGCTGCTCGTAGCCGCTGGTAAAAGCTTTTAATCTGCTGATTGCAGCGGATCGCACTCAAGCTCGCCATATACAGCGCCGTGCGTAAGCGGGCATTGCCTGCATGGCCGATGCGCTCTGGTCTATGAAGGCTGGTGCCGCTACGGTGGGAGCGGGGAGCGAGACCCGCGTAGGCCACCGCCGCTTCCACCGTTGCACAGCAGCCGAAGTTGAGGGTACTCACCAACACCCACCCAGCGGTGACAGACCCAATGCCTTTGATAGTGCGCAGCTTGGTTGCAGCTTGATGCCAAAGCGAGTCTTGGGCGAGCAGCGCTTCTAGCTGAGCTTCCATCTGCGCAATCTGCTCATCGAAGGTGTGGCTCAACTGCTCCAGACTCGCTTGTACCGCCGCCACCACCAACGGAAATTGCCGCAGAGCGTGCAACTGGTTGTGCAGTTGTTGGCGTTGCTGCAGCAAGGCATCGCGATGCTGCAGGCGCTGTTGGAGTTGGTAATAAATCTCAGGCGGCGGCTGCCAAAGACCAGGTTGCAGGGCGGCAGCGAGTTGGGCAAGCGTCTGGGCATCAAGCGCATCGCTTTTGGAACGCTTGAGCAGTGCCCTGGCAAAGTAATGAGACTGAGCGGGGTTGACCACACTGACGGCAAAACCTTTGAGCGCCAGAAATGTGGCCAGTCGCATCCAGTAGGAGCCTGTGGCTTCGATGACCACTAACACCTCAGCGGCGGTGGGACAGACGGCGAGTAAGCGTTCGGCCAATTGGCAGTGTCCTTCGGGGGTTTGGGGCAGTGTGATGGCAGCGGTAGGCTTTGCGTGGGTGAGCAGCCAGGCGGCAGTGACAGTGAGTGCCGCCACATCAATACCGACAAATAGCTGATAGTCGTTTTGTGAACCGTCTCGCTGCATGAGTGTCTCCAGTTGAAGCTTCAGAGGAGGTAGGCAAGTTCCGCAGGACGGCAAAAGTCTAGCCTCGTGATACGTGGTCAGTGCCACTCGATACGGTTCAGCTTTGCCGGTCCTTGATAGCGGGGGACAATCTCTTCCACGCGGTCAAAGCCGCAAGGGGGGGCACAGTCCTCACCGCTACCTTGGAACCAATAGCAATATACGAGGGGGGGTTCACTGTAACTGGGCTGCAGGCGGGATGGGTGAGGTCCCACCAAGTTGTGATATTGATGCGCGTTGGTATCAGGCCGGATCGTCGGTTCTCTGGGTGTGGGAGAGGGGTTCTTTGAGGCGCTCGAGGGTGTAATCGTGCCGCGAACGGACGGTCTCCGGATAGATTTTCTTGCGCGCCAGGTTGATGCCGCCCAGTGGCTCGTGGGCGGGCAGGCTGTGCCAGGGAGCAAAAGACAGCCCTTCGTCCAGGCGCTTGCGCTCGTCAAAGTCGAACTTTTGGGGCGGAACGCGGACGGTGGCCACCTTGATAAAGGGGGCGTCCTCGGCCTTCCATTCCTGCATCGGATCTTCGATCGGCGTTTTTTCTTCGCTCACGAACACCTGCACCAGAAAGTCAAAGACGGCCTCCTTGCCTTCGTCGGTGAGGTAGCGCACGAGCGCCTCGCGCAGATAATTTTCGGAAGTGGGCGGGGTAGTAGGGGCTGTGTCCGCCTGCTGCGGCTTGAGGGAGAACTTGATCGCCTGGGAGCCAAGTTTGTAGGGCGTCGTGCTCCAGTACTGAACGAGAATCGGGTTATAGACTGTCTTGCTCGTCGCTTCCTTGAGCACGGCGAGGGTCGGGGCCATCTCCTGCAGCAGCTCCGGTCCCGCCTGGCCGCTGCCCAGGATGCCCAGGTTGGCAAAGCCCTGGACGTTGTGGACGATGAACACGGGGTGGTTGAGCAGAATAAAGTCCTGGGTCGATTGCTCGTCCGGCTGCAACTTCTCGCCCGGCACATCGAGCACTTTGAGCGCCAGGCCCCGCAGGTCCGGCTGGGTGTCCGGGGTGAGGTGCCCGCGCTTGGGCACACCGGAACCGTTGGAGAAGCGCAACCAGACCGGATAGGTACGGGCCACAGCGAAGATGCCTGCCCTGAGCGCCTCGGGAATATCCGGTGCGACGGTGAGTTCCCCCCAGACCAGACCGTGGCTTTTGCTGTGGTCGTGGCGCAGATCCGGTCCTTTTTCGGCTTGTTCTTTGAGGGTGCTGGTGAGGATGGCGTCGGTCGCCACCTCTGCCGTTGCCTTCGAGAAACTCGTCTCACTCATAAAATTCTCCCAAGAGGCCGTGTTTCCACTCCTCAGCCTACCGCCAGGAGCATCGGCTGTTGAGTAAAGGAGATAACAGCAAAACCAGCCCGGACAAAACTTTACTTTACACCTACCCAGATTCAGCGATGTCCGACACCACCACGTTTATTCGCCAGGGGGGCGAGCGCGAGGGCGCGTTCTTCTCCAGCCGCAGCCCGGTCCTTGCCTGCAACGGCATGGCAGCCACCAGCCACCCCCTCGCAAGCCAGATTGCGCTCGATGTGCTCAAAGCCGGTGGCAGTGCGGTCGATGCAGCAATTGCCGCCAACGCCGCCCTCGGTCTGATGGAGCCCACCGGCAGCGGCATCGGCGGCGACCTGTTCGCCCTCGTCTGGGATCCGCGCACCCGCAGACTGGTCGGCTTGAACGCCAGCGGGGCCGCCCCATTGGCTCTGAGCTACGACCACCTGCGCACCCTGGTAGGGGAGGATAGACAGATCCCCCTCTGCGGCGCGCTGCCTGTCACCGTGCCGGGGGCGGTGGACGGCTGGTATATGCTCCACGAGCGCTTTGGCCGCTTGCCCATGGGCGAAGTGCTCGCCCCTGCCATCCGCTACGCCCGCGCCGGGGTGCCCCTGCCCCAGGTGATTGCCACCGCCTGGAGCGCCAACGCCCAGCGCTTTGAGGCGGCAGCGCCCCAGATTGCCGAGTTGGACAATTTTCGGCGCACGTACTTGATCGCAGCAAAGCCCCCGACCGAAGGGATGGTCTTCTCCAACCCGGATCTGGCGGATACGCTCGAACAGGTCGCAACCGGTGGTCGGGCGGTGTTTTATACAGGTGAAATCGCCCGCCGCATCGACGCCTACATGGGGCGCATCGGCGGTTTCCTGCGCCTGGCGGACCTTGAGCGCCACACCGGCCTCTGGGTGGAACCCATCGGCACCACCTACCGGGGCTACGCCGTCTACGAGTTGCCGCCCAACACCCAGGGGATCGCGGCACTGATCATGCTCAACCTCCTTGAAGGCTTCGATCTCCCAAACCTCGGACACAACAGCGCCGATTATCTGCACCTGCAGGTGGAGGCCAAAAAACTCGCCTACGCCGATCGCGCCCGTTACATCGCGGATCCGAAGGTTACAACACCCGTGACCGGCCTGCTCGACAAAGCCTACGCCGCTACTCGCCGAAAACACATCGACCCCGAACGGGCCCAAGATCGCCTCGCCGCCGGCTATCCTTCCGCCGCTGACACCGTTTATCTGACCACCGCCGACCGCGACGGGCTCATCGTCTCGCTCATCCAGAGCAACTACGTCGGCATGGGCAGCGGCCTGGTGCCGGATGGGCTGGGCTTCATGCTCCAGGATCGCGGCGCACAGTTCAGCCTCAGACCCGACGCAGCCAACGTCTACGCTCCTGGCAAGCGGCCCTTCCACACGATCATCCCGGCCTTCGTGCTCAAGGAGGGGGAACCCTTCTTAAGCTTTGGGGTGATGGGCGGCGACATGCAGCCCCAGGGCCACGTTCAGATTCTCTGCAATCTCATCGACTTTGGCATGGACGTCCAGCAGGCGGGCGACGCGGCCCGTTACTACCACACGAACGACAACGATCCAGACGGGACGACGATGGTGGACGGGGGCAGGCTCAACCTCGAAGGGGGCATCGCGCCACCGGTAAGAGCAGAACTGGCCCGGCGCGGCCACCGGGTCCAGATGGCGGCCCCCGGCCTGTACGGCGGCTACCAGGCCATCCAGTGGGACAGGCTGAATCGCGTCTTTCGCGGCGCTTCGGAGATGCGCAAGGACGGGCAGGTCTGCGGCTATTAAATAGCCCCTCTCCCACAAGGGGAGGATGACAAATCTGAAACCGACTTCACCAGTCCCCTCTGCAGCCCAGTTACAGTGAACCCCCTTCTTCTCTCCTTCCCCGGCGGGGGAAGGAGGGGAGAGGGGGGCAGGGGGGTATGGGGAGGTGGGGGACGGTTTTAGCTTCACCTCCTCAGTCAGTCGGCAACCCGAAACAGCCTCGCTGAGCGCACCACCTCCTGGGCGAGCTTGTCGAGCCGCTCCTGCAACTTTGGATCGACGAGCTTGCCCTCCGTATCGAACTGCTTCCAGGCTTGACCGATCGCCACCTGCTCGCGCACCACCCACGAATGCACCCAGCGGGCGACGGTGCGCAGGTCGTTGAGGGCGTTGGAGTTCTGACCGCCGCCTAAAACGCTGATTACCCCCCAGACTTTGTCGGTGAACTCTTCAAAGCTCATCAGATCGAGGGCGTTTTTGATCACGCCGCTGAAGCTGCCGTGGTACTCCGGCGTCGAGATGATAAGGCCCGCCGCCGCCTTGACCTTGCTTTTGAGCACCTGCACGTCCGGATGGTCCGGGTAGCTGTCGCCCCCGTCACAAAAAGGCAGGTCCATCTTCTTAAAGTCGAGATATTCGACCTCGGCCCCAGCGCGCTCAGCAGCAGCCAGAGCCAACAACAGCGCCTTTTCAGAATAAGAACTGGCCCGTAGACTTCCACATAAGCCGATAATTTTGACCATCGCTTCGCCCCTTGCCCCTCCGTTACTCTCTGACTCTCTGACTCTCTTACTCTCTCAGTTTAGACTGATTCTTATTCAGGAATTTATCTACGATATCACGGATCTGCCGGGCGGTCTGCTCGACACTCAAGCTGGCGTCGATCAGCCGGATGCGTTCAGGATGGCGCAGGGCCAGTTCAGCAAAGCCTGCTTCGATGCGTCTGTGAAAGGCGAGGCTTTCTGCTTCGAAGCGGTCGGGGTCGCGGCGGCGCTCCAGCCCGGTCCGGGCATCGAGCTTGAGCCAGAAGGTGAGGTCCGGCGTCAGGCCACCGGTGGCGATGCGATTGAGCCGTTCGATGAGGGCCAGATCGAGGCGGCGACCGTAACCCTGGTAGGCGACCGTCGAATCGCTAAAGCGATCGCAAAGCACGATCCGCCCAGCGGTGAGGGCAGGCCGGACGACCCGCTCGACGTGCTCGGCGCGATCAGCGGCGTACAGCAACAGCTCGCTGGTCGAACCCAGCTCCGAGCGCGGATCGAGCAGCAGGGTGCGCAGCGCCTGACCCAGGGCGGTGCCCCCCGGCTCCCGCGTCTGGATAACCGGGTGGCCAAGCGACGTCAGCCAGTCGTGCAACAGGGCAATCTGGGTCGTCTTGCCGCAGCCTTCGCCGCCCTCGAAGCTGATAAACATGTCGCGAACGAAACAATGTGTATTTTAGTCGCGGATCTGCGGCAAATTCTAGAGGCGATGCTAATTAATAAGTCTCGCGCCCGCTTACGTGGCAAGGAGGGAAATTATGCGCTGGATCGTGCAGGTTGCTCAGTATGTTTTTGAAGCAATTGGCCAGGTCTTCAATCCGCTGCGCGACGAATTTCCCAGATACGGCTTCGAGGCTTTCAGCGCCGATCTACCCGATGCCACCACCGACTGGCCGCAGCGGCCCGCCTGCCGGATTACCTGCCCGCTCAAGTGATGCCACCAGGAGCAGAAAGCCTGCCCGCGTCAGGCTTTCTGCTGCAGGCGTGAACGATTTTTAATCGTAGATACCCTGTACGGTGTTGCTTTTGACCTTCAGGTCGTAGCCGCCGGGGACGCGCCTGGCTGTCAGAATACCCGACTGATCCCCGTTGACGACCCGCGCTTGCCAGGTTTCCGGTTCGTCAGAAACTTTGCGGAAATTTTGCACCTCTGTACCAGAACCAAGGGCGGCGAGGGCGTAGGCCGCCGATGCCTGCAGCAGGTCGGTGGGTGTCGGTTCGGTGTCGAGGGCAGGCGGCGTCAATCCATAGCCAAAGTCTTCGCCCTTTGACTGGAATTCTTCGTAAGCGCCGGTGACTTCCTTCTGCTCCGGCTTGGGCGGTTCGGCGTGTTCCATCCTTACAAGTCCCATAACAATTCCTCCTCTACCCTACTGGGAGACAGCAAAGCACAAATCTTTCCCCGGACAGAACCTCAGCGGTGTTAGTCTGGACGGACCGCATTTGGCTCCGGCAGTGGATCTGGTCGCTCAGCAACTAGAAAAGCGCTACAGCGAGCGCGAAGTGGTGCGCGGCGTGAGTTTCACCCTGCATCCGGGCGAAATTGTCGGCCTGCTCGGTCCCAACGGTGCGGGCAAGAGCACCACGGTCGGAATGCTCTATGGCCTGGTGATCCCGACGGCGGGCACCGTCCGCCTCGGCCCCTACGACGTGCGCTCCCAGGGCCGGGAGGCCCGCCAGCACATGGGCGTGGTCTCCCAGGAGAATAACCTCGATCCTGACTTTAACGTGCTGGGCAACCTGCTCACCTTTGCCCGCTACTACCGGCTGGAAGGGCACGAAGCCCGGTTGCGCGCCGAGAAGCTTCTCGCCCAGGTGGGGCTTTTAGAGCGCTCAAAAGATTCGACCGAGGCGCTTTCAGGGGGAATGAAGCGGCGATTGGTGCTGGCGCGGGCTTTGATTAGCGATCCGAGCGTCGTCTTTCTCGACGAGCCCACCACCGGCCTCGACCCGGATGCCCGCCAGGACTTCTGGCGGCTGGTGGCAGAACTGCGCGCCGCCGGGCGGGGCGTGGTGCTCACCACCCACTACATGGACGAGGCCGAGCGCCTGTGCGACCGGTTGCTGTTGATGAAAAATGGCGAGGTTGTGGGCGAGGGTGAACCGGAGGCGGTGATCGCCCGCGAGGTGGGCCGGGAGGTGGCCGAGGTCGAAGGGATCGATCCAGCACAGCTCGTTCATCTCGCTAACCAGGCGGGAAGCTGGACGCGCCCTTTTGGTGGCGGCACCCTCGTCGTGCTCCCGAGCGATGGGGACACCCTCTGGCAGGCGATCGTCGATCTTGCTCCCACCCGGCTCACCCGCCGCCGGGCCAACCTCGAAGATGTCTTTTTGCGGCTCACCGGCGACAGGTTGTAAAGTCTAAGCATCTCCTCCATCAGTATCCAAGCTGTCAAGCCGGAGGCTATTTTTTGACTATCTTCACCGGAGCGAGCCATGCTCAAATCCTTAAAGACAAAGGGCATCGGACCATTTTCAGCACTCGATATTGAGTTTGCTCCCCGGCTCAATATCGTGACCGGCGATAATGGCCTGGGAAAGAGTTTTCTGCTCGATATCGCCTGGTGGTGCCTGACGCGGAAGTGGCCTGCCGAGGTCAATCCGCAGTTAACGTCCGGGTACATGGCACGGCCCGCTTCCATCGAGAGCGAAGGTTCAGGCACTCCTTCAACAAAATCGACCATTTCCTTTGCATTTACTGGAAAAAGCAAAGAAGAAAGTTACACGAGCACATTCGAGCCGCTTGAGCAAAGTTGGACAGGTAAATCAGGCCGACCATCGAATCCTGGCCTTGTTATCTATGCGCAAGTTGACGGCAGCTATTCCCTTTGGGATCCTGCCCGCAACTACTGGCGAAAGAGAGGAAACATCGACATCCAGGAGAGACAGCCAGCCTATGTCTTTACTGCTCAAGAAGTCTGGAATGGCCTGGAAGATGACTCGAACGTACTATGCAATGGTTTGCTGCTCGATTGGGCATTATGGCAAAAGGAAAAAGGCGAAGCATTTGAACTGTTAAAGACCGCCTTACTTACATTATCTCCTGATTCTGATGAGGAAATACGACCAGGAGAGCTAACAAGAATCAGCCTGGACGATGTCCGCGATATTCCAACAATTCGGATGCCATACCAGCAGGATGTACCTGTACTTTTTGCGTCTGCTGGGATCCGACGTATACTCGCATTAGCCTACTTACTTGTCTGGGCCTGGCAGGAACATATTCAGGCAAGCAAACTTCTGAAACAACAAAAAACAAATCAAATTATTTTACTTATCGACGAAATAGAGTCTCACCTGCATCCGCGATGGCAGCGGACAATTATGGGGGCTTTACTCAGGACAGTCAAACAATTCGCCAGTGACGACAAAGCAGGTGTTCAAATCATTGCTGCGACTCACTCTCCACTGATTCTTGCATCTTTGGAACCGCTGTTTGATCCAGCTTTTGATACCTGGTTTGACATTAACCTGCAATCAAATGATCGCGGTTCTCATGCTCAACTTGAGCAGATAGCCTGGAGACGGCGGGGGGATATCTCCAGTTGGCTAACGAGCGAAGCCTTTGACCTGAAGTTGCCGCGAGCAAAAGAGATCGAGCAAGTTGTGGATCGAGCATCTGCTGCCCTTCAAAGTGAGCAAACAACCAGGGAGCAGTTTCTGACTATCGATTCAGAGCTGAGAAACTATCTTAGCGATACAGACCCTTTCTGGATTCGCTGGCGGTACATCACTGATAAGCGTGGCCTGCTCAGGTGATCCCAGTTACTCCTCAGCCGGAACCGTCCAATTTCGACATCAGGGTGAGGCAACCGGGCCTGCAATGGATGAACGAGCAGGGACTGGATCTGAGCAAGCCAAAACCGCAGGGTGTCACACTCGAACCATTCTGGCAAGATTGTCTTGAAGAACTTCACAGTGCCTACGACGGAATTTGCGCCTATGTCTGTGTTTATATCGAGCGGGTCACAGGCACTCCTTCTGCCGATCACTTTGTTCCAAAATCTGGTGATTTGAACAAGGCTTACGAATGGAGTAACTATCGGCTTGCCTGCCAGAGGATGAATGCAAGGAAAAACAAATACGACGACGTGCTCGATCCTTTTAGCCTTGGTTCCAATACTTTTGAACTTGAGCTTTTTTCGGGCCGAATCTATCCATCTCGTTCGCTCTCTTCGGCAGATGTGCAAGCAGCTCAAGCTACAATCCTCAGGCTTAAACTCGACGATCCCGATTGCCGCGAACTGCGGACGCGCTACTTCAATGCGTACATAAATGACGAGATTTCAGTGAAATGGCTGCAAAAACATTCTCCCTTCGTCTGGCAGGAAGCGCAGCGGCAAAATCTTCTGTGAAACCCAACCTCGCTACGAACCACAGATGTGCCAGCGGCGGCGAAAAAAGCGCGCCAGTTCGCCGTCGGTAAGGGGCATGTAGATGGGCCGACCGTGGGGGCAGGTGTGGGGATTTTTGGTCCGCTGCCAGCGCTCGAGCAATTCCTGCATCTGGGCGGGGGTGAGAACGGTACCGTTGCGGATCGCCGTGCGGCAGGAGAGAGCGGCGCGCATCTCGTGGCTATCCTCCTGCCGGGACAGTTCCACCAGAGCCTCAAGACAATCGGAGCGCTCGACGAGGGCGGCTGGAATCGAGCGCACCAGCCAGTTGCGGGCTCCGAACGGTTCGATCGCGAGGCCCTGCTCGCGCAGGTTGGCAGCCTGCCTTTCGCTCAAATCGATTGCAATCGGCGGATCGACGGCTACCAGTTCCCAGCTTGTCTCCAGTTGCTCAAAGAGCACCCGCTCGTGGGCGACATGCTGCTCGACCAGGCAAATGCCGCCCGGATACTCGGCGACGATGTAGGTCCGCTGCATCTGGATCAGGGCGCGCAGCAGCAGGCCGCTTTCTTGATCACCCGTGCGGTAAGGCAGCCAGTCCTCCGCAGCGCTCAACAGTCCCTCGCTGGGCTTTGGGGCAAAGTGGCGCAGCCCCTCGGCGATTGCGGCAATCACCAGCGCCGCTACCTGAGGCGTGGCCGCCAGCTGCACTTCGAGCTTGGCCGGATGGCGGTTCCAGTCCACTTCCTCAGCGGGCAATTCCAGCTGAACGATGCAGAGCGGATGGCGGCCCCGGCGCAGCGTGCGCTCAAAACCGGTGCGCACGGCCTGCTCCAGTTCGCTGTGGCGGACAAAGCGGCGATTGACGTAAATCTGCAACCAGTCGGCCCTGGCGCGCGAGCAGCGATCCGGCAGGCCCATCACCAGCCGCACGCTCCGGCTTTGATGGGCGAGCGTTACTTCGCGCAGGTCGTGCTCGTCGTACTGGGTGAGGATCTGGAGTATCCGCTGTTTGAGATTGGCAGCAGGCGGCAATTGCAGAACCTTCCGGCCATCGTGGGCAAGCTCAAACAGATGACCAGGATGGGCCAGGGCGTAGCGCTGCAACAGTTGGGCCACAAGCCGCGCCTGGGCTTTATGGTCCGCAAGGAAGCGGCGGCGCACCGGTTGCTCGTCAAATAGCTCGCTGGCCGTCACCACCGTCCCCGGCGCACCGGCCACAGCTTCGAGCGACTGCAGAGCGCCTGTGTGGTCGTAGCGGGCGCGGAGGGCGGTTGGACTCGCCCCGGTCGCACTCACGATCTCCAGTTGGGCTACGACGGCGATACTGTGCAGGCCCTCGCCTCGAAAGCCCAGGGTGCGCAACTGCCAGAGGTCGCTGAGGGTGCGCAGCTTGCTGGTGGCGTGGGCGTGGGCGGCCATCGCCAGCTCGCTCGCCTCGATGCCAAAGCCGTTGTCCTGGATTTGCACCCGCCACAGCTCGGGCCATAAGCCCACGCGGATGCGGTCCGCCCCGGCGTCGAGGCTGTTTTCGACCAGTTCGCGCACCACCGCCGCCGGTGAGTCGATCACCTCACCGGCGGCCAGAAGACGCACGGTAGCCTCGGGCAGGGGCGCAATCGCTGCCAAGGGGAGTTTATCTTTGACGCTGCTCATTCAAGCTAGGCCATCGCCCAGTAAGCGGTGAAAAATCGGCCTTGCGTGGCGAGTTTTTCTATCTGGGAATCAGGGGCAGGTGGGGCTGGGCCAACAGCCAGAGGATCAAGCTTTTGCCGTCTTCGATCGCTCCGGAGCGGATCCGCTCTTCAAATTCAGCGGCAGCGAGCCACACCAGGGCAATCGCTTCCTCCGGGTCGGCGCTGTAGCCACTGGCGGCTGTCAGTTGCGTCGCAACAAAAAAATATGTGCGCTCGTTGCTGGTGCCAGGCATCCGGAAGACCGGCGGCAGAGCGATCCACCGGCTCGCCGCGTAGCCCGTCTCCTCGGCCAGCTCCCGCCGGGCGGTCGCCTCCGGTGCCTCGCCCGCCTCGACGGTGCCCGCCGGAAATTCGAGCAGATCCTGGCCAATGGCGTAGCGGTACTGCCGCACCAGCAACAGCCGCATCCCCTCTGCCGTCACTTCAAAGGGCAAGACCACGACCACCTCCGGCTGCTCGAGCACCTCCCAGCGGCGCTCCAGGCCATTTTCGAGGCGCACGCGGTCTTGAAACAGCTGCAGGCGGCTTCCAGTATGCACAAGCTGGCGCTCGAGGCGTTCGATCGACATCGGCGGTGGCCCTGAAAATCCCAAAGTTATAGTACCGGGTACGGCAAAGCAGCATGGCATCATAGGAAAAAGTGAGGGCGGTCGGATGAATCGAACAGCACCGTGGGCTATCTGTGGGCTGGCAGCAGTGAGTATACTGGCCCAGGCCGCCGCCCAGACTCCTGGCCGCGACGGTGGGCAGTTGAGCATCAATTCCGACACTCAAGAAGCCAACACGAAGACGGGTGAAATTATTGCCAGGGGCAACGTTCACATCGAGTATCCGGCGCGCAAGGTGATTGCCGACGCCGAGCAGGCGACGTACCTGACCAAGGAGAAGAAAATTATTCTCCAGGGCAACGTGCGCGCCGTTCAGGGAGACAACCGGATCGATGCTGAGATCGTCACGTACTTGATCAAAGAAGGCGTCTTCAAGGCCGAGCCTAAAGAAAAAGGCAAGCAAGTGCGCTCCATCTACACCGTTCCCCCTGACGAGCAACAGACCTCCGACGCTACGCCGACCCAGAAGCAAAAGTGAAGATCACCCTCGATCGCATCTCCAAACAGTACAGCAAGCGGGCCGTCGTCGATACGGTCAGCCTTGGTCTCGAACAGGGGGAGGTGGTCGGTCTACTGGGTCCCAACGGTGCCGGTAAGACGACGACTTTTTATATGATCACGGGCCTCGAAAAGCCCGACAGTGGCCGCATCTGCCTCGACCGGCGCGATATTACGACGACGCCGATGCACCTGCGCGCCCGCATGGGCATCGGCTATCTGCCCCAGCAGCAGAGCATCTTTCGTCATCTGAGTGTCGAGCAAAATATTTTGCTGGTGCTTGAGCAGACAGGCGTGCCCCGCCGATACTGGCGCAAAAAACTCGAAGAGTTGCTCGAAGAATTCGGAATTGCCACGATTCGCAGGAGCAAAGGCATTCAGGTTTCCGGCGGCGAGTCGCGCCGGGTCGAGATCGCCCGCGCTCTCGCCGTCGGCCTCGAAGGGCCGCAATTTTTGTTGCTCGACGAACCGTTTGCCGGTATCGACCCGATCGCCGTCTCTGACATCCAGCGGATGATTACCCGCCTGCGCGACCGGGGCATCGGCATCTTGATTACCGACCACAACGTGCGCGCCACGCTCACTACCACCGACCGCGCCTACATCATGAACCAGGGCAAAGTCTTTGCCTCCGGGACTCCCGATGAACTTGCCGGCGATCCGCTCGTGCGCCAGTACTACCTGGGCGACGAATTTCAGCTCTAGGCCGGTGACTTTAGCAACAAATGTTTAAACTTAGGTGTGAAAGTTCACCGCTAAAATGTGGCCAGCAATCATGTCCTATCTGCTTATAGCAAGGAATTGCGCCATGTCGCGTAAGCATTCACGAATCCCTTTTGCGGTTGCCTTGCTGGGTATCCTCGCACTGGTGCTGTTCGTTCAGACCGGTGCCTTCGCCCAGACGCAGGTCAAAAATCCGCTCAAGCCGTGCAAGGATGTTCCGGCCTACCAGGAGTTAAAGAAAGCCCGTTACGATGCAGCCGAAAAAGCGGCGGCAGCCAACGTGCAGCTCACCTTTGACAAGGCAGCCCTCGACAACAAGTTTGGCCGCTACGACACCGCCCAGTGCAGCGATGACGGCCATCCGCATCTGCTCGTCGATGGGCGGCTCGACCGCGCCGGAGACTTTTTGATTCCGAGTCTGTTGTTTCTCTGGCTCGCCGGTGCCCTGGGCTGGGCTGGCCGCCTCTACCTTGCCAGGTCCAAAGGTCCAGAAGATGAGATCATCATCGACCTGCCCAAGGCGGTCCAGTGCCTGCTCCTTGGGCTTATCTGGCCCGTCCAGGCGATTCCGGAACTCATTAGCGGCAAGATCCGCCTGCCCGAAGAACGCGTCACCATCTCCCCGCGCTAAGGAGCTGACACCATGAAACTCTGGTCCCCGATCGCCGGTCTGCTCTTTATCGTCGGTAGCCTGGTCGTCTTGATCTTTGCCAATCAACTGGCCCACTATCCGCTGTTCTTCCCACTGAGCTAGCCGCCGGACTCACCATTCGGTGCATCGCAGGCCCGTGACACTGAAAGTAGTGTCACGGGCCTGTCCGCATTTGCAGGGTGGCATCGGTCGCCAATCTGGCCGGATGATTAACCGCCTGAGCGTGGTGCAGCGGTGGCCGGCGGCCCGATTATGCTCTTGGAGCAAGCAGGAAAGGCATATGGCACCACGCATTCTGGTAATTGGCAATGAGGTCGCAACGGTACAGAAGGTGAGCCGCTTTTGCCTGGCCTGGAGCGCCGACGTTCTACCGATGTATGGCCCGCTCACGGCGGCGGCTGTCGAACCGTTTGCCCCCGATTTGATCGTGGTCTGCCTGCCGTATCCTGATCTGCCTGCCCTGGAGCAGCCCTGTCTGTACTGGTCGGAAGCTGGGGGGAGCCGGGCCGATCTGGACAATCAGTTGCGGCCCTACTTTTAGAGCAGCCGGGAGCGATCGGCGCTATCGGACGCGCTGGGTGGTTCGGCGAGCGACTTGTCAGGAAAATCGCTGCCCCGAGCGGGCAACAGCAAATTGAGCGCCACCAGAGCAATGCCGGTGGCCGACAAAACTGCGACAGCAAGCCAGAACCAACTGAACGGATCCATGAGAACATCTCAGTGTTCTGCCAGCATACGTAAGGAAGACGACAAAGCTATGAAGTTGAGATGTCACTCTTAGAAGAAAAAGTGTGGTTCGCAAACATTGGCAGCGTAAAGCTGAAGCAGCTGCCCTGACCGGGACTGCTCGTCACCGCGACACTGCCGCTGTGCAGTTCGACGAGGCGCTTGACGATCGTCAGGCCGATGCCGCTGCCGCCGGAGAGGCGCGAGCGGGAGCGGTCTGCCCGCCAGAAGCGCTCAAAGACGTGGGGCAGATCTTCGGGGGCGATGCCGATGCCGGTATCGCGCACTTCAAAGCGCACCGCCGCCGCGCCTGCCGTCGCGCTCACGGTAATTTTGCCCTCCGGAGGAGTGTAGCGGATAGCGTTGCCCACCAGATTGATCAGAACCTGCTCGATGCGATCCGGATCGGCCCAGACGGTTGGCAGGTAGAGCGGCACATCGTTGAGCAGAGCCGGTCCTTCTTCGGGCAGCTGGTAGCGAAATTTGGCAAAGACTTCTTCGACCAGCCGGTGCATCGCTACCGGTTGGCGGTGCATCGGCACGTTGCCCGCTTCGACCCGCGACAATTCCTGCAGGTCGTTCACCAGCCGCCGGACGCGGTGGGTCTCGCGGCTGAGGCGAGCAAACAGCTCCGGATCGGCCTCGACCGAACCATCGGTCAACCCCTCAAGGTAGCCACCCACGATCGTGAGCGGCGTGCGCAGCTCGTGGGTCAGATCGGCGATCAGATCCAGCCGGCGGCGCTCGATACTCTCAAGACGCCCGGCCATGACGTTGAAGCTGTTGGCGAGCCGGTCGATCTCGGTGACGCCCACGCAGGGAGCCCGCTCGTGCCACTGGCCCCGGCCAAAGCGCTCGGCGACGCTGCTCAGTTCAGCGAGGGGCTGAAAGACGCGGCGGCTGACGTAGAGGCTGAGGGTGGCCGCCACCAGGCAACCGACCAGAAGGGCGCAGATCGTACCCATCACCCAGGCAAACTCGAAGCCCGCCTCCAGATCGTCGCGCAGCACGCTCAGATCCGCTCCCGTGCGCGCCAGTCTGTCGAGGTGGGCATTAAAAAACTGGGGAGCGGCCACCCAACCGACGATAAACAACACCAGCAGACAGGCCGCCAGAACGATGAGAAAGGCGAGCAAAAGCCGTCTTTGCAGGTTCAAAGGCCGCCGTCGGCTATTCATGGTCCTCAAACTTGTAACCGACGCCGATCACCGTCTTGAGGTGCTGGGGCCGGGCCGGATCGGGTTCGATCTTTTTGCGCAGCCGGGCGATGTGGGTATCGACCACCCGCTCGTCGCCAAAAAAATCATCTCCCCACAGGCGGCTGATAAGCTGGTTGCGCGTCCAGACCCGGCCCGGCTGGGCAATAAGAGCGACGAGCAGATCGAATTCGAGGGTCGTCAGTTCAAGGGGCTGGTCTTCGCGGCTGGCGATGCGCCGGTCGCAGTCGAGCAAAAAGTGCGGCGACTGCAGCTTGCTGGTGGACACCTCGCCACTGTTCTGGCGCTGGGAGCGGCGCAACAGCGCCCGGATGCGGGCCATCAACTCCATCGGGCTAAAAGGCTTGACGACGTAATCGTCGGCCCCGGTCGAAAGCCCGACGATCCGGTCGATCTCTTCACCCCTGGCGGTGAGCATCAGGATATAGGGGTCTTTGCCCGCCGGTAAGGCCCGGATGCGCTGGCAGACTTCCAGGCCATCGAGCCCCGGCAGCATCCAATCGAGAATAATCACCTCCGGGCAGTCGCTCTCGACGATGCGCAGGGCAGCAAGGCCATTGTTGACCCGGCGCGGTTCAAAACCTTCTTGTCGGCAGTACAGCTCGATGAGTTGGGCAATCTCGTCGTCGTCCTCGACAACCAGTACGCGAGTTCCCATCGCAGGCTCACCTTTCTCGTGCGCGAATACCAGCATCTTAGTGTGCGCTGTCACAGCGAAGCCATAACAGCTCAGCACCGCCGCCACATCGGTGGGGCATTCTGCAAGTGTCAAGGTGACTAACTCACACCACACTGAGTGTTCGGCCCCGGCCTCCCCGCCGGGGTTTTTTATGCCGGGCCGGCGTCGGGAACTCCTGGCCAGATCGCCTGTCTTCCGGCAAAGTAAAGATTGCTGATTGTTGCGACCTACCATGCGCTATTCGATTCCACTCGCTATTCTCACGTGTTTTTTTGTCGCTGGCGCGGCACTCGCCGCTCCCCCGCCCGTCGGTCCCCTCGCTGTACCGGCGGCACCCCCGCCTGCCCCCCCGGCTCTACCCTCCGCCCCGCCGCCTGCTCTCCAAAATAGCGCCCCGCTCACCCAGCCTCCCAGCCAGTTCGATCTGAGTCTGAGCGAAGCGTTCGAGCGGGCTGACCGCTTTAATCCGCAACTGGTCGTCTCCCGTCGCAACCTCAACCTCGCCCAGGCCGACATCACGATCGCAGGGGCGGTTCCCAATCCGCAGATCGCAGCCCAGTACGGCTTTGGCAGCGTCTACACCGACCAGGCCAACCCCCAGCAGGTGGGGGTGAGCCAGACGGTTGAACTGGGGGGCAAGCGCTCCGCCCGACTGGCGGTGGCCGACGCCAACTACCGGCTCTCCCAGCTCCAGCTGGATGCCCAGCGCTGGCAGATCCGCTCCCAGGTGCGCAAAGCTTACGCCGAGCTGGCCGCCGCCGCTGCGAACGCTGCCTCGGTCGAAGCCCAGACCGCCCTGGTCCAGCGGCTGGTCGATATCGCCGCCAAGCGCTTCGAGGCCGGTGCGGCTCCGGAGGCAGAATTGTTGCAGGCGCAATTGTCCCGCTCGCAGATCGACACCCAGCGCACTCTGGCGGAGGGCCGCCTGCGCCAGGCGCGCATCGCCCTGGCGAGCCTGCTGGGCGAAGCCGATCCCAAGCAGGACGTGTCGATCAGCGATACGGGTCTGTTCAAACTCTCGGTGCAGCGCTCTGAACTGGCTCCTGTACCCAACAGCGAGCTGCCGCAGGTGGAGACGCTTTTGGGGCGCGCCTACACCCAGCGGCTCGACCTGCTCGCTGTCCAGCAGCAGTCCCAGGTGGCCCGCTCCCAACTGGGCCTCGCCCAGTCCCAGCGCGTCCCAGATCTGCAGCTGAGTGCCGGGTATCTGTTTACCAGCCTCGCCAACGGTCAGCCCCAGGCCAACGGTGTCTTTTTAGGAGCGGGTGTCACCGTGCCCATCTTCTACAACCAGCAGGGCGAGGTGGCAAGAGCCCAGGTGACGATCGAGCAATCTGGGCTGCAGCAGGCGGCCCTGCGCGCCCAGATCGCCGCCGAGGTGCGCAGCGCCTACCAGGCTCTGAGTATTTCGCGCGAGAACATCCGCAAATATCAGGAGCAGCTTTTGCCGGCTTCCCAGAACGTGCTGCAGCTCGCCCAGGAGAGCTACCAGGTGGGCAAGACGGGCCTCACCAGTGCCATCTTTGCCCAGCAGGCCAACCAGCAGATCCGCAGCGGCTATCTCGATGCGGTCGTGGCTTACCAGAGCGCCTGGGCCGATCTGGAGACAGCGGTCGGATCGCCCCTGTCGCTGTGATTCGGTGCGCAATGTTACGTAAATCCACAGCAACTCCAGCCTGCCGTCACACGACCGTACTAGGCTCAGGCTGGATGGCCTGACCCGACAGTGAGGTGTGATGAATTTTTCGATCGACCGGCTGATCACCCTGGCACTGAAGCGGCGCTACATCGTGGTGGCCCTTGCTCTGCTATTGCTCGCCGGTGGTTTTGTCGCCTTCAAGACCCTTTCCCTTGAGGCGTACCCTGACTTTACCGATCCACGGGTGCGGGTAATCACCCTCCTGCCGGGCAAAGGGGCCGAAGAAGTCGAGCGGTTGGTGACGATTCCCCTCGAAAAAGAACTCAACGGCATCCCCGGTGAGACGAACCTGCGCTCGCAGTCGATCTTTGGTCTTTCGGTGGTGATCATCACCTTCGCCGACGGCACCCCGAGCCAGCTCGCCCGCCAGCAGGTGCTGGAGCGGGTTGCCCAGGCGGATCTGCCCGATTCTGCCAAACCCGAACTCGACCCGGACGCTTCGGCGATCGGCGAAATTTACCGCTACACCCTTGAGTCGGACTACTACGATCCGCTCACCCTCAAGGCTACCCAGGACTGGCAACTCGAAAAACTCTTTCGCCAGATCCCCGGTGTGATCGACGTGACGAGCTTCGGCGGGCCGACCAAGACCTACAGAGTCAACGTCGATCCAGGCCGCCTCAAGGCGTACAACCTGAGCGTCACCCAGGTCTACGAGGCGATCTCGCGCTCCAACGCCACTACCGGCGGCAACTACATCGAAAACAACGGCCAGGCGTACATCGTCCGGGGACTGGGGCTGCTCAAAAATGCCGACGACCTGGGGGATGTGGTGGTGAGTGCCGCCGACGACGGCACACCGATCCGCGTGCGCGACGTTTCCCACATCGACGTCGGTCCCGGCGTGCGCCTCGGCCAGGTGGGCAAAAACCGCGACGACGACGTGGTCCAGGGCATCGTGCTCATGCGCCGGGGCGAGGATCCCTCGGCGGTCATCGAAAGGCTCTACGAAAAATTTCCCGACATCCAGGCAGCCCTCCCCCACGGCATCAAGCTGGTGCCGCTCTACGACCGCACCGAACTGATCCGCCGCACCCTCGATACGATCGGCCACAACGTCGCCGAGGGGATCGTGCTGGTGGTGGTGGTGCTGTTGTTGTTTCTTTTTGAGGTGCGATCGGCCCTCATCGCCGCCACGGTGATCCCGCTTGCGCTGCTCTTTGCCTTCGTGCTCCTCAACGTCTTTCGGATCCCGGCCAACTTGCTCTCCCTCGGGGCGGTCGATTTTGGGATCATCGTGGACGGCACGGTGGTGATGGTCGAGAACATCTACCGCCGCCTCGCCCACGAGGGCCACGACCTGCAGCCCATCGACCGGGTGCAGTTGACGCTGGAGGCGGCCAAAGATGTCGGCAAGCCCATCCTCTTTGCGACGACGATCATCGTCACCGCCTTTTTGCCGATCTTTGCCTTCGACGGGGTGGCAGGCAAGCTCTTCCGGCCCCTCGCCTTTACGATGAACTTTGCCCTGCTCGGGGCGGTGCTCGTCTCGCTCACGGTGATCCCGGTGCTCTGCTCGTTCGTCCTCACCCGCAAGCCCCTTATCGAGCGCGAGAGCCCGATTCTTTATCTGGCAGAAAAAATCTACCGGCCCCTGCTCACCGCCGCCGTGCGTGCGCCCTGGGCGCTGTTGGGCGGTTGTGCGGCGGCCTTTGGCGCAGCGGTGCTTCTTTTTGGCAGCGTCGGCTCCGAATTTTTGCCCAACCTCGACGAGGGCAACATCTGGCTTCGGGTAACGGTCCTACCCACCAGCGTCTCGCTGGAGCAGTCGGTGAAGGTGGCGCAGGCGATTCGCCTCAGGCTCATCCGCTTCGGCGAGGTCAAAAACGTCGTCTCCCAGGTCGGCTCCCCCGACGACGGCACCGACGCCAACAACCCGAGCAACATCGAATTTTTGGTCGATCTCAAGCCCGCCGAGCAGTGGAATCCAAAGTGGCACCAGAACAAAGAAGAGCTGGTCGAGGCGATGGACAGGAACCTCCAGAACGTCCCCGGCATCCTCACCACCTTCAGCCAGTACATCCAAGACAACGTCGATGAGGCGATTGCCGGAGCCAAAGGCGAAGTGGCCGTCAAGCTCTACGGGCCGGATCTGAGCGTCCTGCAAAAATACGGCGATCAGATAGCAGCGATCATGACCAAAATTCCGGGCATGGTCGATGTCGCCGACGACAAGATGCTCGGCCAGCCCCAGTACCAGATCCAGGTGGACCGCCGCTCAGCGGATCGCTACGGCGTCAACGTCGAAGATATCGAACAGGTAATCGAGACGGCGGTAGGCGGCACCGTCGCTACCCAACTGGTCGAGGGCGAGCGCAAGTTCAACGTGCTGGTGCGCTTCGATCGGCCCTTCCGCTCCAGCCCCGACGCCCTCGCCAACATCTTGATCACCGCCCCCAATGGCCGGACGGTGCCGCTGGCGGCGGTGGCAAAAGTCGAGACCACGGTCGGGGCGACGATGATCGGTCGCTCCGAAAACTCGCGCTTGATTCTGGTCAAGGCGAACGTGCGCAACCGCGACCTGGGGGGAGCGGTGGCTGAGGCCCAGCAAAAAGTGAACGCCCAGGTCAAGTTGCCCGAGGGCTATCACCTCGTCTGGGGCGGCCAGTTCGAGAACCAGCAGCGGGCCAACGCCCGGCTGTCGATCGCCATCCCGATCACGCTCGGGGTGATCTTCTTGATCCTCTACAGTTCCTTCGGCACGGTCCGCGACGCCCTCATCGCCATGACCGCCATTCCGCTCGCCGCCATCGGCGGTGTCAGCGGCCTCTGGCTCACCCACACCTACTTCTCGGTCTCCGCCGGTGTGGGCTTTATCGCCGCCGCCGGTGTGTCGGTTCAAAACAGCGTGATTATCCTCACCTATATCCGGCAACTGCGCCAGGAAGGCTTCCCAACGATGAAGGCGGTCTTTGAAGGGGCGCAGACCCGCCTGCGGCCCGTCTTGATGGCGGGTACCGTCGCCATTCTCGGCTTGATTCCGGCGGCCCTCTCCAACGGCATCGGCTCCCAGAGCCAGAAACCTTTTGCGATCGTGATTATTGGCGGACTGCTCACCGCCACCTTGCTCACGGTCTTCGTCGTGCCGGTACTCTACGGCTTGCTCGAAGACAAAAAATTGCTCAACGCCGAACTGTAAACACTCAGTGGAAGCTCTACCGATGAAGCGCTACATTCTTCCTTTTGCCCTCGCTGCCTTTAGCCTGACCCTCGCCTCCTGTTCCAGCGAGGTCAAGATCCCGGAAGTGCCCGCTGAGGCCGCCATCGCCCCCAAAGGCCCGAGCGACCTGACGCTCACCCCCGCCCAGGAGCAGCAGATTGGCCTGCGCACCGACATTGCTACCGTCCGGCCCTTCCCGGTAACGGTGCAGTCCACCGGCCAGGTCAAACCCGCCGCCGACCACATCGCCCACATCTCCACTCCGGTCACAGGCCGGATCGTGACTGTGAGCGTCAAACTGGGCCAGCGCGTCTCTCCCGGCCAGGTGCTCGCCACCCTCAAATCCGACGATGTGGGCCAGATCGAGGCGGATTTGTTGCAGACGATTCTCCAGTCCGACGCCGATATCCGCCAGGCGAAGGTGCAGCTCGCCTTCTCAAAGGCCGCCTTCCAGCGCGAGCAAAAGCTCTTCAACGACCGCATCTCTGCCCAGGCGGACCTGGAGGCCGCCCGCACCCAGTACGAAAAGGACCAGACGACCTACGAGGCGCTGCTTACCAAGCGCGAAGCATCGATTGCCACCGTCCAGGAGCGGCTGTCGCTCTACGGCGTCGAGTCCGGTGCCGCCGCCCAGGTCGTGCGCAACCGGCGCATCGATCCGTTCATCGACATCATCTCGCCGCGTGCGGGCATTCTTCTCACCCGCAGCATCAACATCGGTGAACTGGCCGATCCGAGCAAAGAACTCTTTACCGTCGCCGACCTCAGCCGCGTCAAGCTCGTCGCCGACATCTACGAAAAGGACATCCCCAAAATTCACCTGGGTCAGCCGGTCAAGCTCACCCTCGACAGCCTCGGGCTCTCCTTCCCTGGCCGCATCCGCTACGTCGCGAACGCCCTCGATCCCCAGACGCGCACCCTGCCCATCTACGTCGATGTGCCCAATCCGACCCTCACCCTCAAGCCCGAGATGTTCGCCCGCATCGAAGTCCAGGTAGGCGACGCCCACACGCTCTCGGTGCCCAAAAACGCCCTGCAGCGCTCCGGCGACTACAGCTTTGCCTACGTGCCCCTGGGCAACCACCGCTACCAGGAGCGCCGGGTCGAGACCGGCCTCGACGACGGCACCTACGTCCAGATTAAAAGTGGTCTCAAAGCGGGTGAGCCGGTGGTGACAGGCGGTACTCTGGCCCTACAGGGCGAAGCCCTGAAAGCCGCCGGAGGGATCCAATGAAGATGATCGTGGCCATCATCCAGCCTTTTATGCTCGATCGGGTGCTGCGCGGCCTGCGGGGCAAAGTCCACGGTCTTACCTGCTGGGATGTGCGCGGCTTCGGCATCGAAGCGACCCAGGCCCACTTCGTCCAGGACGCCGCCGATTACCTTTCCCACAAAGTGCGCATTGAGATCGTCGTCGAAGAAACTGCCGTCGAAACGATCGTGAGCACCATCCAGCGCCTCGCCCACACTGGCCAGTCCGGCGACGGCAAAATCTTCGTCCTTGCCGTCGAAGAAGCCCTGCGCATCCGCACCGGCCAGGTCGGTGCTGCTGCTATTTAATTCAAACCTGATAGTTCAGACTAAAGACACTGACCTTAGGCAGCGGAATGTATTACAAGTTGGCTAGACGATCGGGGCGTTCCTGGCGCATTCGCTCGACCACAGTGCGTGGGTCTCCTGAAATCTCGGCGTCCACCATCAGGAAGCCCCCAATCTCTTCCACAGCCGGTTCTTTGTCTGGAGACAATATGTCCGCTCTTTGTAAGATCAATTGATCGCCTTCCAGACGCACAGTCAAAACGGACTCTGAATGCAGCCCCATCTGCTGTCGCAGGTTGGCAGGCAGCAAAATGCGACCCTCAGCATCGACGACAACCTGCTCTATCTTTTACTCCTGGCTCTGCAGCCCTGGGAATTGAAACCGTACTTAAGTAGACGAAGCTAAATAAGCAGCAGGTTTTGGGCTGGAGTTTTGAGCATTTCTAAAACCGTCCCCCACCCCTCCACACCCCCCCCTGCCCCCCGCTCTCCTCCCCTGCCCCCGCCGGGCAGGGAAGAAGAGGGGGGGTTCACTGTAACTGGGCTGCAGGCGGGATGGGTGAAGTCAGTTGCAGGCTCGTCTCGTTTTTCATCTGCCACAAGGGACGTAGGGCTGCTTTGGTCTAACGTTGAATGACCTTCGTCTCCTTAGCCATGTACGTTCAACCGTTGCCCAGGTACACTTCGTCCATCAGATACTGATTTACGAAGCTATCCTGGTGGCAACCTGTCCTCGGCAGTCTTTGATGGAAGCTCCCGCTGGTCGTCTGCTCACCTACGAAGAGTACCTGCACTACGACGATGGTACCGATTACCGCCACGAACTGGTCGATGGAGTTCTGGAGCGGATGACCCCGGCCACCGGCAAGCATGGCCGGATTGTGCGGTTTCTTCTGTTTTGTCTGCAGGAAGAAGTCGATCGTCTGGCAAGAAACTGGCAGGTACGGCAGAGCGAGACGGGAGTCCAGACTGCGCTGCGGCGGGTACGGATTCCCGATCTGTGCATCCTGACTGCACAGCAGGTGGACGACATCGAAAATACTGCTGCTGTGCTCCAGACACCGCCGCCTTTGGTGATCGAAGTGGTCAGCCCTGAATCGGTAAAGCGCGACTACCGCTTCAAACGTTCTGAATACGCGGGATTTGGCGTGCCGGAGTACTGGATTGTCGATCCGATCGAGCAGAAGGTGAGTGTGCTCGTCTGGGAAGAAGGATTCTACGAGGAGGCGATTTTTCAAGCTGGGCAGGAGATTGTCTCACCGACTTTTCCGGACCTGCACCTCAGCACTGAACGTATTCTCAATCCTGAGTGAAAGCCCCTCGATCCCCGCAGTCAATCGTCGCTCAGGTACAACCTGGGATGGCTGAGAAGCTTGTTGTCGCGCTTGAGGGCGATCAGCTTGCCGCGCTCGATCCATTTTCTGAGCGTCGCTTCTTTGACAGCAAAGTGCTCTGCAACTTCCCGCAGCGGTTGAAGTGCTGACTGCCGCTCGAAGGCAATGGCGATCAGCCTGTCCAACCTTGGAAGCAAGCCGCTGCACAGCAAGGCTTCGATTGGCCCGAAGTTTCCCTGCTCCAGGCGCATCTCAAGTTCTGCAACTTCAGGCGCTGGAAATCCGCTATGGAAGCCTGTGTCCGCCGCTTCGAGGGCTCTGTAGTAGCTGGTGCGCTCTTCGGCGGTGATGCCCTTGATCACAATGGGTGGACAGCCCCCAGAGATGGCCAGATAGTTGAGCAGAATGCGTCCCACCCGCCCGTTGCCGTCGTCGAACGGGTGAATGCTCTCGAACAGGATGTGCGAGCGGGCAAGGGCAGCAAGAAGCGGCTGCTTTTTAAGAGATGACCGGCACAATTCAAGATAGACGCGCACGTACTGGTCGATGTCTCGGTCAGGAGGCTGCACCTGGGCTCCCTGGATGCGGATCGCACCGTGCCGAAATTCACCGCGCCGATCGGTTACTTCCTTGAACAGGCTGCTATGGATGTGCCGTACCAGAGCCGTATCCAGCCGGAAATCCTCTTCGCGGTAGTACTGCAGCGCCTGATCGTACACGGATTCGGCGGTGCGGTAGTAGTTGAGAACTTCGGGAGCGCTCTTGCGCCCACTGAGTACCGCCTGCAGGTTCTGCTCGCTGGTGAAGATTCCCTCGATGGACAGGGAATTGCGCGTTTCCTCTTCGAGCATGTACATCCATTCTTGATTGGAAACGGAAATTTCAGGCAAGCCCCCGAGTTCTTTCAGAAGCTCGCTCCTGAGCACAACACTGTCACAGTTTATTTGACGTGAATCGCTCATAACCTTTTGCTGGCAGGCATTTTGTCGGTGTCACAGTTTCAGGCTCTATCGCCAATTGTGACACCAGCCCGGCGGCTTTCGGCTGAGAAACCGAGGTTGTCTGGCTATCGAGCTGGAACGGGTATCCTGCCCCCGCCTACCTGCGGCAGAGCAGCCAGTGGCGCTCCACGGGCGGTCTGCCGACTACCGGAAAGAGGTTGCGCCCGCTCGTCCACTGCACGTACCAGCGCGTCGGTGGCCAGAGTTCGGGGGGCAGGTGGGTGCGCTCGTAGTCGAGTACCGCTTCGTCCGCCACCAGGACCAGGGGGAGGCCCGCCAGTGCTTGTTGCAGTTCTGTGGGGGTGAGCAGCCAGCACCAGTACAGCTGCGACATCTCGCGGGCCGCAGCAGAAGGTTCAAAGTCCGGATCGGCCAGAAAAACGTCGAACAGCAGCATGCCGCCCGGTGCGAGCAGTTCGCAGGCGCGGATGAGTAGCCGCCGCAGCTCGTCTACCGAGCGGAAGTGCGAGGCAATCACCTCCGAGAGCAGCACGAGCCGGTAGCTGGAAGGGGGCAAAGCCAGTTCAGCGTCGAAGATGTCCCCCTGCAGGACGCGCACCGGCAGTCCTTCGGCTTCTACTGCGGCGTCTAGCTGTTCGGTGAGCACGACCGTCAGCTCCAGCGCATCGACCGGATGGCCCAGGCGGGCAAGAGCGAGGCTGTTGCGGCCTGTACCGGCTCCAACGTCGAGCACAGGGGCAGCGGCAGCTTCGCCCAGGCAAGCGGCCACGTTCAGCGCCATCGCGTCTGGATGCTCGCCGAAGAGCGGACCCTCCCGCGTCCGGCTCCAGCGCTGGTAGTGGCTCTCGATCGATGCAAAGATGCGGCTCACCTCGAGGTCGATGCCGCCCGCAAGTCCGATTGCCGGATCGAGGGAAGCAAACTGGACCTGCAGACAGGCATTCGCGCTCTGGGCAAACCATTCCGGCAGCAGGGGTGCAAAGCTGGCGCGCCAGCCCTCCAGATCCTCTGCGCCCAGGTGGCGCTGGCCCAGAGCGCGCAGGATGTTCCCCAAAAGCCGGACCTGCTCGCCCAGAAACGACGGCAGACAGGGCAGGCGCAATACCCCCCGCACCTGCAGCAGTTGGTCGGGCGCTGCCCCACTGTCCAGGAGGGCAGCAGGATTTTCTTCGGGGATAAACGAGAACTGGAGCACGAATCCGCCCGCCAGACCCGACATCTCGTCGGCCAGCTCCAGGGCGACAGCCAGGCGAGGGGCAGGATCGCGCTGCGCTCCTTCGGCCAGGTAAGTCGTGAGGGACTGCTCCCAGCTAGAGATTTCTTCTGGGGTGGGTTGTTGCTTGAGGGCCTGCAGCAGCTCTGCAATGCGTGCTAGAAACGCCCCGCCGTGCTCCTGCCGGCAGGGCATGTCCAGCTCCCAGCCGGTGCGTATCGCCCGGTCGTACATCAGGGCCAGAGCCGAGGCGAGCAAAGCCGGATCGGTGGCGCGCTCTTCGCGGGCCTGGGCAGAAAAATCGAAGGGACGATTCATGAAAACTGTATAAGCTGAGTCATTCGTAGCTGCCCTGCCTCAAAACAGGCTCTCGACTTCTTCGAGGTCAGCCACCAGGCCCGGATTGATGCCCGTGCCGTTGGTGGGATAGTGACTGGCATCGACGAACTGGCGGGTGCGGTGCGGATCGATGGGCTGGTCCGGCTTGCCGAAGCGCTTGAGGGCACTCGCGACGATTGCACCGTCGGCCAGATCGAGCAGTTGGGCAATGTTGTCGGGCGTCGCGCCGGAACCGATCAAGATCGGTACCTCCGGCACGGCGGCGCGGGCGGTTTCGAGGTCGGCAAGGTCGGGTGGCCTGCCGGTGGCGGTGCCGGAGACGATGATGCCGTCGGCCAGGCCGCGCTCCACGGTGTCGCGGGCCACCTGAAAGAGATCGGTACTTCCTAGAGGCGAAGCGTGTTTGACCAGCACATCGGCAAAGATGCGCGTCCGGGTGCCAAGCTCGCGGCGGTAGCGCAGGACCGAGTGGGCTTCTCCTTGAATCAGACCCTGGTCGGTGGCCATCGTGCCCACCAGGACGTTGACGCGAATGAACTGGGCACCGGTGCAGGCACTGATAGCGAGGGCTGCGTGGGCGTCGTTGCGCAGGACGTTTATACCCACCGGCACCGATACCAGGTGCAAAATGCGCTTGACGATCAGGCTCATCGCCGCCACCACCGCCGGATCGACGCGGCCCGGTACGAACGGCGCATCGTAATAATTTTCAACAATGAGCCCATCGACGCCGCCGGTGGCGAGGGCCGTCGCCTCCTGCTCGGCGCGGGCAATCACAGCGTCGAGGGAACCCGACCAGCGCGGCGAGGTCGGCAGTGGCAGCAGGTGAACGACACCGACGATCGGTTTTGGTGTAGAAAACAGCTCTAGTAGGAGAGACACACGCTTGTTGAACCTTCAGCACCGCTGAAGAAAGACCCTCTCGAAATATATCCTGGGGGAAAAGAGAGGGCAACCGCCGTGGCAAGAGCGGCAATCGCACTGGGGGCCAATCTGGGGGAGCGCTTTGCCGTGCTCACCAGAGCTGTGCGATCGCTGCACCGACCAGCGATCGGCCTGGAGGTGAAGGCGATTTCAAGCTGGTATGAGACCGAACCTGTCGGTCCACCGCAGCCGCTCTACATCAACGGCTGCCTGGTGCTCGAGACCAGCCTCTCGCCGCTGCGATTGCTGGCTGAACTGCAGCAGCGCGAAGTAGAGGCGGGCCGGGTACGGACGGTGCATTGGGGAGCGCGTACCCTCGATCTCGATCTGCTCTGGTACGACGACTGCGTGCTGGCGAGCCCGGAGCTGACGTTGCCCCATCCGCGCCTGGAGGAGCGGGCCTTCGTGCTGGTGCCGCTGGCGGAGGTGGCACCGGACTGGCAGCATCCACTCACGCTCAAGCGGCTCGTGCAGTTGCGGCGCAACTGCGACGAGCAGGGCGTCGGGCGCTACACCCGCCGGGCGCTCGTTCTGTGCCCCCTTGGTCCAGTCGATCTGCGCCCCCTGGTGCGGGAAGACTTCGATGCGCTGCAGGCGCTCGCTACCCGTTGCTGGTGGCAAACCTATCGGGGTCTGTTGAGCGACGAGGCGATCGAGTCATTTATTCGCTACACCTACAATCTTGAAACCATCGCCTACGCCGCTGAGCGGGCGGACGGTCGCTTCTGGGTGGCAGAAGATCCTGCTGGGGGCTTGATTGGCTTTACCCAGGCGGTGATCGCGGCGGACAGGGCGCACCTGTCGCGGCTGTACGTCGCTCCCGAGTGCCAGGGGCTCGGGCTCGGCACAGCCCTCTGGCAACTGGTACGGGGAGAACTGGAGGCCCAGGGTGTGCAGCGCTGCACGCTCACGGTGCTCAACACCAACACTGTCGCCATCCGCTTTTACGAACACCTGGGCTTTGAGCGCACCGGCCCCAGCGGCGACAACCGCTACGAGTACGTCTTTTACCTGGATAGCAATGTCTAGCAATCTAGGGGACGAGCGGCTCCTGCAACTGCGGCAGTTTGCAGCCGGTTTTTCTGGTCTGGAACTGGAGCGGGTGAACTGGCAGCTTTTGCAGCTCGCTCTTATCCACCCGAGTTGGGCGGATCAGGAGGGGGGTCCAGACAACGACCGGCTCGAATTTTTGGGCGACGAGGTTCTGCGCTGGTTTGCGTCGGATTTTCTCTACCGCACCTACCCCAATCTGGCGGTGGGCGAGCTGTCGGCGGTGCGCTCGGTGCTGGTGAGCGACAGCGAACTGGCCCGCCTCGCCGAACACTACGGCCTCGGTGCCTACCTGCTCGTCGGTCGTTCAGCGGACGGAGACGAGCGGGGCCAGACGACCCGGCTGGCCGACAGCTTCGAGGCGGTGATCGGGGCGCTGTATCTGAGCACGAGCGATCTAAGCCTGGTGCGACCCTGGCTGCTGCCGCACCTTGAGCGCCTGAGCAGGGATGTGCTCGCCGATCCGGTGCGCGGCAACCACAAATCGGCCCTGCAGGAGCTGACCCAGAGACTGGCAAACGGCGAGCTGCCGGAGTACCGTCCGGTGGGCACACCTCCTCCCTTCCGCTACGAAGTCTGGGCACTGGGCCAGTGCTGGGGCAGCGGCGAGGGTGCTTCCAAAAAACTTGCCCAGCAGGCGGCAGCCCGCCTGGCCTACGAAGCGCTCAGCTCCACCTTCCCACCGGCACTGCAGTAGCGCCTTCTTAAATCCTCCTGAATCCCCCGATTGTCGCTGTGGTGAGAATTTCAGAAAATTGTTCCGGCCCCAGCAGCGGCGATTCAAGCCTTTGTCTCTGCAGAGATGCCTCGGGGGTGTTGCTGGTTGGCCCGTTTGGCACCGGCAAGACGACGCAGCTCTCTGAGCCAACTTGACATCTCTTACATGAATGTCAAGCTTGGCCTATAGCCTAAAGCCGCAGGAGGCTCATCAGCAATGGCCCGCTTTACTGTGCAAGACGAAGAAAAGCTCCGTCTTCTCAAGTCACTTGACGAAGAAGAGCAACAGAAGCTTATGGACATACTTACTAAATATTCCGGCTTACAGGATCAAAAAATGGATGAGCGGGCAGACCGGCTGCTTGAGCGCAGCTTCAGTCCGAAAGAGCGCTTGGAACTGGAGTTTGAAACGCTGGCGCAGGCATTTGAGTATCGTCGCAGGCTCTTGAGCGACACCATTACGGCTTCCCGCGTGGCTGAGATATTGGGTACTTCTCGTCAGACGCCCCACGACCGGGTCAAGGCTCAGACACTTCTGGCTGTTCAGGACAACGGAGCCTTGCGCTTTCCTCTCTGGCAGTTCGATCCAGAAGGCCCCGACGGAGTGCTTCGGGGCTTTCCAGCCGTTCTAAAAGCTCTGCAGTTTTCGGATTTTGCAAAGCTGAGTTGGTTTGTGCGTCCCAACCCGTTTCTTGATGGACGCACTCCAAAAGAGGCATTGAAGCAAGGAGATTACGAAGCTGTCCTTCAAGAGGCTGAAGCGGCAGGGTATGGTCAAAATTAATCCGCCCCCACCTGCTCAGACCCCCAATCCGATATATGTGGAATTGCCCGAAGGACAGAGATTACAGCGTATCTACGACCCGACACGGCACAACACTCAGGCTCTCACATTCAGATATTTCGGGTCGATAGCAAGGTTCGATCATCATCGAGCCGGTAACAGCAGAAAAAAGAACAATGATCCTGAACGCGGTGTCTACTACGCCGCGTTTACCCTGTCCGGCTGTCTTGTAGAAGTTTTTGGCGACACGGGAGTGATTGAAATCAAAGCGACTGTTCTTCGAGTGTTCTCCTGCAGGGCGATCGGGCCAGCAGACCGCCTCACCGTATTGAATGGCCGTTCTTAGGCAGGCAGCCGGGGCGAAGTCTAAGATAAGAAGAACTTCCGGGCTGTCCCTATGCTCGCCTTCGAGATCCTGCAGGGTATCATCGGCCTCCTGGGCACGCTGCTGTTCGTCCTCATCCAGGGGATGGTCTTTGCCTTCGCCTACCTGCTCATCTTTGTGGGCGGCACGGGCCTGGGCAAGAATGCAAGCGCCCGCCGTAAGCGCGGTAGCTGGTTGCTGGCCAGGTTCCGAGAGCGCGAGCGCGAGCGCGAGGTGCGCTTTGCTGACATCATCGGCCTCGAAGAAGCCAAGCTCGAACTCGAACAACTGGTCGATATTCTCAAGCGCCCCGCCCCCTACCGCGCCATCGGTGCGGAGACGCCTCGGGGCGTGCTGCTAGTCGGGCCGCCGGGCACCGGTAAGACGATGATTGCCCGCGCCATCGCCAACGAGGCCGGGGTGCCGTTTTTTAGTCTGGCAGCGGCGGATTTTGCCAACATGTTTCTGGGAGTAGGCTCCCAGCGCATCCGCCAGATCTACCGCAAGGCCCGCCGCCATCCACGGGCGATCGTCTTCATCGACGAGATAGAAGTTCTTGCAAAAGCGCGGGGCACCAATCTCGGCACCTTCGAGGGCGACAGCAATACCCTCAACGCTTTTTTGAACGAACTGGACGGCTTCGAGGTCAATAGCTCCGTGATCACGATCGGGGCCACCAACCTCGAAGATCAGGTGGACGCAGCGGTGATGCGCCCCGGTCGCCTCGACTGGCAAATTTATATCGGCCCGCCCGCCGAGGCGGACCGCGAAAAGCTCTTTCGCACTTACCTCGCGCTCACCCAGAGCAGCGCCGACCCGCTCGCTGCGGCGAAGCTGGCGGTAAATTTTACCCCCGCCGAGATCCGCCGGGCGGTCAACGAGGCTGCTTTGCTGGCGGTGAGGGCCGGCCATGCACAGCTCGACAACGCCGATCTGGCCGCTGCCATCGACAAAGTGTCCGCTACCCTTGAGCGGCGCTCCGGCACTTTCGTCATGAGCCGCTCCGGCGATCTGAGCGTGCGCATGGGCGATGTGATCGGCTGTGACGAAGCGAAGGGCGAGGTGCAAGAATACATCGACTTTCTGCGCTCGCCGGATCGCTACCGCCGCATCGGTGCCAAGGTGCCGCGCGGTTTTTTGTTCGTCGGGCCGCCGGGTACCGGCAAGACCCTGCTTGCCAAGGCGATCGCCAACGAGGCGGGCGTGCCCTTCTACTCGCTCTCGGGAGCCGATTTTACCGAAGTCTGGGTGGGGCTCGGGGCCGCCCGCGTCCGCCAGGTCTACCGCCAGGCACGCAAGCACAAGGCGGCGATCGTGTTCATCGATGAAATCGACGCCCTCGCTGCCCGGCGCGGCCTCGACATGAGCGGCGAAGCCGACCGCACCCTCAACCAGTTTCTGGTCGAACTCGACGGCTTTGGCCGCTCCAACGTGCTCACGATCGGAGCGACCAACCGCCTCGACAGCCTCGATCCGGCAGTGCTGAGACCCGGACGGCTCGACCGCACCGTGACCGTTCCTCTGCCTGACCTCGACGCGCGCGAGCAGCTTTTTGCCTACTACCTGCGCAACGTCCAGGCGGCCCCCGGCATCCAGTGCCGCCAGCTTGCCCGCGCCTCGTGGAATCTTTCAGGAGCTGAGATCGCCGCCAGCGTCAACGAGGCGAGCTTTATCGCCCTGCGCGACGGCCACGAGCAGATTACCCAGTTCGACCTCAACCAGGGCATCGAGCGGGTCGCCTTCGGCATGAACTCGCGGCGCAAGGTAAACGCCGAAGATCGCCGCCTGGTGGCGATCCACGAGGCGGGCCATGCCGTCGTCGAGCACCACGCCCGGCCCTTGCGCATCCTGCACAAGCTCACGATCATCCCCAACCTCGAAGGGACCGCCGGTTATAGCTGGTCGGTGAGCGACGAGGAGCAGCTTTCTTTTGAGACCCGCGAGAGCATCCGCGCCGAATTGCAGGTGCTCTTTGGTGGGCGGGTCGCCGAAGAACTGTTTTACGGCACGATCACCACCGGAGCCGGGGCGGACCTGCAGCGCGCCGCCAGCCTCGCCCACCGCTACGTCTGGCAGTTGGGGATGAGCGACGATTTTCTGGCGGATTACGACCAGGTTGCCCTGGAGGCGGCCAGTGGCCGGATGATCTCCGAGCAGACCAAACAACGGCTCGATCGGGCGGTCGAAGCGCTGCTGCGCGAGGCAAAAGAACAAACCCGCTCAATCTTGCAAGAGCACAGCGAGGAGCACGCCCGGCTGACAGCGGCCCTGCTGGAGCGCGAATCACTCTACGGCGACGACATCCTGCGCGTCCTGCGCGGTGAGGCTCTCGAAGCAGCGGAGCGCAGCGCCTTCCAGGACAAGGGCGATGGCTAAAGGGGTGCTCTTCTGGCTGGCCAATGCTTCCTACCGGCAGTGGCAGATCATCAAATTGCTGGTGCTGGGAGCGATCTTCACCTTCCTGGGGGGCTTTGCCGCCTTTGGCCGCTTCAGCACCCAGATGCTCGCCGAATATTACCTGATGAACGGAGAAGCCGCTTCTCAAACACCCGCCGGTCAAAAAGCCCTGCGCCAGGCCGCCCAGTTGCAGCCCCACTGGGCACGGGCGCACCTGAGCCTCGCTCAGGCTTACTACGGCGACAACTGGTACGACGGAGCGATCCAGGAGGCCCAGCAGGCTTTTCGATTGACCGAAGATTCAACAGACAAATCCTTCGCCGCCTCCCTCATCGGTTTTTCGTACCTCGCCCTCAGCCGCAACGAAGAAGCCCTCGACGCCCTCAAGCTGGCCGTCGAACTCAACCCGGACAACGCCAAGGCCCAGCAAACTCTCCAGCAGTTGCAACAAAAGCTTCCTGGCAGCAGCTAGGACGGCTGGGTGTCCAGGGCAGATCTTGTAGGAATACAGATCCACGTCAAGGAACCATCACACTTATGTATTGACCTGTTGTTCATTTTGTCCGACGATTGTCCTGCTTTCTGTTTACCAACAGCCGACGATGGATACTGCTGATATCGAGAAGCTTGTAGCGGCTATGGAAGTCATCGAGCGGCTGTCCAGCCACGATCCTGTAGCGATTCAGAATGTGTCGATCGATGAACACCGGCTTACCCTCTCGGTGATGACGAGCCGGGACGGCCTGCTGGCCATTTTGTTTCGCGAACGGCCAGAGACTTGAGCGGATAAAAAGCCGACTGGTATTCGGCAGCGCTAGACTGGGCAGGCGATCACTGCCGACTCTGTCGTGTCCCTGCCAATCCAGATTTTTGCCTGTCAGAACCGCACCTGCCGCCGCGACGGTGGCGACCGGGTACTCGCTGCCCTCGAAGCGGAGATTATCCACCAGGGGCTCGCCGAACGCGTCCAGATCGAGCAGACCGGCTGCCTCGGCCAGTGCGGCAACGGCCCGATGCTCATCGTCGTTCAGCCTGCCACCCACCAGGAAGTCTGGTACGACCGGGTGCGACCGGAGGAGGTGCCCCAACTGGTCAGAGAACACCTTGTCGCGGGCAGGCCGGTGGCGGACATGCTCTACCGCCACAAACACCCGAAGCGGCAGTTCCCCGATTGGACGCCCCTGCCGCCGCCCTGGCAGACCATACCCTGAATTGCCGGCGGTTCCAAAAATTAGTGTCTGAAAATCGACTCGACTGTACATTCATCTGTTACTTTGAAGATGGATGGGGAGTAGCCACCTGCATCTGCAGGGCGACCGGCCGTCAGCCCGGGGTTGTTTACCTCCGGTCGGTAGCAAGTGCCCAGGCACGACTGGCGAGACCACCACGACAAGAACTTGCCGTGGGGTTTTGCTGCGAAGCACCGTTCCTGCGGCTCCTGCTGGAGGTCAACTGTGGATTCGATCTGGATTTGGGTAGGCTTTAACCTCTTCGTACTGGCGATGCTCGCCCTCGATCTGGGGGTATTTCATCGCAAGGCGCACGCCGTCTCCTTCAAGGAGGCACTGGGCTGGAGTGGCGTCTGGATTGGACTGGCGCTCGCCTTCAACGCCGGGCTGTACTTTTGGATGGGACCGGAACCGGCGCTGCAGTTTTTGACCGGTTATCTCATCGAAAAATCGCTGAGCGTCGATAACATCTTTGTCTTTGTGCTCATCTTTTCGGCCTTCAGCGTCCCGGCCATCTACCAGCACCGCGTCCTGTTCTGGGGAGTACTCGGGGCGCTAGTCATGCGGGCGATATTGATTATTGCCGGGGCGGCCCTGCTGGAGCACTTTCACTGGATCATTTATCTATTCGGTGCCTTCTTGATTTTCACTGGCATCAAGATGGCCCTGCCCGCCAAAAAAGAAAAGGACATCACCGACAACCCGGTCCTCAAGCTTGCCCGCCGGTTGCTGCCGGTCACCGACGATTTTGTCGAAGATCGCTTTTTGCTGAAGCGGGCCGGGCAGTGGGTGGTGACGCCCTTGTTTCTGGTGCTGCTCTTGGTCGAGACGACCGACTTGATCTTCGCCGTCGATTCGATCCCGGCGATCTTTGCGGTCACCACCGACCCGTTCATCGTCTACACCTCGAACGTCTTTGCCATCCTCGGGTTGCGCTCGCTCTACTTTGTGCTCGCCGGGGTGATCGACAAGTTCTACTACCTCAAGCAGGGGCTCGCGGCAGTCCTCACCTTCGTCGGTGCCAAGATGCTGCTGGTGGATATCTACAAGATCCCGATCGCCCTGTCGCTGGGGGTGATCGCACTTATCCTCGCCGTTGCGGTCGTCGCCTCGCTCTGGCGGGCGCGCAGACAGGCTGCCCCAGACAAAGAAGTGCTGCTTGAGCGTTGAGTCTACCTGGGGGCAGAAAATAAAGGCACAGCCCGTCCGCCATGATGGTGCGGACGGGCCATCTCTGGAGGAATGTCGGTGCCGCAGCCGTGCAAGATCGCGATCGTCGCCCTCACCCTGGCGCTGGGGATGGCCTGGGCCTCGCCGCTCCTCGCTGCCTCGCCCCTCACCCAGGGACCGGGCGTCGATTGGCAGGGCAAACCCATAAGCCTCGATCGGCTCAAGGACAGGGTGACGGTCGTGATTGCAAGCAGCAACGACACCAAAGATGTCGGGGCAGTGGTCGATCAGGCTCTGCTATCCGCCTTTGGCGACAACCCCCGCTTCCAGCTCATCCGGGTCGTCAACCTGGTCGGTGTGCCCAGCTTCGCCGAAGATATCGTGATCGACACGATCAAAGAGCGCGACGCAGCCGAGATGGACCGGATCAAGGCTGAATATACAGCGGCAGGCAGAACCTACCAGCCACCGGTGGCGGACACCTTCTTCGTCCTCGATTGGGAAGGCCGGCTGCGCCAGGCCCTACTCGCTGCCAGTCCCCGCCCCGAATACGCCCTGTTTAAAGAACCCCCCCGGCGCACCACCAGCCGCTATAAAAGCCCGGAGCAGAAGGAGCGCGAGAGCCTCGACAACCACCTGCACGTCTTTTTACTCGATACCAATGGCGAAGTAAAGGCCCATTATCTCGATGCCGTTGCCGTCGAGCAGGCCCTCAACGACGTGCGCTCCCAACTCACGCCCCCAGCCCCGCCGCCGGTCCCTTCTACCAGTTCGACGCCAGGTGGGTGAGCGGAGCTTAGCGGTAACCGGCCCGGCGGGCGAGCATCATCGCAATCGCCTCGGCATCCTCAAGCCCCGGCTCGCGCTCCGCTTCGCAGGGGATGGCCTGCTGGGAGATAAATAGAGTACGGCTCGAAGGCTGGACGGCTACCTGCCAGCAGTGGCAGGGCGTTTGATTGAAAGAACGTTCACCCTGATAAAGAAAGAGGACCGTTCCGAAGGCTGTACAAAAAAGTTTTGCAACTGGCACGAGCGTTTTTCCTGGAGGCCGCCCGCCGGAGGAAGCGGGAGTTGAACAAGTGGACCACCGCCATCATACCTCTAAAGATAGATATACTGCGCAGCCATTGTCAGCAAAGACAGAAGGGCAGCGGAGCCCCACAGGCTCTATCGCAGGGCTGATCAACCGCGAATGTCTGTACTGGTACACTCAAGACACAGTCAGGAGAATGCCATGCCAGTCAAGATTCGTCGGGATTTGCTGTACGCTATTTTGTCCCACGTACAGGCGCTCGAAGAGGAGGAGGTGCAGCCGGTACCTGCTCTATCCGAGCGGGACTTTACCCACCTCGATGCCACTCCCGCTGAGATTATCGGCCACATCGATTACATCTATCAAAAAGGAATGCTCGTGGGAGATTTCGAGCCCGGCTCCTACGGCGACCGCAGGCTCGAAAGGGGCGGCTATAACGAGGCAAAGCAGGTAGGAGAAGCAGAGGAGCCTGACAAACTGCCCCCCGCGCCGATCCCCGAGCGGGAGCGGCCCCGCGTCGAGGCGGCCCCCGATCCGCGCGACAACGTGCCGATCGTCGGGGCGGTCGATGTCGATAATGTGCGGCTCACCGCCGCTGGTCGGGCGGCCCTCGCCGAGCTGGAGCGCGACGGTCACGCGCCGGAGCGCTCGAATCTGAGCTAGTGCCTGCCCGGCCAGATTCTGCATAAACTGACAGAAGGGAAATGACTAAAAAGTCCCATCCCGTAAAGGTTTGAGGCTGAAATGTAAGCGGAGAGGGTGGGATTCGAACCCACGGAAAGTTTCCCTTCTCCGGTTTGCAAGACCGGCTCTGATGCACAACTGGAGGAATTTACAGAAATTTGTCGTTACGAGAGTGGTTAATTTTCATCAGACAGGGATGAAGACGAGCTGATCGCGCAGGTCGTCGGGAACGGCTACATCCGCCAGCAGCAGGAGTTCCTCGATCACCTCTCCCATGCTTGCCCAGGGTCTGAGGGTCAAGATACCAGGAACGTGCCCCCCTGCCGCCAGGTGGGCTTCGAGATGGCCAGGCATTGAGCGGCGATCTTCCGTCACCAGTACAAAATCGTTGTCCTCGCACCACCGCAAGATTTCAGGATCCGGAGCACCATACCCTGGCACTCCCTCCTGCCCAATTGCATGAACTACCAGCTGCGGAGAGCGGCGCAACAGTTGTATGCAGTACTGATTTGACAGGTTTTCGTCGATGAGGAACTGCAGGCTCACACGGTCTTCTGCCGCGCCCGCCCATCAGCTTTGAAGGCTGTGAGCCGCGCTATTCCCGGCGAGGGGTTGCGTTCCTGAGCTTCTATCAATTGATTGGACTGCGCAAGCCAGGCATCCAGGTAGGCGTTCATCTCTATTTGATGGTCGCGGTAGTAGGCGATGGCGGCCTCTACCGCCTCTATGGCCAGGTCCAGGTACTCTGCCGCTATCTGCTCCGGCGTCTGCTTAAGGGCCAGATACCGCCACAGGATGTTCTCCAGGCCGATGCGTCGTCCCCGAATGCGGATCTCTTCGGGACTCAAAAACTCCAGATAGTCCGTATACTTCATACCCGGTGAGCCCTGCTTACCCCTCTATGGTTACTCATAGCGGGCTAACTGTGAACACTACCAGCGAACTTCAGAACCTGGGGATGCTGGTGGAGATGACCAATCAGAGCTTGTTTATAAAGATAGGAAGGAGCTATAGTCTACGCAGATAATTACCCTGTGCCGATGTCTCGCAAGCCCTATCCAACCGATCTCACTGACCAAGAGTGGAACTGCATTGCTCCGCTGTTGCCAGCCGCGAAGTTTGGCGGCCACCCGCGCACGACCGACTTGCGCGAGGTGCTCAACGCCATCTTCTACCTCAACCGCACCGGTTGCCAATGGCGGATGTTGCCCAGTGAGTTCCCGGCCTGGCAGACGGTCTACGCTTACTTTGCCCGCTGGAGAAATAAAGGCGTCTGGGAGGCGATCAACCGCACTCTCAGGCAGCGGGTGCGCCTGCAGGCCGGGCGGGAGGCGGACCCCAGCTTGGCCTTACTCGACAGCCAGTCAGTCAAGAGCACAGAAAAAGGGGCTTCGAGACGGGCTACGACGGCAACAAAAAGCTCAAGGGCCGCAAGCGCCATATCGCCGTAGACAGCCTTGGCTTGCTCCTGTTTGTCTTTGTGCATGCGGCCAACATCCATGACAGCCAGGGAGCAGTGGGGGTGCTGATGGGCATGAAAGACCAGCAACCGCGCCTTTTGACGGTGATGGCTGACCAGGGTTATCAGGGACCTTTAGGTGAGGCAATCGAGCGGGTCTGTGGCTGGAAGGTACAAATCGTCGAAAAGCAGGGCAAGGGTTTTGTGGTGCAGCGCCAACGATGGGTGGTGGAACGAACGTTTGGTTGGCTAGGTCGCTGTCGTCGTTTGAGTAAAGATTATGAGCAATGGCCGGAGACGCATGAAGCGATGGTGTACGTGTCGATGATCCGACTGATGCTCAAGCGCTTGCACCCACCAAAATCTGAAGCGACTTTATAAACAAGCTCTCAGAGCGTGGCTAAATTCTATCCCTTTCCATACCACTCTGTACACGTCTGTCCCTGTCGCCTGGGAAGAGCGCGAACACTAAAAAGCCCCATTCCAAAAGGGTTTGGGGCTGAAATGTAAGCGGAGAGGGTGGGATTCGAACCCACGGAAGGTTTCCCTTCTCCGGTTTTTAAGACCGGCGCTGATAAGCTCTGGACAGTATTTCCAGCAATCCGTCACTACTAGCGTCACTAATTTTCAGGGGTGTTGCCGGACGTGCCTCGGGGCCGTTGGGACAACGGCCCGCAGCCTGGACGGCACCAACGCTCCTCAGCTTTTACTCTGCTTGTGCCGCTCCCGACGGATGCGATCGAGCGCTCCCTGAGTCAGAGGTTCACCCGATTCAAAGATGGCGAGCACAGGGCGCTCGGCGTCGGAACGGTCCATGTAAGCGTAGAAAGCCTCGGCATCTTCCCGATGGGCGAGCATGTGGGCTTTCAGTTCAGCGAGGGTCATAGCGGAGAAGTCGGGCCGGTTCATGTGCGGATCTTCCCACCGCTGGGTAGCTTCCAGACCACCCGGAACTGAGCGGGTGTGAGAGCCACCATCGCCAGAGCCCGGCCCGTCTCGTCGCTGAACTCGACCTCGTACTCGCCGCTCGCCCACCGGTCTACGACGGTGCCGGTGCTACCCTGCCGCAGGTGCGGCTCATTCAGGTCTACCAGCAACTCAACCACGTCATGCAGGTTGATATCCGTATCCATAGCTTTACCCTTCGAGGACGAAACAGGTGGTCAGACGAACGGTTTCACTGCCCTGGTCTACGTTCCACCCAGTGCGGATGGTGACGATGCGCTCCTGGCCTGGAACATCGAAGTCCACCCGGTAGCGGGTGCCCGTTCCCACCTCATTGTCTCCTAACAAAATGGCATCGTGAATGGCGATGGCTTGGCGAATGAGGTCCGCTAGAGCCTCTGCGTCGTCGGCGCTAAAACCGAGAGCAGCTTTGAACACGCGGGCCTTGTGCTTTCCTTATTGGGTGGTCGGGATTGAGGCAGTAGCCTCTGAGCTTGCCCTCGACGTCGATCGTGGCTCGTTCGTGGTTGGGAAGCAACATGACTGGCCAGGCTCCTCACAGAAAGCTCGCGGGCAAACCCTCTACAGGCTCCCAAGTTTACCGCTTTCGCGTCTTGCCCCCTTTGTACAGAAGGCAGGCCGCTCGATCGCCAGGGGAACCGGAGGAGCCGGATGGGTGCGGGAGGCAATGATCACCGCTCAGAGCCGCAGAAAGGCTATGTCTACTCCACTGAGGGCAACTGCCGCAGGTTCCAGATGGCAGGCCCGAGCATCTGACCGAGTTCGAGGATGTCGGTCATCCTGGGCGTCTGCAGGCGGGGAGGGATGGCGAGCGGTTGTACGAGGTTCATGGTGATTGTGCGCGTAGTGTGGGTGGATGAATGGACAATAGAAAGTCCCCAGAAGGCTGAGGGCTGCGTTCGTGGTAGGCGGCTGTTAGTTGAGCCCCAGAAGACTCTTGAGCTTGAGCGCGTTATCGCTGATGTCACAGAATTCGTTGTCTGCAATCGAGCCCATAAACTGCAGAGCCCGCTGCAAATCGCCTGAATCGGCTCTGGAAGCACCCTCTGCAAGGATGCGGAGCGCACAGGAAAAATTGATTGCCCGTTCGGCCTGATTGGCGAGGGTTTGGGCAAGACAGCGGAGTTCCATTGTTGGTGAAAGTTCAGGCATGATTTGAGTTCCTTCTTGAATAATACAGATGGGCATTAGCGATAAACCGCCGGAAGCTGCGCGGGGCCACATCGGTGTTGAAGTAGTCGGCCAGAGCCTCCGCCCACTTGCCTCCGAAGGTCATCGAGCGCGGCTCGCTCCCGTTGCCATCGTCAAACTGGCCGGTGAGGGTGACGCGGGCCTCCAGGCTGTTGGCCTTGCTGACGTAGAAGTCGATGCTGACGACGTGGGCGAGGCCCAGGATGCGCTCGCCCAGCTTGATGAACTTGGGGGCGTTGGGGCAACGCCCCTGAGGTGTCTGCATGATGTCGTCCCTCCCCTAACCGACGTTGGCAGCAGTGAGCGGAGTCGGGGCTACGGCAGTGCGCAGCGCCTCGGCAGCAGCGGCCAGAACGAGGTGTTTGCACCGCCGAGCCCGGAATTTGTGGTCTGGGCAGTCGCAACCCTCGAAGGGCACATCGACGGCGTGGAGGTCGCCCGAGCTTCCCCGGACGAGGTAGCAGCCGCCGCCCTGATGATGGACCTCACCAGTAAGGGCAAGAGCGCCCGTGGCCGGTAGCGCCGCGTAGTCTTCCTAGAATGCAGCAGCCGAGACGAACCGGGCGCGAGCGTGACGAAAGACCACCAGCAGGCAGTTGAAAGCACCGCGCACCTCGCGGATAGCGGTAGCAGCTACGCCCAGGATGCGGGCGGCAGCGGCGATCGTGTAAGGACTGTTGGACTGTGCAATCATGATGGGGACTCCTTTCGGGGTTGGAGAGCGGACTTTGCTGCCAGGCGGGACCGCTCTCTTTATGCTCTAATTATTACATAGTAGCATGTAACATTACAACTGCATCCCATAATATCGTCGTTCTATGGCAGTATGTGTTATTTTGAACTGGTAGAGTAAATCTGTGACCGTGACCAACAGGCTCAAAGACCTCCTCAAGCAGCACGGCATCACCGTCTACCGGCTCTCAAAAATGACGGGGGTGCCGACGAACACGCTTTACCGCATCAACAATGACGGCAGCGTGTATCCCGATAAACATGTCGTAGACGCGATTTGCGCAGCGTTGACTTGCACGCCCGGCGATGTGCTGAAGTACGTCCCCGAAAAGCCAGGCGGCGACGAAAATTAAGGGCAGCATCGTAAGCTCCTACGGTCGCATTGCAGAGCCTTTGCGGAAGTGCCCGGCCCTTGCCGGGCTACACTTCAAACAGCAAGAGGTTAAATTCGTGAGTAAACAGCAATCGTCCTGGAAGTCCCCAAATGACGAGATGCCTCCAGAGGGCGAGCACGTTTTGGCATGTTTGAATCACCCAGTCTTTGGCGGGATGAACTTCCAGTTGGTGGAGTTCAAAAATGGCCGCTGGTACCATTCCAATGGGTATACATTTGTTGAAGTTTCCATGCTGCCTGACTACTGGATGTCGATCCCGCCATTGCCGGCAGAGGGAAAGAGTACCGGTTCATAGGCTTATCGGCTGGAGCGAGGCGGCCCCAGCGCACTCACCACCGCACCTTTGAGTGTGAGCTTGGCAACCTATTGAAGTACGTCCCCGACGACAAGGGCAAAGGAGAGCAGGGATGACCACTGGTAACGGCCAGCGCGATTCTGGCTCTGGCAGCCGTCTTGATCGCATCGAGACCGCCCTCGAAGTGCTCATTCGGCAGCAGGCTGTCACGCAGCAGCAGGTAGATGCCAACAGCCGGGCTATTGCGGATCTGACGGTTCAAGTAGCTGAGGCAAACAATATGGCAGTCAATGCCATTGCTGGCCTGGTCGATGTGGCCGACGACCTTATCGAGCGTTTCGATGCCTTAGTAGTGCGAGTCGATGAGAACTCCGGTTACATCCGGGGATTGCAGACAGAGAACCGGCGGATACTCGACATTCTCCAGCAGCGCGGCGAGCAGAACGGCCAGCAGTAGCGGCAGGGGCGCTCAGCGGTTTCTCCTTTAACTCCCTCAAGCTGACGGAGTTTTTCGGCTGTCCTTTGTGGTTCCGTAAGGTGGTCAAGTTGACCACCCTTTGAAGGGCGATACGCCTCTTTTTTCTCTGCCAAATACCAGGGTTGTTTCATTCTATAGGTTAGACTAGCTGGAGAACAGGCGTAGCAGGTTTTCCAGTGCGCGACTTCGCCATCCTTCATGCTTTTGAGAATCTGACGGACCAACGCCGAGGGGAAGGACGCAGACACTCTTTGTCTTTGTGCTTGACTATTTTTACCATAGCTGTTGTTGCCGGTAATCGGGGCTTCCTCGCTATCGACGACTGGATCAAAGCCAACTCAGAAGCTCTCATCGAACTGTTTGATATTGAAAAGCAACGCCTGCCCTCCTACAGTACAATCCGCCGTGTCCTCTTACAAATCGACTATCAGCAGTACGCCGCCTGCATTGCGCAGTTCTTGAAGGTTGAACCTTTGGCTGGGGAGACGATTGCCCTCGATGGGAAAGTACTGAAGGGTTCTTACTGTGTGCAGCACAATAACCCCCACAGCGAACCCCATCCTGCTATTCAAATCGTTCATGCCTATCTCGTCGAACGTGATTGGATTGTTGCTCATCAGCAAGTCGCTCAAAAAAGTAACGAAATTAAAGCCTTACCAGCACTCATCGAGCAGTTAGCACTCAAAGGTGTCGTGTTTACTTTTGATGCTATAAATACCCAAAAAAAACTGTCAAAGCATTATAGAAAGCGGAAACCACTACATTGCCATCGTCAAAGGCAACCAGCCAAAACTGTTGGAGCGAGTGCGCAAAAACTTTGAGGTGGAAGAGCAGTGGGAGAGTGAAGAGCAAGGTCACCACCGTTTAGAAAAACGGCAGGTGAGTATTTGTAAGGTAGAGGAAGAGTGCTTTGCAGATTGGCTTGGAGTAAAAACGCTAATTTGCCTGGAGCGGTATCGAGAGTTGCGGGGGAGTATAACGATAAAGACGCACTGGTACCTGTCGAGCATCGAAGCGAGTGCGAGGGAATTTGCTGAGCGGATACGTGGTCATTGGGGAATCGAGAATAAAGTTCATTATCCAAAGGACGTGACCTTCGGCGAGGACCGTAGTCGCATCCGAACCCTGCCTTTAGTGCAAGTGTGGACAGTGGCGCGAAGCTTTGCGTTGAACCTGTAGCGTTCGCTGTTGATGGAGAACCGTGCTCAGGCGCAGAGACGCTGTATGTTTGGCCTGTCAACCCTCAAAATTCTCTTTAGAATGAAATGCCCCTGTGCTGATAGGGGGTTGTCCGCTCACTCCCTGGTCTGGGTGGAAACATTCCCCGCAGGTGCAGCTTGTTCCTCCCAGCTCGCCAGAAAATAGTGACGCCGACCCTACCGGCCTTCAGGCGGCCATTCGCTTTATCAAGCAGGCTTTCCAGGGTCTCAGGCCGCATGTCGAGCGCCCCCACGGGGCGGAAATTTAGCGACGGCTGGGCGTCAAAATGATGCGTCACTACCAGCGTCACTAAATTCTATAGCTCTCTGTACCACTCTGTACACGTCTGTCCCTGTCGCCTGGGAAGAGCGCGAACACTAAAAAGTCCCATCCCGTAAAGGTTTGAGGCTGAAATGTAAGCGGAGAGGGTGGGATTCGAACCCACGGAAGGTTTCCCTTCTCCGGTTTTCAAGACCGGCGCAATCAACCGCTCTACCACCTCTCCATCTCTCCCTAATGTACCACCAGGCATCGGCGGCGTAGGGGGACGGCATCACCCCACTGTCCGGCACCGGCCACACAAAATTCTTCTTATCATCCCAGTTGTGGGAATTAATCAGATTAGATATGATGCCTGCAAGCGAAGAACGTTGCAGGATTTCTCCAATGATCTCCCAATTACAGATTCTCGATGAATTGCGCCACAGCGGCGATCCGGACGCTGGACAGCGGCTGGAACTTGGCAGGGCACTTCTGGCCATCAAGCAGCAGCGGCTCTATCTCCAGATGGGCTTTGCTCGCTTTGAGAGTTTTCTCGACTCCGAAAGATGTCCATTTGGCCATACTGTGAGCCGACACGCGATGCGCCTGGCGGAGCGGACAGAGCTGCACGGCGCGCTGGGGTTGGGGGTTGGACGGCTCACCGAACTGATGCGCCTCGAACCGGAGGAAGCCACCCGGATTCTCAAGGAGGGCATCGCGGCGGGCAGCGTCGATAAAGTCTCGGTGCGGACCCTGCGACGGCATGTCGTGCGCCTGCAGGGCCGTACAGGGGCGCAGCGGGCTGGAATCGATATCTTTGAATCGGACGTCAGTGCCGTGCAACTCATTGAGCGCTGGAGCGGGCCGGCCCGCGAGCAGGTGCTGAATTTGCTTCTTGAAAAACAATTTGGTCAGAATCTCTCGCGACTGCAGGGTCTGCTGCAAAAAAGCGACACTGGCCAGACGAATTCACCGACAACGCTGCCGGCGTTCTGGCCCGATAGCCGCCGGGGCGTGCCGCAGCGGTGGGTTGCCCTCACCACCCACATCGAGGCGCTCGAGCAGCTATTGGGAGCGGATCCGTCGAAGGTAACGGCGATGTTGCAGCGCCTGCGCCAGCCGCTGGAGGCGTGGGAGCGCGCCGTCTTTTATCTGGATCTGTGCCGCCGCGACAGTACCCGACGGGAGCGCTTTGCTCAGGTGGGTTCTGCCTGCACGGCGCTGGAGAAGATGCTCACTGGCCGCGACTGGCACTACAACAGCGATCAAAGCTACCTGAGTGCGCAACTGGCGCGCGGGCGGCAGGGCAAAGCGGCGACGCTCAGACCCTTCTGGCGGCGTCTTTTTAGCGAAGTCAATCCGCCCCAGCCGTACCGGGACTTTCTCGGGCAACTGGCAAGCACCGTCCAGCAAGGAGAATGGCACCTCCACTGCAGCGACGCCTACCAGGCCGACTTCGCCCTGGGCTGTCTGCGCCACCGCTCGACCCGGCTTTTCTGGCAGATCGCCGCTGATTACCTGGGTGTGCGCCACATCCGGCTTTGTTGGCAAGAAGGTGGCCGGGAGCACGAGCAGGTTGTGCCGCTGCAATTGAACGTCGCGTAAGCAAAGGAGCAAACGATGGCGATCACGCTTGAAATTTCAGAGGCGCTGGCCCACCAGCTGCAGGCGCTGAGCGAACAGCTCGAATGCACGCCGATCGAGTACGCCCTCGCGGCCCTCGATTGGAGTGTGAGGCAAAATCTCGACCCACTCGGCAACCAGCCGGAGCCGGATGCAGAATCGCTCGAAGCCAAGCTTATCGAGGCGCGCAATCTGCTTTTAGCCGAGCAGATCAACCAGGGAGCCTACCTGGCGGCCCGCCTCGACAACCTCGAGATCGTGACCCGCTCGCTTCTTAATCTGGAGCTGCAGACCGACAAGCGCGGTTACGAGGCGATCTTTCAGGCGATTCACCAGGCTCTCAGCGACGAACTGGCCCAGAGACACTACAGCCTTTAAGGAGTGCGAGCGATGGACCTTTTTCGCAATCCGGCAACGCGCGCTGTGGCGCTGGGCAATGGGACCAGGGAGCGGGCCAATCAGCTAAAGACCCTCTGGCAGAACCTCGATACAGGCGAAGACAGCCGTGCGGCCTTTGCCCGCGACCCGGAGGCGGTCAAGAGTTTACAGCGGCAACTGGTCTTTTTGGGCTACACCGCCGGCGCTGGTTCCTCCTCAGCGGCAACGATCGACGGCCTGCTCGGCTCCGGCACCCAGCGGGCGATTCAGAACTTTCAGCAGGAGCATCATCTGCCGGTGGGTTCCTTCGACGGTACCACCGCTCAGGCCCTGGGCGAGGCGGTGGCTGCCCGCGCCACTCACCTCGGCTCCAGCAGCTTCAAACAGCAGCTCGCGATTCTAGACGGCAGGCTCGATCGCCATACGCACCTGGGGGTGGACTACCGGGCGCAGCTGGAGGCGGTTGCCGGGGGCGATGGCCCGCAGCACATTCCGGCGGACTGGTTCTACGCTCTCATGCAACAAGAAAGTAGCGGCGGCAAGCACAGCCTGCCGCGCTGGGAGGCGAGCTTTGCTAGATCCCTCGGCGCGGTCCACCGTCAGCTCAATGCCCAGCGCCCCCAACTGGAACACTTCGATCCCGGCAATGACAAACAGGCGATCGATGAATTGTTTGCACGGGCAAACGCCCAGGCGGTCAGCCTGCCGGGACTGCTCGCCAGTATGACCGGTCCCCGTCCAACCACAGAAGCAAAATTGCAGGCGATGCGCAGCTTCGCCGACTTTACGCCCGGCCAGCTGCGAGAACTGGCGACGACCTACGGCTACGGCCAGATCGCGGGCTACCAGACCCTCGATTATCGCTGGCAGCAGCGCAGCGGCAAAAGTGGCAGCGAACTTCTCACCGCCATCCAGTCGCCGGACCCCAGAACGCAGCTGCAGGTGCTCGCCGATTTCATCCGCCACGGCGAGGACGCGCGGGGCCTGCACGGGGGGCTGCTTGCTGCGATGCGCTCGGGCGACCCCGAAAAGGTGGCAGCGGCCCACAACGGCGGCAACTGGCGCACCTACAACCCCGAGTACGCCGAGAACCTGCTGCGCTACACAAAGCTCTACCAGCGCCTTTCCCTCGATTCGCTCAGCGCTCTGCCGGTCCTGCTCGATCTGGCCGCCGGTGACCCGCTCACCCTTGCCCGCCAGAGAGCCTACGCGCGCAACCGCTCGTCGATCAAAGAAGCTTCTCCGGCGGCCCAACTGCCGGAGGCACCGCAAGTGCAGGCCGCCCCCGCGCTCTAGATTTGAGGTAACTGGATGACTTCTTATTTTCCGCCACCCAGCTTCTTCTCCCTGCAGCCCTACCTGAGCACCCTCGTGCCTGGGCTGATGTCGCTGGTGGGCACCCAGCAATACGCTGCCGCCCGCCAGACCGCCTACACCTACCAGCGCCAGCAATTTGGCACACCAGTCAGCCTCTACCTGCTGCAGAGCGCTATCGGCCTTACCATGCCAACCCTTTAGGAGAAAAAGTCATGTCCTTTCGGCCTGTTCAACTTCTTGCCGTCCGCGCCGCGCTGTCCAGACACGCCGGCGGTGGAGCGCGGCTGTTGTTTGCCACCCTTTTGCCCCTCGCCGACAGCTACCTGCACCCAAAAGCCGCCCAGGCCGTCTTTTTTGAGAACGCCCGTGTGTGGCTTGACACGCTATTTTTAAGCACCGGCAACACGACTGCCGTCTTTGGCGTCGATATGACGATCAACGTGCTGCGCGCCGTGCTCCTCGTCTGGATCGCCCTGGGTATCGTGAGGACAGTGCAGGCAGCGCGCAACGACGAGGACTGGCAGACCACCGCCCGCGTGCCGATCCTCGCCACGATCAGCGTCGTCGTCGGCGACGTGATCACGAGCCTGATTATTCCTGCCGGTTGAGGGGACAGCAATGCGCAAACTCAACCGCAGGCTCGGACAAAAAGCCGATTTTTTGAACCTGATCCCCGGCGATCTGGTCTTTCCCTGGCTCCTCACGGTGATCGGCGGCTACTTCGTGCTGGGCGGTGTGCTGGGCCTCAACTGGATCTGGACCGCCACGATCATCATCTGGGGCTGCACGCTCTGGCTGCTTCTGGCCGGTAAGCGCCCGCACCGCTTTTTTGGCCAGATGATCGCTGCGCCAAAACTGGCCCGCACCCGGCTCAGGCAATGAAAAAGCCCCAGCGATCCTCTGAGCGGCTGCGCAAGAAGGAGGGCTTCACGCCGGTCGAACAACTGGTCGATATCGTCGCTGTCGGCCAGGTCAATCATCCGGAGTTGAGCTGCGGGTTTTATATCCTCCGCCGCAAGCACGCCTACCGCTGCGTGTTTGGCCTGCGCACGCCGGGCATCCACGCCTGCCAGTCGCAGGAGGCGCTCGTCGATGCCTGTGCGGGTCTGGTGACCCTCTGCCGCGACCTACCTGCCGGTGGACGGCTGCAGCTTCGGCTGTCGAGCTTCGTCGCCTGCGCCGATCGCCTGGAGGAACTGGAAACCCTGCGCACCGGGTCTCCAGGCGAATCCCTCGACTGGCTGATGGCCGGTGAACTGGAGCGGCTGCAGCGCCTGGCCGCCGATGGCCGCCGCAAACAGATCGAACTGTGGCTGTTTCCTTCCTGGGCGGAGTGGTCCGCCCAAGCCTACGCCCGCGACTGGATCGACCGGGTTGCCCTGGGGGCGCAGGAGTGGTGGTTGAGCTATCTGGGGGAGAGCGAAGCGGACCTGCACACCCAGATGCATCGGCTGGTGAGCGCCGCCCACGCCCACTGCCGCGAGTGGGTGCATCTGCTCAACCTGGGAGCGCGCCTGCCGGTGGTGCCTCTAAGCAGCGAGGAGTTGCTGGGCTGGGCCTGGAAGCAGGTCAACCCCAGCCCGCCCCCGGCGGCTCCCCCCCGGCTCTATCAGCTCGCCGGCAACGAACTCAAGGAGACGGCCCAGGGCGAGTTGAGCTTTGCCAGTGCCCTGTTTGAGACGCCGCCCCGCCTCGGCGCGGACCGGGTGAGCATCGCCAGGGCCGATGGCCGCTGGAAGCACTGTGCGGTACTGGTCTGGGACGAAAAACCAGCAGGCTTCAGCGACCCGGTTCAGCAGTTGCGCTATCTGTGGAACCTGATCGCCCGCCAGGAGGTGATCGACACCGAGATCGTCGTCGAACTTTCGACCCTCAACGAGCGCACCAGCCGCGAGAACGCCGTCCGCCTGCAGCGCCAGGCGTCGGCGGGCCTGAAGCTAAGCCAGCGCCAGGGCAAGATTGTCGATGTCGCCCAGCAGATGAAGCTGGAGGAAGCAGCCGAACTGGAAAAGTCGTTTATCGAGGGTGCCCGGCCCCTGTACGTCGCCGTCTGCGTGCTCGTCTGGCGCGACGAGCCGCTGCGATTGGCAGACGGGTGCCGGTTTATCTCGAACTTTTTTAACCGCCCGGCCCGATTGGTGCGCGAGGTCTCCTACGCCTGGAAGCTCTTTTTTCAGTGCCTGCCCTTCGTCTGGGACGGGCTGCTCGTCGCTCCCTTCGACCGCCGGTTGGAATTGCTCGATGAAGAAGCGCCCGGCTTTTTGCCGCTGGTCCGCGTCCAGAGCGCCGATCGCACCGGCATCGAATTTATCAGCGAGGAGGGCCAGAGTCCTGTCTGGCTCGATCTCTACCGACGCCACCGCAACCTGGCGCTCTTTGGCACGACTCGGTCTGGAAAATCGGTTCTTCTTGAAGTGTTGATGCGCCACGCCCTGGTCCGCCAGATTCCGGTGGTCGCGATGGACTTTCCCAAGCCCGACGGCTCCTCGACTTTTTCAGATTTTACGGATTTTGTCGGAGGCAGTTACTTCGATGTGGGCCGCCACACCCTCAACCTCTTCGAGCTACCGGATCTGAGCGGCTGGAGCGCTGAGGTCCAGGCTGAACGCCTCGAAGAATTTCAAGAATTTCTCGTCTCCGCCTTGATGGTGATGGTGCTCGGACGCGAGCAGGTCGATCCGCTGCTCACCCAGACGGTGCGCTCGCTCCTGCAACTGGGCGTCGTCGCCTTCTGGCGCGACCCGACGATTCAGCGGCGCTACGAGCGGGCGAGCCGCGCCGGTTTCGGGACGACCGCCTGGCAGGAGTATCCGTGTCTAAAAGATCTGGTGCCGTTTTTGTTGCCCGAGCGCCTCGGCGTCGATTCAGACGATAGCAGCCTGCGGCCTGCCTTCGAGCACATCCGCCTGCGCCTGGCCTACTGGCTCAACTCCCGCGTCGGCCAGAGGTTGAGTGCCCCTTCGACGATCCGCTCCGACGCCGCCCTACTGGTATTCGCCCTGCGCAACGTGAGCAACATCGAAGATATGGCCGTCCTGGCCCTCGCCAACTACGCCGCCGCCCTGCGCCGCGCCCTCGCTACCCCCGCTTCGCTCTTTATTCTCGATGAAGCGCCGATCTTATTCGAGTGCGCCGAAATTGCCAGTCTGGTGGGCAGGCTCTGCGCCAACGGGGCCAAAGCCGGGGTGCGCGTCGTCATCTCCGCCCAGGACCCGGACACGATCGAAAAAGCGCCCAACAGCTCCAAGATCTTCCAGAACCTGCGCACCCGCCTGATTGGACGCATCGAACCGAGTGCCCTGCCTTCGTTCGTGCGCCTGTTCGGCTACAGCGCCTCCAGTCTGGCGCGCAACGCCTCGGCCCAGTTTTTTCCCAACAGCCGCGAAGTCTTCTCCCGCTGGCTCATCGACGACGGCGGTCTGCTCATCCCGGTGCGCTACTATCCGGGCTTTCGCTCGCTGGCGGTGGTGGCCAACAACCCCGACGAACAGCGCGCCCGCGAAGCTTTTTTAGCCAGTGTGGGCAAGCGCTATCCCGACCGGTTGAGCGCGCTCAGCGACTTTACCGAGCACTACCTGCAGATGCTCAGAAGCGAACCGGGCTGATAGGTATAAAAACCCGCCGTTGGGGGCAACGGCGGGCGGAAAGCAAATATAGAATTTGCCGGAGGCGATGTGTTAAGGGAAACGACAAGTCACACATTCCCCTCCTGATCTCAGACTATGCTGCTATGGATCGATCCGGCATGAAGATCAAATGAAGTGTTGACTTGTATCAGCAATAGACCGGCCAGCCTGGGCTGTCAGCCCTGCCCGTTTCTCCTGGCAACTCTGGCGATCTGCTCGGCGATCTTTTTGGCCACCTCTTCGCTCTGCCAGTAGCTGCTGTGGGCGTCTCCACCGTGGAGCAGGGCAAGGATCGACTGGCTGAAGGCGTTGGTGATGTAGTCGCCCAGGTTCGCGTTGTGGGTGACGATGTCCTGCACATCGAGAAACTTGCTCTCGCCGTCCACCAGCTGGGGCAGGAGCACCTCCAGCGGGTAAGCGACCGGATCGCCGGGATGGATGAAGTTGTTCCAGGGCAGGGCACTGCCCAGCACCCGATGGATGTTTTCGAGGAACTGTTGCAATTGGGGGGTGATGTCGTGGCTGGGCTTGACTTCTGTAATCTCATCGATATCGAGCAAACTGAAAATCGCAATCGGTGAGCCCATCGTGTGAATGCTCGTGAGGCGCAGCCCCGAACCGGCATCAGGTTCCAGGCCATACAGAATTTTTCGGATCTCTTGAACGCTCTTATAGCCGGGGGTATTTTCAGGATCCCAGCGCGCGGCAAACAGCACGTCGAAAAGAATCACCGTTCCCCAACTGTGGGTGACAAGATGCAGCCGGTCCTGTTCTTTAAAGTTACTCAAACCCGCTTTTGCCTGCTCCAGGAGCCTGTCCACCACTTTTGCACCGACGGCACGGCTGATATAAAGGGCAGCGTCACCGGCAAACTGCAGTAACTGTTTGGAGCGAAATTCTTGAAACCAGAGCTGCTTCCAGGTACTGGACCCCTCCAGGGCGCTCAGCAACCTGTCTTCTTCTTCGATATTGACATCCCCCCAATAGAGAGGCACTTTCTTTAGCTGAATCTGTCCGGGTTCTGGCAGGTTGTCTTCGATGCGCGAAAATAACGTATCGGCGTAGCCAGGCTGCTCGCGCTTTTCGCGGGTATTCACTCCGTGGACAAAGACGATGTAATCGGTGGCCATCTTCTGCGTACCGCCTTTTTAATCTTGAAGGGCAACAAAGTCCAATCTGGCTGCGGATGCGCCTCAGTTCGCTTCCAGAGCAGCCATCGGCATTGTTTTGTTGGCTGTTATTTTATAGCCGCAGCTAACAGCAATAATGCGCTCCATCCCTGCGAAGCTGCTTTTCCGGCTCCGGCGGCTCCTCAAAACGTGGTGGATTTTGTGGGGGGTCTTGCGGTTTGGAGACACTAAATGTAGGATTACTAAAACCAGACTGGGACATTTGCCCACGAGTCCCCCATGCATTTGAAGTGTCTTGAGATCGAACGCTTCAAGTCCTTCGGCCCCTATACCCGCATCCCATTGCTCGAAGGGTTTACCGTCGTCTCCGGACCCAACGGCTCGGGCAAATCCAACATCATCGACGCGCTGTTGTTTGCCCTCGGGCTTTCGACCAGTCGGGGAATGCGCGCCGAAAAACTTTCCGATCTGCTCCATCAGGGTGTCGCCAAAGGTGAGCTGGCGGTCACGGTCACCTTTGCCCTCGACAGCGAGGCAGGGGGCGGCGATCTCACCATCTGCCGCCGCCTCAAAGTCAGCAGCGCCAGTTCCACCAGCAGCTATTTTCTCAACGGCAACTCCTGCACCCTGGCCGAACTGCACGACGAGCTGGCCCGCCACCGCATCTACCCGGAAGGGTACAACGTCGTGCTCCAGGGGGACGTGACCGGCATCATCACCATGCCCGCCCGCGAGCGGCGCGAGATCATCGATGAACTGGCCGGGGTGGCCGAGTTCGACCGCAAGATCGAGGCAGCCAGGCGCGAACTGGGCGAGGTCGAAAATCGTTCCGACCGCATCCAGGTCGTCGTCCACGAACTGCAGGAGCAAAAAGAACGCCTGGCGAGAGAACGGGCCAGAGCCGAAGAATACCGCCAGTTGCGCGTCGAACTGACCCGGCTCGCCGCCTGGGAGCAGATGCTGCTTGCAGCCGAACTCGACCGGCAGATAGCCGAGTGGCACCAGCAGTGGCAGGCCGGTGAAGCGACGATTGCGCGGCTGGTGGCCGCAGTCGAAGCGATGGGCGAGACGATCGAGCAGGCAGAAGACGACCTCGACACCGCCAACACCCGCGTCAAAGCGATGGGCGAGAACGAACAGGTGGCCCTGCGCACGCAACTGGCAAGTATTCTCGCCGGGCGCGAGCAGATCCAGGCGGCGATCGCCGACCTCGATCACCAGCAACAGCAGGCCCAGAACCGCCGGGCGCAGCTGGAGCTAGACCTCGATGATCTGGCATTGCAAGTAACGGCCACTGGCCGCAAGCAGCAGGAACAGGCGAGTCTCATCGAGCAGTGGACCGCTCGCCTGGGAGCGGACCGGCGGGGGCTCGAAGCGGCCCGCGCCGAATTTGAGCAGTTGAGCGCCGCTTCCGCCCGCTGGGTGGAGGAGCAGGCCGGGTTGCGCCGCCAGATTGACGCGCTGCAGCGCGAGCACGATCCGCTGCAGCGCCGCCTCGACCGCCTGGGCGATCACCTGCAGCAGGCAGAAGACCAGAGCGAGCGCCAGGGCAAAGAGCTGGCCACCCTTGAGGCCAACCACGCCCAACTGGCGGCTGACTGCGAGGCGGCCCAGACGCGCCTCACCGGCGCGCGCAGCGCACTGGAAACGACCCGCTGTGAACTTGAAAGCGAGCGCGAGCAGCAGCTGGCCGACCGCACCACCCAGCGCCGCCTCGAAAAAGAACGCGCTGAGAAAGCCCGCGAGCTGGACCGGCTGGAGACCCAGCAGCAGGTCTGGCGCGAGGCGGAGGGCAGCCGGGCCACGCAAGAAGTGCTCCAGGCCGGTCTTAAGGGCGTCCACGGGCTCATCAGCCAGTTGGGCCGGGTGGAGGCGCAGTACCGCACCGCCCTGGAGGTGGCAGCCGGCAATCGCCTCAACAACGTCGTCGTGGACGATGATGCCACAGCCGCCCAGGCAATCGAGCTACTCAAGTCGCGGCGCGCCGGGCGGGCGACGTTTTTGCCCCTCAACAAGCTGCGCGCCCAGCGCTACTACGAGTCGCCCCGCGAGGAGGGCGCTCTGGGCTACGCCATCGACCTCGTCGAATTTGACCGGCGCTACGAGGCGGCCTTCAGCCAGGTCTTCGGCGATACGGTGGTCTTTCGCACCCTCGATCAGGCCCGGCGGGCGCTGGGGCGCTACCGGATCGTCACCCTGGCCGGAGAGCTGCTCGAAAAATCCGGGGCGATGACCGGCGGCAGCCTCGATGGGCGGCGCGGCAGCGGCTTTGCTCTGAGCGAACCGCCGGAAATCGCGATCATCCAGAAGCGGCTCGCCGACCTCGACGAGCTGTTGCGGGTATTGGGCGAGCGCATCGACGGGCGCGAGCGGCGGCTTCTTGAGTTGCAGAGCGCCGCTGACACTGCTCAGCGCGCCCTGGTCGTCTTTGAAAATCGCGCCGAACAACTCGATCGCGAACTCACTGCTCAAAAATCGCGCATGGCCCAGCTGCGGGTCTTTGTTGAGAGTGGCCGGGTGGGCGAGGAGGCCCAGCGCCAGGAGCAGGCTGAACTGGAAGCGCAGCTGGTGCCCCTGCGCAGTCAGATTGCGGCGATTCGCGAACAACTGGCGGGCCTTGAGCAAGCCGACGGCCACCACCGCTGGCAGCAATGCCAGCAGCAGGTGCGCGAACTCGAAACCGAGGTGCGCCGCGCCGAGGTGCAGCTGCGCCACGCCGAAGCGGACCTCCAAAAATTGCAGCTCGACGAGCAACTGGTCCAAGAAAAGCGCCAGAATCTGCTCTCGCGCCGCCTCGACTGGGACGATCAAAAAGCCGAATTTGCCCAGCGCCGAGCCGAATTTCAGGAGCGGCTGGCCGACAGCGACCGGATCGCTGCCCAGGTGCGCAGCCAGTTGGAGGTGGTCGAGGCCCGCCTCGTCGATGTCAAGCGCGAGCGCGACGCCCTCGAACAGCAGGTCCGCCAGCTGCAGCAACAAAAAGCAGGGCTGGTTCTTGAGCGCGAGCAGGAGCTGTTGCACCAGGCCCAGCGCCACGAAAGCCTGAGTGCTGCTCAGCAGCGCCGGGCCGAGCTGGGCACCCTCGAAGGCGAGGATATCCTGCCCCTCCCCGCCGATCTCACCCTTGAGCAGTTGCAGCCCCTGCGCCTGCGCAAGCAGCGCCGCCTCGAAGCGCTCGAACCGGTCAACATGCTCGCCATCGAAGAGTACGAGCGCACCGCCGAGCGCGAAGCAGAATTGAGCGAAAAACTGGGCACCCTCCAGCGCGAGCGCAGCGAGCTGCTGCTGCGCATCGAGGACTGCGGCACCCTCAAGCGCAACGCCTTTATGCAGGCGTTCGATGCCGTCAATGCCCACTTTCAGTCACTCTTTGCCGAACTCTCCGACGGCGACGGCCACCTTGCCCTCGAAGATCCCGACAACCCCTTTGCCGGTGGCCTCACCCTGGTTGCCCATCCACGCGGCAAGCAGGTGCGGCGGCTGGAGGCGATGTCGGGGGGCGAAAAATCGCTGACGGCGTTGAGCTTTATCTTTGCCCTGCAGCGCTACCGGCCCTCGCCCTTCTACGCCTTCGACGAGGTGGACATGTTCCTCGACGGAGCCAACGTCGAGCGCCTGGCCCGGATGGTCCGCAAGCAGGCGGATCTGACCCAGTTTCTCGTCGTCTCGCTCCGGCGACCGATGATCGAGCGGGCCGACCGCGCCATCGGCGTCACCCTCGCCCGCGCCGGTCACTCCCAGGTGCTGGGGGTCAAGCTCGCCGCTGACGCTTCTTGAAGTGCTCTATCCGGGGATCGAGGCCGGGGAACGGCGCAGGGTGCGAGCCTGGAAGAAGCGTTGAGGGAAAGATCATGCCGGTCAAGGTGACGGTGAACCCTGGACAGGTCGTGATCAACGACGGTTCGACCTTTCTTGTCACCGCCTCCGACGGCTCGATCGATGAGAATCTGGCCCAGGGGTTCTTCGTGCGCGACACGCGGCTGATTTCTTATTACGAGATCACCCTCAACCGCTGCCGCCTGTCGCTGCTCGCCTCCAGCACGATCAACCACCACAGCGCCCTCTACCAGTTCACCAACCCCGAGATGCCCAGCGTCGGCGGTCCTGTGAAGGCTGGTCAACTGATCATCAGTGTGCGGCGCGATGTCGCCGTCGGAATGCACGAGGACATCGACATTGCCAACCACGCCAGCGGCAGCGTGCGCTTTCAGCTGATGCTTGCCATCCGCTCCGACTTTGCCGATATCTTTCAAGTCAAGTCCCGGCAACTGCTGGTGCGCGGCCAGACAACGACCACCTGGGATGAGACCACCCTCACCACCACCTACAGCAACGGCAGCTTCCGGCGGGGGATCATCGTCCTGCCCTGCAGCTCGGATGCCCCTCCCCGCTACGCCAACGGACGGCTCATCTTCGACATTCAGCTGGAGGCGGGCCGAAGCTGGCACACCTGCATCGACTTTACGGCGGTGGCCGACAGCGAGCAACTGGTCCCGGCCCGCTCCTGCAGCCAGCAGCACCGCACCGAAGCCAACCAGCTGCGCGACGACTTCGTGGCCCACTCCACCCACCTGCATTCCTCCAACGCCGAGGTGAACGCCCTGTACCGTCAGGCGCTGGAGGACATGGGGGCGCTGCGCATCGCCGTCAAGGACAACGATCGCCACTACTGGATGCCGGCGGCGGGTATTCCCTGGTTCGTCGCCGTCTTTGGCCGCGACTCGATCATCGCCAGCTTGCAGACGATGGCGGTCCATCCGGAGCTGGCAAGCGGCACCCTGTTGCGCCTTGCGATGCTGCAGGCCGAGGCGGTGGACGACTGGCACGACGCCCAGCCGGGCAAGATCCTGCACGAGTTGCGCAGCGGCGAACTCACCGAACTGGGCGAGTTGCCCTATACGCCCTACTACGGCACCGTCGATGCGACGCCCCTCTGGGCGGTGACCCTCGCCGAATCCTACGACTGGCTCGCCGACCGGCAGATGCTCGATCTGTGCCGTCCTGCCCTCGAGCGCGCCCTCGCCTGGATCGACAGGTACGGCGACTTCGACGGCGACGGCTTTGTCGAATATCTCACCCACTCGCAGCAGGGCCTGCGCAACCAGGGCTGGAAGGACTCCGGCGATGCGATCGTCTACCCGGACGGTCAACTGGTCGAACCGCCCATCGCCCTCTGCGAGGTGCAAGGCTACGTCTACGACGCCTGGCGGCGGGCGGCCCAGCTTTTTGAAGTCTGGGGAGAAGCCGATCGGGCCCGAAAGTTGCGCAGCCGGGCCGACGCCCTCTTTGAAGCGTTCAACGAGCGCTTCTGGATGGAAGAAGAAGGCTTTTACTGCCTGGGCCTTGACCGCGACAAGCAACCGATCCGCTCTATCACTTCTAACCCTGGCCAGTTGCTCGTGAGCAGCATCGTCCCGCCCGAGCGCGCAGGCCGGGTGGTCAGCCGTCTGTTCGCAGCGGATCTGTGGTCCGGCTGGGGCATCCGCACCCTCAGCAGCGAACATGTCGCCTACAACCCAATCAGCTACCAGCGCGGCAGCGTCTGGCCCCACGACAACGCGATCATCGCCGCCGGGCTCAAGCGCTACGGCTTCGATGCCGAGGTAGCCCGGATCGCGGAGGGCATCTTTGCCGCCGCCGGTTACTTCGAGGCCGGGCGGATGCCGGAACTGTTCGCGGGTATCGAGCGCCGGGCGGACGGTTTTCCTGTGCCCTATCCGGAGGCGAACGTGCCCCAGGCGTGGGCGGCAGGAGCGATTTTATTGTTGATCCGCACGCTGTTGGGCCTCAGAGCCGAAGCGAGCCATCACCGCCTGCTGGTGCGCCCCGTTCTGCCGGACTGGCTAAACAGAGTGCAACTGCGCAACCTCAAAGTCGGCACCGCCAGTTGTACGCTCACCTGCTGGCGCGAGGACGAGCGGACCCGCTGGCAGGTGAGCGACTTGATAGGTGAGCTGAAGGTCGAAGCGGCGACCACACCCTCCGCCCTCGTCCGCTGAGGCAACTCCCTATTCGCTCCTCACTTGCTGACCTGCCCGGCAGACTTGATCTTCGCTACCGGCTGCTTCTTGCGCGGCAGGTTCTCCGAGAGCATGATGGCCCGGCGCAGCTGCAGTTCGTCCGCGTCCGGTCTGGTAAAGTCGATGCCCCTGGTGAGGCGGCTCCAACTCGGGTTGGCGCGGCTCACGAACTGGGGCGGTACGTAGGTGTAGGGGGTAAAGTCGGGGGTGCTGGTAAAGAGATCCCGCAGGTCGGTGGCCGCCGCGTCGTACTGGTTCAGGGGCGGGATGCCGAGCACCAGATCGACGGTTTTGAAGATGCTCGCCAGGCTGTAGTGGGCCTTGCCCAGGTACTGGCGCTTTACCCAGGGGCTGATGGCAAGAAACAGCGAGCGGGTGCCATCGACGTGATCGAAGCCGTCCTGGGTGTCGTCCTCGACGACGAAGATCGCCGTGTCCTTCCAGCAGGGGCTGTGGGAGATGAGGTCCACGGTGAGGCCCAAAGCAGCGTCGTTGTCCTGGACGTAGCGGGTAAAGTCCCAGCTCGGACCGTCTGGGAAGATGTCGTTCGCGCCGCCGCCGTGGTCGTTGGGATAGTACAGATCGACGTAGTTGGGCAACTTGCAGGTCTTGTTCTTGCGATCGACGTACTGGGACTCGAAGACCTGCTTGAAGCGGCTATAGCGGCTGTAGCGGGTCGGATCTTCCTGCAGGGGCGCGTCGGGGATATGGGTGTTGAATTCGGCAAACAGGTGATCGCTGTTGTCGCGCACGACTTTTTCCATCGGCACGTTCACCGTCTCGCGGATGCCGGTGGGCTCGGTGCCGCCGTCCTCCTGGACGATCGCAAATTCGTAGCCGTTGCCGAAGTTGACGAAGCTCTTGCCGTTGCGCTCCAAGTGCAGGTAGATGCCGCCGTGCTGGTTGTAGTCGTGGGGATCGGGCGAACCGTCCGCGTCGGTGAATCCCAATCGACCCGGATAGGGAATAAAAACGTTCGGATCGGTACCGGCGTCGTTGCGCCGCCCACCGTAGGAGGCGGGCCAGTGGGTCTGCTCGAACTCGGTGGTGTAGGTGTTGGTCAGCCAGCGGTGGCCGTCGGAGGAGACGTTCGGTTCAAGGTAGAAGTTGTCGCTGAAGGCGAAGCTGAGCGCCAGTTCGTGGTGGTTGGGACTTGCCGCCTCACCCAGCGAATAGCGCGGTTCACCGTTGGCGGGAATACCGGTGCGCGTCTGGGCAATGTCTCCTAAAAGCAGGTCGTAGGTAGCGTTTTCTTTGTTGATGAAGATGATGTGCTTGATCTGCTGACTGGGGATACCGTTGCGGGCTGGAATCGGATTGTTCTGTTCGGCTACCGGAGAGGGGGTAAAGCCGTTGTTGGCGAGGACGCGGGCGGTGTAGCGCGCCAGTTGGGCGTCGGCAGGAACGGCAAAGATGTTGATCGTGCCGATCGTGCTCGATTTGGGCGAGCCGAGATCGTCGGGCGGAAAGTCGTTGTTGGGACCGGCCCCCCGGCCATTGGCGTTGGCGACGTAGAGGGTTTTGCCGTCGCTGCTCACCCGCACGCTGCTGGGCCACCAGCCGGTCGGGATCTGGCCTACTACCGTACCGCCGCTGCCTTCGAGACGAATGACGGCAACGGCGTTGATACCGGCCTGGGCGACGTAGAGGGTGCGGTAGTCGGGGCTGAGAGCCAGCGACACCGGCTGCAGACCCTTGAGGCGGCGATCGAGGCCGCGCAAAAAACCAAGGCGGATGCGGCCCAGTTCGCGCAGGTTCGTCGGATCGAGCACCGAGATGCTGTCGTTGTTGCCGTTGGAGACGTAGATTGCCGTCGGGGCAATCGCCACCGCGTTCGGGTGGCTGCCGCTGTAGGTTTCGATCCCTTCTTCGGTTTCGCCCACCCGTGGTCCGGTCTTGACGATCTTTTTGAGCACGGGCGCAGTCGGGGAGCTGACATCGAGGACGTAGACCGACGAAGATTCCGGCACGTTCGGGCTCCCCAGAGCCGGGATCACAAAGCTCTGGCTTGTGGGGATGTAACCGCAGCGGATGCCCCGTGGGTCGCGCTGGGTGACAGGCAGGTTGCGCGGATCGACTTTGGTGATCTGGATCTGCTTACTGCGGGTTACTTCCTGGGGATAGCCCGTGCCGGGGTAGCACAGCGGAAAATCCGTATTCGGATCGCCCGTGGGGCTGGCTGGTGTCAGGCTCGTGTACTGGAAGACGCCGACGTTGGCGACAAAAAGGGTCTTATTGTCGGGCGAGAGGCCGATGCCGAACGGATAGCGCCCGACTTTTACCGAGCGCACGACGGCAGCAAAGTTGTTCGGTTCGGTAATCAACCCCTCGGCGTCGGTGCCGGTGGCGATCAAGCTGGTGTCGATGACGAAAACCTGGAAGCTGCCTTGATCGACGACGTAGAGGTACTTGCCGTCGCCACTTACCACCAGATTGCCCGGAAAAGTGCCCTTGAACCCCGGCGAGGGCGGTTGGGCCGGATCGAGGGGGCTATCGAAGGCATGGCTGCTGCCGTTCAAGTTGACCGAACCGATAATTTTGGCCGTCGCCACATCGCCCACCCAGATATTGCCGTTCTCGCCCCCGGCCACGTAGAAGCGGCTGCTGTCGGGCGAGAAGGCGGCCCCCATAAAAGTGGCGTCGAGGTTGATCAGCGTCGCCTCGGGGGTGGCGCTTTTGAGATAGCGCACCAGCGTCACCGAAAAGGGCGTCGTACCGCTGTTGACGGTCAAAAGCGTGTTGCCGTCCGGTGAAAGGGCGGTACCAAAGGGCTTAGGAGCACTCGTACTCACCTCGATCCCGATGGGCGTAATCAGCCGTCCGTTGGGCAGGACCGCCCCCTGATAGCCGCCCACCGTGTACTGGCGCGTCGTCTGGAGATTGCCCGCCGGAGCGCTGTAATAGACCGACAGCGAGCCGATCGAAGTGGCGACCAGCGCCGTGCCGCCCACCAGTCCCGCAACGATCGCCCCGATAGTTACCGGACGCGAAAAAGGCCAGCGCCACCGCTGAGTCTGCCTGCCGTTGTCTTTCATCCCCTTCCCCTCCCGCAAATGTGTCAAGGGCTGAGCGGTCTTCCCCATTGCCCCGGCAGGTGTACTAGAATCCCGGTGGCAGCCTCTCCCCGTTCAGACAGGCGGATTGTAAGCAGCCCTGGTGACAAAATTGGATCAACTGGTTAAGGCCGGACTAAGCTTTCTGCGTTCCGGCAACAGGCGATGATAAGAAAAAGCCCGTCCCACCGGACGCTACGATGACCACCGTTTTGATCGTCGAGGATCACACGCTGATGCGCCTGGGCCTGCGCCAGGTGCTCTCCCAGGCACCCGGTTATCAGGTGGTGGGCGAGGCGCGCGATGGCGAGGAAGCGCTGGCCCTGGCCCGCTCGCTGGGACCGGATCTGGTGCTGATGGATCTGGGGTTGCCGGTGGTGAGCGGCATCGAGGTGACCCGCACCCTCAAGCGCGAATTTCCGGAACTGCGCGTTCTCGCCCTCACCTCCCACGACGAGGATGAGAGCGTCTTTGGAGCGCTCGCTGCCGGGGCGGACGGCTACTGCCTCAAGGCCACCGCCAGCGTCGCGAGCCGCCTTCTCGCAGCGGTCGCCTCGGTGCGCGACGGAGCGGCCTGGCTCGATCCGGAGGTAGCCGACCGCGTGCTGCGGGATCTGGGCCGCATCGCCCAGACCACCGCTGTCAATCCTCTCTCCGATCGTGAAATGGACGTGCTCAAACTGGTGGCCGATGGCCTCACCAATCCGGAGATTGGCCGCCAGCTCTACATCTCGGCGGGCACGGTGCGGGTGCATGTGAGCAACATCATCGCCAAACTTGGCGTCAACGACCGCGTCCAGGCGGCGGTCCGCGCCCTGCGCGAGGGCTGGCTCAGCTAAAAATCGCTAAACTGTGAGGCAGCCCGAAGGATTGCTTGCGGGCCACAGAAAACCTGCTGATACAGAGCAGTCATGCAGATCCTGCACGGCACCTGGCTTTTAGATCCAACGGACGATCCTTTTATTCAGGATGGCGCGTTTTATCTGTGGGCGGAGACAGCAGGCGGCGGCCATCCCGGCTATTTGAGCGGACCAACGCTGCAGAAACTGCTCTGCGAGGATCTGTCCTTGCCCCTCGGTCCTCCCGCCCAGGTCCGGCGGCAGATCGTCCGCTGCAGCTTTTTGCTGCCTGCCGCCAGTGGTCGCTCCCTGCCTTCGCCGGAGCTGGCGCGATTTCTGGAATTAGAACTGCCCACTGACTGGCAGTGGCAGCCCCAGCCGATCGATTGCTACAGGCTTCCGGCGGGCGGACTTGTCCGCTTTCTGCACGACCTGCACTTTCTTATTCAGCAGAACCGGGGCGAGATTCAACTGGGGGGCGATCTGCTGTTCTGGCACCATTGCAGTCAGTTTCTCAAAGCCGTCATCTACAAGGACCACTACATCCCGGCGCTCAGATACCGAAAGCTGCCCCCTGAGAAGGGCAAAAAGAAAGCGCCCCCCGCCCAGATCTATCCGGGCTGGCAGTGCGTCGGCGAGCAGTACGAGGCGGGCCTCAGGCAGTACGCCGAAGCGATGCCCCTGGTCTGCACCCTGGGCAGCGTCGGCCTACAGCCTCCCAGTTCTCCGCTGGTTGCAGAAGATCTGCTGCGCCACTTCTGTGAAGTGGTCCTGAACGCCGTCGTCACCCATACGCCGCTGACGGCGGCCTTCGACCAGCAACTGAGCGGCTCACTGGTGGCAGACTGTTTGTCGGGTGCTCAGAGTTACTGGTCGGCGGATCGTCCGGGTGCTCTGGACGATTACCGGCAGTGGCAATCCTGGCAGCAAAAACTCACCCACCTGTGGAGCAGCACCGCCTTCGTGCTCTGCCTGCAACTGGAGGCACCGGAGGAAGAGGACGAGCACCAGACGCTCTGGCAATTGAGCTTTCTGGTGGCCTCGCGCCGCGATCCGTCCTGGCGGTTGTCGCTGTTCGATTACTGGAGTGCGCCCGAGGCCGAACGGCAGCAGTGGCAGCAGCACTGGCTGGGCAGCGATTTTGAGGCGAACCTGCTTTTAGCCCTTGGCTACGCGGCGCGGATGTGCCCGCTCCTCTGGGCGGGGCTGCGCACCTCCCATCCGGTCGGGCTGGATCTGGAGGTGGAGGAAGCCTTCGCCTTTTTGCAGGACAGCGCCTGGGTACTGGAGGAGGCTGGTTTTCGGGTGCTGGTGCCCGCTTGGTGGACCCCCGAGGGCCGCCGTCGCGCCCGTATTCGGCTGAAGGCAACTGCCCGCCAGGCGGCTTCTGCGGGCCAGGGACTATTGAACCTGCAGACGCTCATCGACTACCAGTACGAGCTGAGCATCGGCGATCAGAGCCTGAGCGAGTCGGAGTGGCAGAAGTTGATCGCAGCCAAGTTGCCCCTGGTGCAGCTGCGCGGCCAGTGGCTGGTGCTCGAAGCGGAACGGATGCAGCAGATGCTCGAGTTCTGGCGCAGGCACCGCGAGGAACGACCGGCGCTGTCGCTGCTGGAGTGGATGAAGTTGAGTGCCTCCGAAAGCGATCTGGAATTTGAATGCGATGCCGCTCTGCGCTCGATGCTGGACCGGCTCAGCGACCAGAGCCGGCTGATCGCCCTCGCCGATCCGCCCGGATTGGTGGGCAGGCTGCGCCCCTACCAGCAGCGGGGGCTCTCCTGGCTCACCTACCTCGAACAGCTGGGCTTGGGCGGCTGTCTGGCCGACGACATGGGCCTGGGCAAGAGCCTGCAGGTGATTGCCCGACTCCTCCACGAAAAGGCCGAATCGCCCGCAGCGGCTCCGACCCTGCTGATTGCTCCGACCTCGGTGCTGGGTAACTGGCGCAAGGAAATTGAAAAGTTCGCGCCCCAACTCAAAGTCCACGTCCATCACGGCTCTGGTCGTCCCCAGACATCGGAAGCGTTCCAGGCTGCCTGCCGTACCCACGATGTCGTGCTCAGCTCGTACACTCTGGTGCGCAAGGACGAGCGGCTCTTTGGCGCGCTCGAGTGGCAGCGGCTGGTGATCGACGAGGCCCAGAACATCAAAAATCCAAAGGCCGGCCAGACGCGGGCGATCCAGAAATTGCCCGCCCGCTCCCGCCTCGCCCTCACCGGAACACCGATCGAGAACCGCCTGCTCGATCTGTGGTCTATTTTCCAGTTTCTCAACCCCGGCTACCTGGGCAACGAGAGCCAGTTTCGCAAGCGCTTCGAGCTGCCGATTCAAAAAGAAAACGACCGCGAGCAAGCCGCCCGGCTCAAGCGGCTCATCGAACCGCTGGTCCTGCGGCGGGTCAAGAGCGATCCCAACATCATCCGCGACCTGCCCGACAAGATCGAGCAAAAGCTCTACTGCCAGTTGACGCGGGAGCAGGCGTCGCTCTATGCGGCGGTGCTCAAGGACGTCGAAGCGCAGATCGAGCAGGTGGAGGGCATCGCCCGCAAGGGATTGATCCTCGCCACCCTCACCCGACTCAAGCAAATCTGCAACCACCCGATGCAGTTTCTGCAAGACAACAGCCCCTTCAGCCCGGAGCGCTCCCACAAGCTCAGCCGCCTGGGCGAGATGATCGAGGAGGTGATCGCCGAGGGCGAGAGCCTGCTCGTCTTCAGCCAGTTTCGTGAAATCGGGGCCGCCCTGGAGCGGCACCTGCGCCAGCGACACTACAACACCTATTTTTTGCACGGCGGCGTCAGCCGCGAAAAGCGCGAGCGGCAGATCAGCGAATTTCAAGACCCCGACACCGGCCCTTCGGTCTTTATTCTCTCTTTGAAGGCGGGTGGGGTCGGCATCACCCTCACCCGCGCCAACCACGTCTTTCACTTCGACCGCTGGTGGAATCCGGCGGTCGAAGACCAGGCCACCGACCGCGCCTTTCGCATCGGGCAGATCAAAAATGTCTTTGTCCACAAATTTGTGGTCATGGGTACCCTCGAAGAGCGCATCGACCAGATGATCGAACACAAAAAACAGGTCGCCTCCGCCATCGTCGGCGCGGACGAGTCGTGGCTGAGCGAACTGGACAACGAGCGCTTCAAAGAACTGATTGCCCTGAGCGAGAGCGCTCTACTCGAATAGGAGACAGCCGATGGTCCAGCACAGCCGTACCTGGTGGGGAAAGCGCTTTCTCGATGCGCTGCGGCTCTTTTGCGATGGGGCGCGCCTCAGCCGGGGCAACGCCTACTCGGGGCCGGATCGTCTGCTGCACTTTGAGATCGACGGTGCGACGATCCGGGCGACGGTGCGGGGCAACGTCAACCCTTACTACGGGGTCTACAAGGAACCCCGCTACCAGACGACGATTGCGCTGACGAACATTCCTGCCCCTGCCTGGGAGCGGATCATCCGGCACCTATCCACCCAGGCGAGCAGTGTGGCGCAACTGTTGATGAACCAGATGCCCGACGACATCGAGGCGAGTTTTAAGCGCTCAGACGAGCGGCTTTTGCCCGTCGGCAGTTGGGATTTTCAGACCAGCTGTTCCTGTCCGGACTGGGCGAACCCCTGCAAGCACGTGGCTGGTGTCTGCTATCGCCTGGCAGCCGAGTTGGACGCCAATCCCTTTTTGCTCTTCGAGTTGCGGGGGCTGAGCCGCGAGGCTCTGCAGGCCGAACTGCTCAAATCTCCCCTGGGGCGCGCCCTCGCCAGTCAGCTCGAAGCGACGCCCCTGGACCCGGTAGCGATTGATACTTATTACACGCGGCCCGGCACGGTTCCCCTTCCAGAACTCATCGACCTCAAGCGCTTCTGGCACGGAGAAAAACACCTGCCGCCCCCCCAGAGCCCCAGGCCCACCGCCGTCGCAGCGCTTCTGGTCAAGACCCAGGGAGACTACCCGGCTTTCTGGCACCGGGACAATTCGTTTATCGCGGTGATGGAGCAGCTCTACGAGCGGGTGCGGACCAAAAACCGCGACCGGCTCTAAGCCACCTCAGCCCACCAGTTCCTTGACTTTGGCAATGATGCTCACCGGGTCGAGGCCCTGGTAGGGGTACTGCTCCCAGAGACCACCGCAGCCTTCCTTGTGGGTACCGAGGTGAGCGAATCTGGGGGCAAAGCCCCGCTCCAGAAGCCACGAGCCAAAGCGGCTGCCCAGTCCGGTGCGCCGGTTGAAACCTTCGACCACCAGCACGAAGGGCGAAGCGCCGGCCCGTGCCAGGCTCTGCTCGTCGATCACGTTGAGGGTCGGTTTGTTGATCAAGCCGACATCGATGCCCTCCTGCTTGAGGCGTTCGACCGCATCGAGGCAGCGGTACAGCGCTTCGCCGAAGCTCACGATCGTACCGGCGCTGCCCTCGCGGATCACCTCGTCCTTGCCGGGGGTGAAGCTGTAGCCCGGCCCATAAAAGTCGCTGCCCTCGGCGGTGAGAATGTTCGGTGTCTTTGAACGGGTCGAGAAGATAAAGCGCAAACCCGGCTGGGGGAAGACCGCCTCCACACAGGCGCGCATCTGGGCGGCGTCCGCCGGGAAATATAGCCGCGTCTCGTAGCCGTCGTCGAGGCCGTTGTCGGCAAACAGGTTGTTGATGCCGAAGTGGCAGGTGTTGTCGGCCATATCGTCGATGCCCGCGTGGGAGTAGTGGCTGAGCACGTTCGAGCGATTCAGACGGGCCATCGTAATTTCTGAGATGCACATCTCAAGAAAGGCGCTGAAGGTGCTGAAGATGCCCTGCTTGCCCTCGGCCATCCCGAAACCGGCGGCAGCGGAAAAGTTGCCCCGCTCCATGATTCCCGAACTGACGTAGATATCCGGGAAGCGCTCGCGAATCACCTTGAGGCCGGTGGAGCCTTCCAGGTCGCTGTCGATGCACATCACCGTCCGCTTGCGGGTCGGCTCGTCGAGCCTGGACAGTACTTCTACCACCGCCTCGCCGAAGACGGTGCGGTTGGAGCCCAGTTTGTTGCCCGAACCCAGGTAGGTGTAGGTGTCCTTGGGCTTTTGCAACTGCTTGAGGTAGCGGGCTGCTTCGTCCTGGCCGCGCTTTTCGAGGTAGGCCACCGCCTTATCGACGGGGATGACATCGTGGCCGTGGGTCGAGCCTTCGAGGCCATCGATGCCCACCGCCATCTTGCGCTTGTTGATGACCGCCACCGGCCCATGGGTGTTAACTGCCGCGCACAGCCGGGTGTACAACTGGTCGAGATCCTCGCCGTCCCCCGCTTCGACTGCGAGGCCATGGCCGCTCAGGGTCTTGCCGACGCTGTAGCCCGGCAGGTACTCCGAAGGGTGCCCGGCGATCGTCACATCGTTGTCGTCGATGACCAGTTTGACGTTGAGGCCCAGCTTGACCGCGAGGCGGGCTGCCTCCGCGTCATCGCCTTCTTGCTGAGAGCCGTCCGAACCCAGGCAGATGACGACCTTATCGGGGTTGGCCAGGGCCACGCCGTTGACGTAGGGCCACAGGTGGCCCAGACGACCGGAACTGAACTTGACTCCCGGCGTCAGCCCCAACTCCGGATGGCCGGGCAGGTGAGAACCCGCCTCCCGGTAATGGAGCAACTGCTCCCAGGGCAGATCTCCGTGTAGAGCGGCAAGCAGGTACTGGGTCGCGACGCGGTGGCCCGCCTCGTCGAAGCAGATCGGCACGAAGCGATCGGGCGCACCTTTGAAGAAAGCTTCGAGGATCATCACCTCGGGCACCGTATCGTAGGGCCCTCCGGTGTGGCCGCCGACGCCGTGGGCCGCCCCGGTGGCGGTAAAAAACACAATCGCATCCCGGCAAAACTGAATATTGCCCCGGAGCGTCTCGCGCTCTGCGTCCGTGAGAGTGGGCCGACTCGGGTCGAGCGCCAATGGTTTGTAGCGGGTGAGGTCGATCGGAAAGCGGACAAGGCTTGTCGTCATGGCTGCATCCTGTGGGTTCGGCGATTTTGGCGGACGAAACTCGTTGATCCTACAGGCAGCGCCCCTCACGACGCTACTGTTTCTAGATTGCGTCGCAAAAAGAATGACTGGCTTCGCTATCCCATCGGCACGATGCGAGTACCCAGGGCAGCCTCCTGATCTCCCCACTGGGGGTGAGGGAAAACACAAAGTCGCTGGCTGGGAAGTTGAAACAGACTTTTCCCGGCTACTTTGAGCCGATATTTGATACCAATGCACTCAATACTTGCGCGGTTTTGAGTGCGAAGTTGATCGGTAAATAGTTGGGAGGATCAGGTGAGCATTTCCCCCACCTCTCTCCACCCCCCTGCCCCCCTCCTCTCTCCTGCCCCCGCCGGGGCGAGGAGAAAGGAGGGGGGTTCACCGTAACTGGGCTGCCAATGGGCCAGGTGAAGTCAGTTTCAGGCTTGTCTTGCGCTCACTTCTTCCCACTGGAGACAGGGGCTGGGAAGTTGAAACAGCAGTAAGTGAACGGCGCGCTCGCTACTGAGCCGTCCGCGTACTCCGCTCACCCTTCTGCCGGAAGGCTTCCAGGAGCAGCACCTGCAGCTCATCCGCTGATAGATGCTCGGTGAGCAATCCGACAAGCCCCAGTACACCGCTCTCGCGCTCGATGCGCTCAATAATGGCCTGGGACTTTTTTTCCACTGGAGCCGAGGGAGCAGAGGGGCACTGCTCGTCGCGCAATAGAGCCATCAGCAGCAGATCGTCGTAAAGGCCGTCGAGATAGCGCGCCTTGCGTCGGCAGCCTTCGTACCGAAAGCCGAACGCCTCGTAAAAGCCGATCGCTCCCCCGTTGGAAGCAAATACCTCCAGTTCGATCCGCTCCAGGTTAGCGGCAAAGGCGGCTGTGACGGTGGTTTCGATAAGCTGCCGACCGATGCCCTGTCCCCGATGGCTCGCCAGCACACCGATCCCCAGATGACCGACGTGCTCAGTTCCCGGCCACGATCCAGGATGAATGGCGCACCAGCCCACCACTTCCTCGTCGCCGTCGAGGGCGATAAAGCACGGCGCACCCCTTTCGATACCGGAGCGAATCCAGGCTTCGACATCCGGCAGGGCAGGCGCTTCAAGGAGCAACAGGTAGCGCCGCTCGCGGGCCACCGCGTCGAGGGTCCGGCGGTAACTACCGATGTGTTCGAGGGCAATCGGCGCAATGCGAATCGCCACGGCGGCCTCCGGAAGATTAGCTTGTATTATGGTTGTATTTTGTATAATACAGGGCGCTGCCTGCTTTTATGGACAAAAGTCCATGCCTTCGGTAATCTGGCCTATAGGTACAGCCGGGAGGTAGAGGATGGGCGATGGGCTGGGAGCGGTTTTTGGGGTGCGCTGGGCGCTGCCTTTATTTAGCCAGCCGGTGCCGGCGGGTTTTCCGAGTCCGGCGGAGGACGCCTGCATAGACGAGTGGCTCGATCTCAACGAGCATCTGGTCCGCCACCCGGCGGCGACGTTTTATCTGCGGGCGAGCGGCACGAGCATGACCGGGGCGGGCATCCATCCGGGGGACTTGCTCATCGTCGATCGCAGCCTCGAACCTGCCGATCACAGTATCGTCGTCGCCATCATCGACGGCGAACTGACGCTCAAGCGCCTCCGCCTGCAGGACCGGCAGGTGTGGCTGGTGCCGGAAAATGCCGCCTACGCGCCCCTGGAGGTGCGGGCAGAAAGTGACCTGGCAATCTGGGGCGTCGTCACCCACGTCATCCACGCTCTTTGAAAAAGTTGTGATGCTCCGCACGTTCGCCCTCGTCGATTGCAACAGTTTTTACGCCGCCTGCGAAGCGGTCTTCGAGCCGCGCTTGGCGACGGTGCCGCTGGTGGTGCTCAGCAACAACGACGGCTGTGTGATCGCCCTCAATGCGGCAGCAAAGCAACTGGGCATCGTCCGGGGGGTGCCCTTTTTTCGGATTCGCAAACTCATCCGGACCGCCGGCTTGCAGGTGCGCTCCTCCAACTTCGAGCTGTACGGCGACATGTCCCGCCGGGTTGTCGCCTGCTTGCGCCAGTTCTCCAGCGCGATCGAGGTGTACTCGATCGACGAAGTGTTCCTCAGGCTGGAGGTCGAGCCCGAAAAGCTCACCGCCCTGCTCTCACTCATCCGGCGGACAATTGCCCGCTGGACAGGCATCGAGGTGAGCATCGGCGCAGGCCGGACCAAGACGCTGGCAAAGGCGGCAAACTGGCTCATCAAGCAGGATCTAATCGATGTCGGCGTTCTGGCGCTACTGGAGGAGAGAGCAGAAAAGCAACTGCTGGAGCGTCTGCCGGTGGGTAAAGTCTGGGGCATCGGTCCGCGCTGGGCGAGGCTGCTCGCCGAGCGGGGGTGCCCGACGGCCCTGCAGCTGAGCGAATTGCCCGACGGCTGGGTGCGCGCCCGGATGAGCGTCGTTGCTCTAAGAACAGTGCTCGAACTGCGGGGTGAGAGCTGTCTGCCGCTCTCTACCAGACCGGCGGCCAGAAAGTCGATCGTCGTCAGCCGCTCGTTCGCTCTGCCCCTCACCGACCTTGAGCTATTGCAGGAGGCGGTGGCCACCTTCGCTGCCAGAGCGGCGGGCAAGCTGCGGCGCGAGCAACTGGTAGCCGGGGAACTGGGCGTATTTGTCCAGTCCGACCGCTTCGAGCCCAACTTTTATACCAATTCGATAAGCTGTAGCCTGACGTGCGCCGCCAACGACACGCGACTCCTGCAGCGGCAGGCGCTTGCCCTGATCGAAACCCTCTGGCGCGAGGGGGTGGAATTTGTGAAAGCTGGTGTGGTGCTGAGCAACTTGCACGATCAAAACACCGTGCAACTCAGCCTGTTTGGGGACGTAGAAGTGGAAGAGGACCGCCGGTTGATGTCTACCCTCGACGCCCTCAACGCCAGGCACGGCCCAGGCAGCGTGCGCTTTGCCGTCGAGGGCACCCGGCAGTCCTGGCGGGGCCGCTCCCGGTTCTGCTCGCCTCGCTGGAGTACCCGCTGGGGCGAGTTGCCGACGGCTACGGCGTCGGGGAGCTGTCTGCTCTTTGGCGGGCACGACCTGCCTCCACAGCAGCGTTTTTCCTGAGGGCCCAGCGCCGCTTCCAGCGGGAGGTGGGCTCCAGGGCACTACCTGCCTGCTCGGCAGCCCGCCTCTGCTGCAGGGTGACAGCGTCGGCGTTCAAGTCCGGATCGCGGTAGGGCACGGCGGCCCTGGTCAGAAGATGCTCTTCTTCGCGCCGCGATAGAGGCGGCAGGCCGCCCCGGTGGTTGGCAACCGTGCCGGGGCTGCGGCGGCCCACCGGCTTCGTCGAGCCGACAAAAAGGCCACCCAGTTGCAAAGCCCGGCGGGCCGCCGCCCCGCAGGCGTAACTCACCAGCGTCCCGTCCGGCTGCAGACGCCGGGCCACCAGGCGCAAAAATTCTACCGACCAGAGCATCGGGCAGCGCTCCGGCGAGAACGGATCGAGGAAGATGCCGTCCGCCCAGGCCGGGGGCACCTGCTGGATCGTCTGCCGGGCATCGCCGACGATGAGCCGGGCTGCTAGTGGTTCTGTCTCGACCGCTCCCGTCTGGGCCAGGTGGCCCAAAAGCATCTCTGCGCGGGGCCAACCGGCGAGCCAGCCCTTGCCCCAGGCAGCCCGAGGGATGGTCAGATCGCGCTCGAGGGCCAGAATTTCGACCCGCACCGCCGGTCGCACCTGCCAGAGCGCATCGAGCAGGGCGGCGCTGTTGTAGCCCAGACCGTAGCAAATATCGAGTACGCGGATCGGAGCAGGCCGATCCAGCAGGCCACTGGGCAAGACGAACTTGTGCAGGGCTTCTTGACGGGCACCGCTGGTGCTGTGAAAAGCCTGCTCAAATTCGGCGCTATAGAAAGTAAACGATCCGTCCGCTGTCAGGACAGGGGACCAGCTCTGGACCATCGCCCGATTCTCCGCACGCTCGCCCGTTCTACCTTCGAGTCTAGAATCCGGCAAAGCGCGGAGCGTCTCCAGACTAAAAGCGGGATGCGCTTGGGCACCCCGCCTTTAATCTTGCTCGCCCGGACTAATGAAGCGTCTCGAGGTGACGACCGACGACGCGATCGACACATCTTTCAAGCAACGACGCCTGCCGGTTGCGGTTATTCAAGCGCTGGCGCTGCACGAGATTGCGCGCCTTGCGCTCGACATCGGTCTGGATCATGGTGCGCCTCCTGAAAAGAATAGACATACTACTCTTCGCCTTCTTTTTTATTCTAGCTTGGAAGAGTAGCAAAAGATACGAAAAAATCTTTTGTAATGTATTTTTCGCTACAAAAACTCTCTAAAGAGGGAGTTTTGTCGGCGGCAGCCGTTCCTTGAGGGGTAGTCGAGTCGGTGTGATACAACAAGAGTGCAGCCATCTTTTTTGAGGTTATGAAGGTCTCCTCCCTGCAGGAAGCGAGCTGGCCGCGCTGGACGATCGCGGCTCTCGCCGCTTTTGGTAGCGCTCTGACGGCGTATCTGAGTTGGACAAAGCTGACGGCGGCGCAGACAGCCTTCTGCACCCAGGGGGCGGGCTGCGATCTGGTCTTGCAGACGCCCTACGCTTCGCTTTTTGGTCTGCCGCTGTCGAGCTTTGGTCTGGCGCTCTACCTGGCTTTGCTGCTTATCGCCCTGGTGCCGGGCATCGACCGCTGGCGCTGGGGGGCACTGTTTGCCCTCTCCCTGGGCGGGGTGACTTTTACGGCTTACCTTGTCTATCTGCTCGCCTTCGAGATCGTGGCGGTCTGCCTTTATTGCATCGCCTCGGCGCTGACGATGACGGCAATCTTTGTGCTCACACTCGTCGGTCACCGCTGGCAAAAGCCGGACAATCTCGTGCTGGGTGGCCTCGGCATCGTGCTGGTGGGCATGGCAGCGATCTACGGCATCTACAACGTCCAGAGTGCCGCCGCCGGGCCGGTCGATTATTCCGTTGCTCTGGCCAAGCACCTGCGCGCCAGCGGTGCCAAATTTTACGGCGCTTCCTGGTGCCCGCACTGCAAGGCCCAAAAATCGTTCTTCGGCCCGGAGGCGCTGCGCTTTGTGCCCTACGTCGAATGTTCTCCCAACGGCCAGCCGGGCTCGGGCCTGACCAAAGCCTGCGCCGATGCGAGTATCGAGAGCTTCCCCACCTGGGACATCGCCGGTCAGCGCTATATGGGTGAGCAGTCGCTGGAGCAGTTGGCCCGCTACTCGAACTTTACCCCCACCGCCAACACGGTCAAAAAGACCGGCAAGTAGGGGGGGTGTGGAGGTTATAATCGGCAGGTGTATTGTCTGGCCGAGATGATTGCGCCGACCGAATCTTCGCCATTTAGTCCTGCCGATCTGGCCCGTCACCGCCTGAGTGCTCAAGAATACCGGCGCATCACCGACCTCATCGGACGCCACCCCAACCTCAACGAGTTGGGCATGTTCAGCGTCATGTGGTCGGAGCACTGCTGTTACAAAAATTCCCGAGCCCTGCTTAAAGGTTTTCCGACCACTGGCCCAAGAGTGCTGGTCGGCCCCGGCGAAAATGCTGGCGTCATCGATGTGGGCGACGGGTTGCGCGTGGCCTTCAAAGTCGAATCCCACAACCACCCGAGTGCGGTCGAGCCTTTCCAGGGGGCAGCCACCGGCGTCGGGGGCATTCTGCGCGACATCTTTACGATGGGGGCGCGCCCGATCGCTGTCCTCAATTCGCTGCGCTTTGGACCGCTCGAAGACGCCCGGAACCGGGCGCTTTTTAATGGCGTCGTCCAGGGCATCGGCCACTACGGCAACTGCACCGGCATTCCCACCGTGGGGGGCGAGGTCTACTTCGATGAGACCTACTCCGGCAATCCGCTGGTCAACGCGATGGCCATCGGCGTCCTCGAAACCCCCGAGATTGTCCGCTCCGGCGCGGCAGGGATCGGCAACCCGGTGCTCTACGTCGGCTCGACCACCGGGCGCGACGGCATGGGCGGGGCCAGTTTCGCCTCGGCAGAACTTTCTGAGGAGTCGCAAAAGGACCGACCCGCCGTGCAGGTGGGCGATCCGTTCACCGAAAAGTCGCTTATCGAGGCGTGCCTCGAAGCCTTTCGCACCGGGGCGGTGGTCGCTGCCCAGGACATGGGCGCAGCGGGCCTCACCTGCTCCTCCTCGGAGATGGCCGCCAAGGGCGGCGTCGGCATCGACCTGGACCTCGACCGGGTGCCCGTGCGCGAGACGGGCATGGTCCCCTACGAATTTTTGCTCTCCGAATCGCAGGAGCGGATGCTCTTTGTCGCCCACAAGGGCCGCGAAGGAGAGCTGATTGCCCTTTTTGAGCGCTGGGGGCTGCACGCGGTCGTCGTGGGCGAGGTAGTGGCCGATCCGATCGTCCGTATCCGCCACCGGGGCGAGGTGGTGGCCGAGCTGCCTGCCGGTGCCCTCACCGACGACGCGCCCCTCTACGAGCGCGAGGTGCTCTCCGAGCCGCCCCTCTGGCTGCGCGAATTGCAGGCGTTCGACGGGAGCACGCTGCCGCTGCCTGCCGATTACACAGCGGCGCTGCTGCAGTTGCTCGACAGTCCCAACATCGCCTCCAAGCGCTGGGTCTACCGCCAGTACGACCATCAGGTGCAGAACAACACCGCGATCGTACCGGGGGCTGCCGACGCGGCGGTGATCCGGGTACGCCCCCAGACTTTTGGCGTCGGCGAGGTGACGGCTGTGCCTGCCGGTGAGCGGGGTATCGCCGCCACAATCGACTGCAACAGCCGCTACGTCTGGCTCGATCCCTACCGGGGGGCGATGCTCGCCGTCGCCGAGGCGGCGCGCAACCTGAGCTGTGTGGGCGCAGAACCGCTCGCTGTCACCGACAACCTCAACTTTGGTTCTCCCGAAAAGCCCGACAATTACTGGCAGCTCGCGATGGCCTGCCGGGGCATCGCCGACGCCTGCCGGGCCTTCAAGACGCCTGTCACCGGCGGCAACGTCTCGCTCTACAACGAGACCACCCGCGACGGCAGCGTGCAGGCGATTTACCCGACGCCCACGATCGGCATGGTGGGCCTTGTCGAGGACGTTCGCCGCGTCTGCTCCCAGGGCTTCAAGGCCGCAGGAGATCTGGTATATCTGCTGGGTGGCGGGCCACCGACGTTGGGTGGCTCCGAGTACCTCTACCGGGCGCATGGCCTGGTAGCCGGTTCACCGCCGCTGTTGCCCCTCGCCCTCGAATGCCAGGTCCAGTCTGTCTGTCGGGCGGGCATCGAGCGCGGTCTGTTCAAGTCGGCCCACGACCTGTCGGAGGGCGGGCTCGCCGTTGCGCTGGCCGAATGCTGCATTGCGGGCAATCTTGGCCTGGAGGCCACCATCCTGGACGCTGCGGGCCATCGTCCGGACGTAGTGCTTTTTGGCGAGAGGGCGGCGGCGATCGTCGTGAGCGTCGATCCGGCCCATCGGACCGCCTGCGAAGAATGGTTCGCCGCTGCCCTGGGCTCCCACTGGCAGTTTCTGGGCACCGTCGCAGCGGCAGACTTTGCCGTTGCCCTGCAAGGCACCAATATCGCCATCCAGACCCCCTCCTCCCAACTGCAGACAACCTGGGAGCAAGCGATCCCGCGCCGCATGGCCTACACACCTGTCACCGAGGCACCGCCACAATGACCAGCGCATCATCCTTCGCCGCCGACAAACCCGAGGAGGCTTGCGGCGTCTTCGGTATCCTCGCCCCCGGCGAGGATGTCGCCAAGCTGACCTACTTCGGGTTATTTGCCCTCCAGCATCGCGGCCAGGAATCTGCCGGAATCGCTGTGCTCAATGGCGAAAAGCACACCCTCCATAAAGAGATGGGGCTGGTCTCCCAGGTCTTTGGCGAAAAGTTGCTGGAGCAGTTGCAGGGCCAGCTCGCCGTCGGCCACACCCGCTACTCGACTACCGGCTCCAGCCGCCAGGTCAACGCCCAGCCTGTGGTCTCCCGCACGCGCCTGGGATCGGTGGTCCTCGCCCACAACGGCAATCTGGTCAACGCCGATCAATTGCGCGAGGAGTTGCTCGCCCGCGAACACACCCTGCTTGCCACCACCGACTCCGAGGAGATCGTCCACGCGATCGGCGAGGCGGTCGATGACGGCGATGACTGGATTTCTGGCACGATTCGCGCCCTCAAGCGCTGCAGCGGCGCTTTCAGCCTGGTCATCGGTGTTCCCGGAGCCCTGTTGGGCACCCGCGATCCGAACGGCGTCCGTCCCTTGGTCATCGGCAGGCTCGATGGCCGCTACGTGCTTGCGAGCGAAACCTGTGCCCTGAGCATCATCGGTGCCAGGTACGAGCGCGACGTCGAACCGGGAGAGCTGGTCGAAATCACCGAGGCGGGCCTCACTTCCCACCGCTGGGCCACCCCCGATCCCAAACTGTGCATCTTCGAGATGATCTACTTTGCCCGGCCCGACTCGCGGATGAACGCCGAGAGCCTCTATACCTACCGCGAGCGCCTGGGCGAAATTCTCGCCGCCGAATCACCTGTAGAAGCCGATATCGTCATCCCGATTCCCGACTCCGGCACCCCGGCAGCCATCGGCTTTGCCCGCCGCCTGGGCATTCCTTTTCAGCAGGGGCTGATCAAAAACCACTACGTCGGTCGCACCTTCATCCAGCCCACCCAATCGATGCGCGAGGCGGGCATCAAGATGAAGCTCAATCCTCTACCCGACGTGATCGAGGGCAAGCGCGTCGTCATGGTCGATGATTCGATCGTGCGCGGCACCACCAGCCGCAAGATCGTCCAGGCTCTGCGCGACAGTGGAGCCGCCGAAGTTCACATGCGCATCTCCTCGCCGCCCGTCACCCATCCCTGCTTTTACGGCATCGACACCGACTCGCAAGATCAGCTGATTGCCGCCACCAAGAGCGTCGAAGAAATTGCCCGCCATATCGGCGTCGATAGCCTCGCCTACTTGAGCATCGACGGAATGCTCGAAGCCACCGGCACCAGCGGCAACAACTTCTGCACCGCCTGCTTTACCGGCAACTATCCGATCGCCATTCCCGACCGCATCCGCCGTACCAAGCTCATGCTCGAACAGCAGCCGGTTGCAACCTGACAAATTGAACCTGGCTGTTCGACCGTTCTGGAGGCTTGCTTTACCTGATGCAGGTCAAAGATGCACATGAACTTCGAGGACATATACGACGAATATGAGCGAAATGGCCGGATCTCTCGTGCTTCTACAGCATTTCTAAAGTTGCTCATCGCTGGCCCCGATCCCTTTACAGCCATAACCGTAGCAACCGATTGCGCCGCGTTTTCCACTGCGCCTGTAATCGCCACTACGCTCGATTCAACCGATGTTATGGTGCGGTGGAATGCGGTCGGAGCGCTTCTGACAAGATTTAGATTCGCGGAATACGCGCGGGCTGGTCTGGAACTTGCTATCAACGATCCGGATATGATGGTGCGCGGCATTGCACTGGTCGGCCTGGGAGAGGTGCTGCCGGATGTTATCGAACCTGACCTCAGATACGAGATGGCGAAAACTCTGTATGAGACGGTCATGAACGCTGAAGAAGAGCCGCACATGAGAATGAATGCCTATTTCGGTATCTTATCGGCTATGGATATTCTGCCTCTGGACCGGCCTCCAGCCAGCAGGGTGCTGCCTTTTGAAAAGATGGATCATGCCACTATTAATAACTTTCGTGCTCTGTTTTTACCATAAGGGCTGAATGGCTCCAGCGCTTCGATTGCAAGTGCAAGGCCGTTGTACCGGGCTTGTGCTATTTCAGGTGAGCGCTGCCGAATCCAAGGACGCAACCTCAACGCGGTGTGTCACGCTCTGCCCGCAATGCCTCGAACACTTTATAAGCCGGTTGTCCTTCGCCTCGTTCAAAAGCTGTCGGTAACTCCCTCACAGCCTTCTTCTGCCATAGCGGGCCGCCCCGCCTGTGTGCAATTCTTGAGGCAAAGGAGCAGCCTGTGGTCGAATGGAACGCCGCCCAGTACACCCAGATATCGGCACTGCAGCGCGCGATGGCCGACGAGGTGCTGGCTTTGCTGAAACTCGACGGTACAGAGCAAGTGCTCGATATCGGCTGCGGCAACGGCAAGATTACCGCGCAGATCGCTGAGCGCGTTCCTGCAGGAGCGGTCTTGGGCATCGATAGCTCCGAGCAGATGATTAGCTTCGCCTCGTCACACTTTGCCCCCGCCGACTGGCCCCGGCTGCGCTTTGAGGTGGCCGATGCCCGCCACCTGCCCTTCAAGAGCGAATTCGATCTCATCGTCTCCTTCAACGCCCTCCACTGGATACCCGAGCAGGATGCTGCTTTACATTCCATTCACACTGCCCTGCGTCCCCATGGCCGGGCCCAACTCCGCCTCGTCCCCAAAGGCGAGCGCCCGAGCCTCGAAGACGTGCTTGAGCAGACGCGACAATCGCCCCGCTGGTCCACCTCCTTTCAAGATTTCCGCGATCCTTATCTGCACCTGACACCGGAGCAGTATGCAGCCAGAGCCGAGCAAAACGGCCTGAAAATCCTGCACCTGCGCACGGCGGACAAAGCCTGGGATTTCGGTTCCCGCGAGGCATTCTTCGCCTTCGGTCAGGTCACCTTCGTTGCCTGGACATGGTGTCTGCCGGAGCACGAGAAGCCAGATTTTATAGCCGACGTGCTCGATCGCTATCGTCTGGTGGCCTGCGACCAACCGAGCGAGGAGAATACCTTCAAGTTCTATCAGATGGACATCACCCTTGAACCTGGCTGAGAGGGTGTTTTTACATCATGTTTTTGCCAGCCTTCTGAGCAGCTGCCTGTCATCCTCCTTTGTCTAATTAGACGCTGAAGTGTGAGCAGCTTGATCCGCTTCGGCGCTCGTGTTGCTTGCGGTTTTGGGTGCTTGCTAAAACGGTCCCCACCCCTCCACACCCCCCCTGCCCCCCGCTCTCCTCCTCCTGCCCCCCGAATGGGGGGCTGCCCCGCCGGGCAGAGGAGAAGAGGGGGGGTTCACTGTAACTGGGCTGCAGGCGGGATGGGTGGAGTCAGTTGCAGACTCGTCTTATTTTTCTTCTGCTGCAAGGGACATAGGGCTGCTTGGAGCTGACGTTTAATCGCCTTCGTCTGCTTAGAATCTGGCTTGCAAACACTCTCTTACCGTGAAGGTTGAATGTCTCTTATAAAGAAGTCCGCAGTTAGGGGCGGCAACAGAAAGGAGTGTTTCAGTAGAACCGAGGTACCCTTTGCAATTTCAGCATTTGTCCGTAGAACCCACACCTCGATTTGCTCCAGATCTTTCTCTGGCTCGCCTTCCAGGATCGGCGGCGAACAGCCGATCAGGGTAAGAACAGAATGCATCCCCTTCATCAATTTCACGGCAGATACTGCCCGCCTCAGCGTGGAAGCTCCGTCGTTCTGCTGGGAATAGTGGGTCCAGAGCGCTATAAAACTGAATACAAAGAGCCAGCCGGTCATGTTCTCAGGCAGTGGACCAATCAGGCTCAGCAGTTGCTTGGACTTGGTCAGATGGTATTGGAGCCTGTTTTTGACTTCTAGTTTGTGAAGCAAGCCTCCCAGGTGCAGCGCTTCCAGCGTATTCGCCACATTGCGCTTGCTATAACCGCAGATAAAAGCAATATCCGACGCGCTCAGACCATTCGGTTCAGCCAGTAAAGCGGCAATCGTTACGGTCCGGTTGCCAACCCCAAAAATAGCTGCCAGGCGCAGCAACAGTAGCGAAGGCTGAGTCAAGGATGGTAGCCGGGACTTTCCGCTGGAACCACTGTGCATCTGCTGAGTTAGATGCCTGGGAGGTTTCTTATCCAGCGATTGCGCAATCAAATCAAATGAGTCTTTGAGATCTAAATAATCAAAAGATTTTGCCAGGCCATAAACGCGCTGTAGTGACAGGAGATTTCCGTAGCGGCGGCACCAATCGGAAAACACTTCCTCCTGCAACCTCGGATCTGACTGGCCCAGCCAGCCAGTGAGCAGGACCAGTGCTTCCGGATCAACCAGGCAATCGGTGTGGTATCGATGAAGCCCAGCTACTCCTAACTCTGTCCACAAACTCCAGAGCAGCAGCAAAGTGTACTCCGACAACTGTTCTCTAAAGCTCGACATCGCCCGGTACCCCCAGTGCGCTTAGAGCCGCACGCAGATCACCCTCGATCCCACCGGCCTGAATCAGACACCAGCGAGCGGCTGCCAGCAACTCCTCCGTCGATGGCTGTAGTCGCTTGAGATCCGCGAAGTGTTTACTCTTTGCTCCTTGATCCACCGCTGCGAATAATTTGAAGTGAATCTGGTCGTAGCGACTAGCAAGTTGCAGGGTCAGCGCACTGTATCGGCGTACCAGCGCTCTTTCTCGAAAACCTTGGGGCAGGCCAAACCGCAGGAGGTCCGTTGGGGCTCCATTCAGCCAGCTACGATCCAGATCGAGCAGCAGAGCCGTTTGCTCAACCGCTTCTTTGAGCACAGGCGGCAGGGGCTCAGCCGAGATGTACCCTGCACCTTCTACGCGGGCAACCACGTCGATGTCTCGCGTAGCGCGGTCTATCAGTCCCAATAAAGCCAGTCCTCCACCCCCGATGACAGCAAGCCCATAGGGTGACCCACGCTCAGCAAGTAACTCTCCAAGAATTTCCAGGGCTTGTTCGAGAACTCGCGGAGTTAGCATCATCGCATACTGTTCGATCAACTGTTTGGAAGTTTAACTTCTCGGTTCGAGAAATTCATCGTCTCGACTTGCTCTTACAAAGGTTTTGCCCACCACATCGTCGGACACCGCTCCTGGACATGCATGCAAGAGGTCTATAGCTGACTTCAGGCTCTCTTTTCTCGCGCTGCCCACAGATCACCGGGTAGAGGCATCGAAAACGAACTTGAGCAGGTTGCCCCAGACACTGTATTTCCCCCGAATAGTTCTTGACGACTCCAAATTAATGGCTTACATTGCACAGAAGCAACCCCTTTCTGCAGGTGCGTCATGGACGAGGAAAACCTTTTTGGCGAACAACAGCAGAATTTTGCCGGCGATGGCTTCGGGAACGAAAACGAGCGAGAGTATTCGGCAAGCGAAGGCGACGAACAAGAGTATTCAGAGTCTGGCAACGGCACTGACGAGGAAGGGCACACAGAGGCTGGCGATGGCGAGCAGTCCTATCTTGTGGATGACAACAACAGCTATGGGCAACAGTACTTAGAAAGTGACGGTACTGACTACGACTTCTCTACAGATACACAGTACGGTGAGCAGGGCGCTTTCATAGGCAATGCTGCCCTCGGCTTTCCCAATAGCGATATTTGGGACAACATCAACTTCCCCTCTGACCAGCAGCCAGAAACAGACTTCGAGAGTGCTGACAATTATGGGTATAGCCAGCAGCAAGATGCATACGGCTTTAATCCGTTTGATGAAGAACAAAACACAGGATTCGCGAGTTTTTCCAGCAGCTACAACCAGTACGAGGATGCTGACGGAGAGTCTGCCTTAAGTGGTGAGGAGTCCTATGGCTCGCTCCGGGAGCAGGAGATCGGCAATTACGGACAGGTAGACAACGACAGCAACGATACAGGCTTTGACTTGCCGGATAATAGTTGGGACGAGTGGAATGTTTCTCAAGGCGAGCAGAGCCTGCCGGTTGATCCCGCACTGCTCGTTGCTGCAGGCGAGCAAGGCTACTACAGTAACGGTTTTGAATATGGCCTAGACAACGGCTTTGAGAATTTCAACTTGCAAATAGTCAATCAGGACAAAGTCAGAACTGGAGAAGTCAGCTATCCTACTGCGGCTGACAATAGAGCAGGTATAGCTGAAGGTTGCGATGGAATGCCTTCAGGAGTAAGCAACTTTGTTACTGCTTCCAGCGAGACCTATACAGGTTTACCAGAGAAGGCAGATACACAGAATGGCTCTACCCCAACTCTGCTAGCGGGCAACGATACAGGCGTTGGAAACAAGCTCAGCACTAAAGCCGGTGATTTAGGTGGCCCTATTTCCAAACCCACTACTCCTGCTAATACTGGTACAAGCAACCCAGAGGTGGATGGTGGATATACGGATATTAAAACTAAAATCAACAAAGATGGCGCGCATGTGAATGTCGATACATGCCAGAGTCATCCCGGTGGAAAGACTACAGTGAGTATTTCGGCTGGAGTCGATAAAGACGGTAGTCCAGAATTTTCTGGCGGAGTCTTCAACTCGTGGGGTGGAGCACGAACAGATAAAAGCAACTGTGAGCAGTAGCTCTGCTTCTGTTCTTCTACAGACTGCTTTAAAAGCGGTTTTCATTCTGCCATTTTTGACGACTCCTGCACTTGCAGAAATCTATAGCTCTACGGCTTGTAAAGCTGACAGTTACCAGGCGAAGCAAATTGAGTCTGAAATTGTTGTTCCTTTTCGTTCTTCTCCTCCTCCTGGGCTCATTGCATTCGATGCGTACATAAATGGTCAGGGACCGTTTAATCTTATCCTTGACTCAGGGGCCACCATTAACTTCATATCTGAAAGAGTTGCGCAAAAACTTAGATTGCCGACCCGCTCTCTCATGCGTCCTGAGTTTATTGGGAGCAATGGAAGTTCTCCTGTACAAACATCTCAAGAAACAACAGTAGAAAATCTTGAGATTGGTAACTTGAAGTTGAGTAAAACTATTCTACGTGTGCTTCCTTCGGCAGTAATGCCTGACTCTTCAGCACTTTCAAAAATTGATGCTATTCTCGGATTAGATTTCTTTCAAAATTTCCTTATTCAACTTGATTATATTAATTTGAAGGCTTACTTCAATAACTCACAAAAAGTAGCTCCCAACTGCGAGAACGTCGTCTTCCCCTTTGTCGTTAGTTCGCTAGGAATGCCAGCCATTGAAGGAAAAATTGATGGCATTTCAGCTCGGTTCGATATAGATACTGGCTCTTCAACCTCATTAACGTTGTACCAACCATTTGTCGAAAGAAACAACCTTTACAGGCGCTACCCCAACATAAGAAAGTACTCTACAGAGGGTCTTGGAGGTACAGACGTTCTCTACAGAGTACGGGCGACAGCGCTTAAGCTGGGGCAATTTGAGATTATAAAGCCTCTGATAGGATTAATATCGAAATCGAGTAAGTCAACGGAAGTTACTGACACGGCTGGCGTTATAGGTAATGATATACTCTCTCGTTTTTTTGTGATATTCGATGTAAGACATAGACAAATTGCCTTGCGAAAAAGTGTGCGTTTTGGTGAAGCTTTTCACTATGTTGCTGTTGGCATGAGCGTTGATATTTCTAGTGGGAAAGTAACAGCTATTGAAAGAAAAGGATTAGCTGAGCACGCTGACATACGCTCAGGGGATCAGATCCTAAATATTGATGGAGTACCGTATGGAAAATTGACGCACAAAGAGATTGTAGATAAACTCCAACAGCTGCCAAACAACAAAGTACACCTAATTGTAAAAAGGAGGAATAAGCTGCTCAACATCATTCTTGAATTTAAAGATGTACTGTAGATTTCCTACGTAGTCTTATTGGCATGAAAACAATTCGTACTGTAGAAGAACTACTGCAAGCATACACTATTGGACGATGGCTGAAAGGGTATTGGCACCAAGTCCATGTGTCGATGGATTCACCGGATTTACGCGGTCTGGATCTCAGCGATGCGAATCTTGGTGGTGCCCGTATCGACCGCGCTGATTTACGCGGAACCAACCTTTCCAGGACGTATCTTGGTGCTGTCAACCTCCGTGGAGTTCTCATCGACGAAAACACGCGCATGGATGCCCGCTGGCATCTGGTTTGGGAAATAGTGAACCAGCCAGAACAGAACCGTTCGTTGCGATTTATGGATCTTGGCACTGCCGATCTGCGGGGAGCCCTGCTTGTTGGCGCGGATTTGACCGAAGCAAATCTCGACAATACAGATTTAAGAGAAGCAGATTTGCAGGGAGCCTGTCTTGATCGGGCGCGTCTGCTGGAGACACTGGCCGGTGGTGCAAATTTCAACCGGGCGCTGTTACGGCAGTCGGATATGCGAGGATGTCGTCTGGAATCAGCCAATCTCAGCGAAGCGGATTTGAGTGGATCGGATTTGATGGGCGCTATCTTGTACCGCACAAATTTGCGCCGAGCCAACCTCACTGCCTGCGACTTCAGCTACGCCGATCTAAGAGAAGCGGATTTGACCGGTGCGGTATGGGATGGCAATCTCACCGAAGAAGCGAAGCTAACAGGTACGATTTTGCCCGACGGAACAATTCATAGCTGACTTCAGGCTCGCTTCGAACTGCGCCGGCCACAGATCACCGGGTAGAGGCTGGGCAATACCAGCAGGGTGAGGAGGGTGGCGGTGATCAGGCCGCCGATGACGACGGTGGCGAGGGGGCGCTGCACTTCGGCACCGACGGAGGTGGCGACAGCCATCGGAATGAAACCCAGCGAGGCGACCAGGGCGGTCATCAAGACGGGCCTGAGGCGCAACTCGGCTCCGGCACGGGCGGCCTCTAATGGTTCGAGGTGCTGCTCGGCCTCGATGCGGCGGATGGTGGAGACGAGCACGACGCCGTTGAGCACCGCCACCCCAAACAGGGCAATAAAGCCGACGCCGGCGGTGACAGACAAAGACATGCCTCTGAGGGCGAGGGCGAGCAGGCCGCCTGTGAGGGCAAGGGGGATGTTGAGGAAGATCAATATGCCAGGCTGCAGGCTGCCGAAGGAGGCGTAGAGAAGAATGAATATCAGGGCAAGGGAGAGGGGCACGAGGATAAACAGGCGGGATTCTGCCTCCTGGAGATTCTCGAACTGGCCGCCCCACTCCAGCCGATAACCGGCGGGCAGGGCCACTTTGTCGCGCACGGCCTGCTGGGCTGCTGCTACAAAGCCGCCCAGGTCGCGGCCATTGACGTTCAGCTGAACGGTCAGGTTGCGGTCGCCTTCGAGGTGGGCAATTTCGGCGGCGCTCTCGACGCGGCGGATGTTCGCCACCTGGGAAAGCGGAACCAGGTCGCCTTCGGACATCGCCACCGGCAGGGTACCCAGGTCTTCGGGCCGACTGAGGGCGTCCGGGGCGAAGCGCACCGTGAGGTCGTAGCGCGGTTTGCCCTGAAAGATCGTACCCACGATCTTGCCGTCTACGGCGGCGGAGATCGTATCGAGGGCGTCTTGAGCGGTGACGCCGTAGGCGGAGAGGGCAGCCTGCTTGATCTGGGCGCTCACCACCGGCAGGCCCGCCACCTGCTCGACTTTGACATCGCTCGCCCCCGCCACGCGGCCCACCGCTCCCGCTATCTGCAGGCCGAGCTTGCGCAGGATATCCAGATCCGGCCCAAAGATGCGGATGGCCACGTCGCCCTTGGCCCCGGAGACCAGTTCGTTCATCCGCTGCTCGATGGGCTGACCGAAGGCGATCGCTGCGCCGGGCACCTCCTGGTCAAGTTTTTTGGCGATCGCCTCCTCGATCTCCTGCTGGGTGCGAGCGGTGGTCCACTGTTCCTGGGGCTTGAGGATGATAAAAAAGTCCGTCTCCTCCGGACCCATCGGATCGAACGCCTGCTCCGGGTGGCCGCTCCTCGCGACGACCGTCTCGACATCCGGGAAGGTGCGCACGACTTTTTCCATGAGCGTCGTCTGGGCCGCCGCCGCCGAGAGCGAGCCGGATACGGGGCGATCGACCGTGAGAACGATCGAGCCTTCTTTGAGGGTGGGAATAAATTCGGTACCCAGACCCGGAATCAGGGTGAGGCTCGCGGCAAATAACCCCACCGCAACCAGAGCCGTCGGCCAGGGACGGCCAAGGCACCAGTCGAGGGCACGGGTGTAAATGGGCCTGAGGGCGCGCAGCAAAAAGGTTTCTTCTTCTTTGGGGTGCTCGCCCAACAGCAAAGAGGCAAGGGCCGGGGTGACAAACAGGGCAATGACAAGAGCTGCGAGCAGACCGAAGACGACGGTAAGGGCCATCGGCTGAAAGGTCTTGCCCGCCACGCCGGTCAAAAACAAAATCGGCACGTAGACGACGGTGATGATGAGCACCGCAAAGAAGATGGGCCGCGCCACCTCCGCGCTCGCCCGCTCGACGACGGCCAGTTGTTCTGCCGCATCGCGCGGTTTGGCCTCGCTAAGCCGCCGCAGGATGTTCTCGACCATCACCACCGAACCGTCGATTAAAATCCCAAAGTCGATCGCCCCGAGGCTGAGCAGGTTGCCGGAGGTGTTGGTGATGACAAGAAAGGCGATCGCTCCCAGCAGGGCGATCGGAATCGCGAGGGCAGCGATGAGGCCGCCGCGCAGGTTGCCCAGGACGACGAAGAGGACGACGACCACCAGCAGGGCACCGACTGCCAGGTTGTGCCAGACCGTGTCGATCGTCCGGTCGATGAGCGTGCCGCGATTGTAGAAGGTGACGACCCGGACGTTGGGGGGCAGGGTCGGAGCGAGGGCGTCGAGTTTGGCCTGCACCCGGCGGACGACCTGCTCCGAATTTTCGCCCTTGCGCATCAGGACGATGCCGATCACCGTCTCGCCCTCGCCGTTCTGGGTGACGATGCTCTGGGAGAGCTTTTTGCCCTCCACCACCCGGCCCAAATCGCGCACGCGCACCACGCCCTTCGCGTCGCGGTGGACCATGACGTTGCCGATGTCGCCCACGTTGCGCAACAGCGCCTCGCCCCTGAGCAGCACCTGGTTGTTGTTATCGACCGCGTAGCCGCCTCCGGCGTTGGCGTTGTTGTTCTCCAGCGCCCGCATCACCTCGGTGGGCATGATGTGGTAGCCGTGGAGCTTCTCCGGCTCCAGCCAGACTTGATACTCTTTTGCCGCCCCGCCCATCGCCTCGACTTCGTCCACCCCCGGCACGCTCTTCAGGGCCGGAATGATCTGCCAGTCGAGGATGTCCCTTAGCTGCATCAGACTGTAGCCGGAGCCGCGCACCTCGAACTGGTAGACCTCGCCGAGGCCGGTGGCGATGGGACCGAGGGCGATCTGGGCGTCGATACTTTTAGGAATTGCACTTTCTGCCGTCTTCAGGCGCTCGGAGACCTGTTGTCTGGCCCAGTAGATGTCGGTGCCGTCCTCGAAGACCGCCGTTACCTGCGAGAGGGCGTACTTGGAGATCGATCGCAGCCGCGTCAGGTGCGGCATCCCCTGCAGCGCCAGCTCGATCGGATAGGTAATGTACTGTTCGGTCTCCTGGGGAGCGAGGCCACGGGCGTTGGTGGTGACCGTCACCTGGATGTTGGAGATGTCGGGCACCGCATCGACCCGCAGGTTTAGAAAGGCGTAGACGCCGCCCAGCACCGCAAGCAGCGTGGCAGCGAGGACCAGGACGCGAAATTTGAGCGCCCCGATCACCAGCCGTTCCAGCAGGCCCGAAGGGGCCGGTGGCTGGGTGAGGCGCGCATTCTCGCGATCGAGGGCTCTGGTCATTACTCGCCCTCCAGGGTGGCCTTGAGGGCTTCCGATTTGAGGACGAAGGAGCCGTCGCTCACCACTTCGGTACCCGCCGTAAGACCGGAGACGATCTGGGTAAGCTGAGCGTTGCGCTCGCCCAGCACCACCGGTTGCTGGCGGTAGCGGTGGGGTGCGGTGCGCACAAAGACCACGTCCTTGCCGTCTATCTGCTGGATGGCGGCGGTGGGCACCGCCAGCACTGGCCGGGCACTGCCGCCGGAGATCGCCTGGGCGAGCACGAGCATTCCCGGCTTGAGAGTACCGTGCGGGTTGGCGATGGCGACGCGGACACTGGCCGTACGCGCCTGGGGATCGAAGGTTTCACCCAGCCGGATGATCCGGCCTTTGAACGCTTCGCCGGGGGCGACTTCGCTCGTAAATTGCACCGGCGCGCCGAGCTTGAGGCCCGCCACCTCCGATTGGGGCACTTCGAGCATTGCCCAGACTTCGGCGAGGCTTGTAATCGTAAACAGATGGTCCTCGGCGTTGCTGGTTCCGGCGGTGGCCGGGTTGACCACCTGGCCTGGCTGGATCATCCGGGAGACGACGATGCCGCTGACCGGACTTTTAAGGGCAAGTTCGTCGGTGATGCTGCTGCCGGTGGCCTGGCGCAGGGCGTTCAAACGCGCGCGGGCCGCCTGCAGGCTGGAACGGGCCGCCGCCTCGGTCGATTTTGCCGCCGCCAGTTCTGAGAGGGTGCCGTCGAGCCTGGCCAAGGCCGCCTGCTGCTCGCGCTGCGCACTGATCCCTTTTTTGTAGAGAGCGCTCTCGCGCTCGTAATCGGCGCGGGCCAGTTGCACCCGGCTGTCGGTGAGCTGCACCTGGGCGTGGGCCTCCTGGACTTTGGCCACCGCCGAAAAGTAGCCTGCCTGAGCCTCCGCCAGCATCGGGGTACTGATGTAGGCGAGAGTCTGACCCCGCGCGACCGTCTGGCCCACGTCGGCGAGCACGCGGGTGACGACCCCCTGCACCGAAGCGGTGACGACGCCGGAGCGATCGGTGGGTGCTTCGATCGTCGAGGAGAAGAGCGAGCGGTTGACGAGCGGGCGCTTCTGAGCGGTTGTCACCTGGATACCGGCCCGCTTTTCCATCTGTTCGGTAAGGGCAATCGTACCGGGCGCGGTGGCCGCTGCCGCCTGCTCACCGCCTGCCGGGGCGCTCGATTCGGGTTTGGAAGCGGCACAACTGCCGAGCAACAGCGCCACAACCATCAGCGCAGCACAAGTACGAAAGTAGGTGCCCATAAAGACCAACAGCGTTTACCTCAAGTAAACAAACCAAAGATGAAATCGGCGTGAAGCGCGCCGGACGAGAAATTTTTGTGACCGGCAACGGTCGCTAGGATGGGAGCATGAAACTCTTGCTGGTCGAGGACGAAGCAGAACTGGCCCTGCCCCTCAAGGGGGTGCTGGAGGGCGAGGGCTACACCGTCGATTGGGTGGCCGACGGCCAGGAAGGCTGGCAGATGCATAAAGCTTTTTCTTATGACCTGATCGTGCTCGACTGGATGGTGCCGGGGCTATCGGGGGTCGAATTTTGCCGCAAGCTGCGCTCAGGCGGCGAATCGCTGCCGGTACTGATGCTCACCGCCCGCGACACGCCCAAGGACAAAGTGGCCGGCCTCGACAGTGGGGCAGACGACTACCTGGGCAAGCCCTTCGACCTCGAAGAACTGCTGGCGCGCATCCGGGCGCTGCGTCGCCGGGTACCGCGCTTTACGGGCGAAAGGCTGCGCTACGCAGACCTCGAACTCGACACGCGCACCCTCACCGCCTACCGCGCCGGGCGCGAGATTCCGCTTCTGCGCAAAGAATTTCAGTTGCTCGAACTGCTGATGCGCCACAGCGAGCAGGTGCTCAGCCGCGAACAGATCCTCGAACATCTCTGGGAGGCGGGGGCAGAGCCGGAGAGCAACGTCGTCGCTGCCCAGGTGCGCCTTTTGCGGCGCAAAATCGATGAAGGTTCTTCGATCCCCCTCATCCAGACGGTCTATGGCATCGGCTATCGGCTCACCCACTGCTGAAAAGACGCTCTTCGAGCGGACGCGCCTGCGGCTGGCGCTCTGGTACACCGGGGCGATGGGGGCGATCGTCCTGGCGGCGGCCTGCGGCTTTTATCTGTTCTTCGGCGAGCAACAGCTAAGCGAGGTGGACCGCGATCTCGAAAATCTCTCCCAGACTCTTGCCAGCAGCCTCGAAGTGGGCGACGGCGACGCGGACGATCTGCTGGTGATGCGCCGCCGCTTCGAGCGCGCCCCGTTTGCCGCCGAAGCGCAGAGCGGTGATTTTCCAGCTGGTTACGTGCGCTGGTACGACTTCGAGGGCAGGCTGCGGCTGTCCTTTGGCCAGACTCCCGGCCATCCCCCGGCTCCTGTCCTCACCCAGAATCTGCGCACCGTGAGCGGCAGGCCGGATTACCGCGAGCGCACCGTTCCACTGGTGGTCGAAGCGACGACGATGGGCTACCTGCAGGTCGGCCTCTCCCTCGCCCCGGCCCAGCAGCGCCTCCACCGAGTCGGGGTGACGCTGCTGGTGGGCGTGCCCCTCACCCTTGCCACCGTCGGGCTGGTGGGCTGGTGGCTGGCGGGGCTTGCGATCGTGCCGATCGAGCAGTCCTATACGCGGCTGCAGCAGTTTACTGCCGACGCCGGTCACGAGTTGCGCACACCGCTCGCCGCGATAAGAGCGAATGCTCAGGCAGCGCTCAAGCAGGGCGTCGCCGCCGATCCGCTGCGCACGGAGGAGCGATTGCGGGCGATCGACCGCGCTGGTGAACGCCTGGGGACGCTGGTCACCGATTTGTTGTTTCTGGCCCGCTCCGACCATCGCCAGTCCGGGGGTAGCCCGCAACCGTTCTGCGGCCTGGGTGAAATCCTGGCGGATCTAAGCGAAGAGCTGGCTCCGGTTGCCCTCGCCGCTGGGGTCGGCCTGTACTACCGCCCGCCGGGCGAGACCCAGGTAGGACTGATGGCCGACAGCGACCAGATCTACCGGCTTTTTACCAACTTGATCACCAACGCGATCAAGTACACCCCGAGCGGAGGCCGGGTCGATATCGAGCTGCAGCAGGCCAGTCCGCGCCAGGCGCTCGTCACCGTCCGCGACACCGGCATCGGCATCCCGCCGGAGCACCAGGCCCATATCTTCGAGCGCTTTTATCGGGTCGATACGGCCCGCAGCCGGGCGGTGGGCGGCAATGGTCTGGGCCTTGCCATCTGCCGGGCGATTGTGCTGGCCCACGGCGGCAGCCTCGAACTTGCCGAGAGTTCACCCGCCGGTTCGACCTTCGCCGTTCGTCTGCCGATCGCCCCGCTTGCTGCCCCAGCCGCAAATCTTGCTCCTTCTGCCGGCACCTAGCCGGGTCGCCCGACGGGGCCGGACAGGCGCGGGAGCGATCCCGGCCATTTGCTTGCGTCTCGGGGACAGAACTTTTGAGCATTGGCAGGTCACTATCGGATCTGGCCTTGGAGCGCAACAGCTTCTACCTGCTCGCGGGAGCCTTTCTTGCCGGACTGCTCTTTTCGCCCTGGCCCTGGGGCTGGCTGGGGCTGGGAGTAGTAGGGCTCATCGGAGCGACCGCTGCTCTGCGCCACTTCGCCCTGCCTCCCTGGCGGGTCTGGGTGCTGGCTACGGTCCTGGCGGTGGGAGCAAGCCCCTACCTCTACCTGCGCACACCCCATCCAGCCGCCAACGACATCAGCAACACCGCCCCGCGCCGGGGTATTGTCCTGGTAGGCCGGGTAGTGGGGGCATCCCGCCAGAATCCAGCCGCCCAGCGCTTCTTGCTGGAACTGGATGCCCCCGAGCACGGTCGGGTCGCGGTGCGCGCTCCCGTTCAGCCTGTAATCGGGGAAGGAGCGCGCGTGCGGGTAACGGGCGATCTGCGCCGTCCGGCTCAGCCCACCAATCCCCACAGCTTCGATGAGCGGGCGTTCTTAGCCCAGCAGGGAGCCTTCAGCGTCCTTGCTGCCACCGCTCTTACCCCGATTGCCCCCGCTGCCTTCAACCCCTTCGACTGGGTGCGAGGACGCATCCTCCACACCCACCAGCATTATCTGGGCGCAGAGGCGGGAGCGCTTTTCAGCTCGCTCATCGTCGGCAGCAGCGCCGTCGATCTACCCAGGGAGCTGCAGGATCGCTACCGCAACGTCGGAATGGCCCATCTGCTCGCCGCCTCCGGCACCCAGGTTTCGCTGATCCTGGGAAGTGCCCTGGCGCTCCTGCGCCGCCGTCCACCGCCAGCGCAGATCATCGTCGGGGGCAGCCTGCTCGTGCTCTTCGTCGGCCTGGCGGGAGCCAGCCCTTCGATCTTGCGGGCGGCGGCAATGGGAGGGGTGGCCCTCGTCGCCCTCGCCCTCGATGAAAAGGCCGAAGCTTTCAGTGCGCTGCTCCTCGCCGCCTGCCTGCTCCTTCTTGTCAATCCGCTCTGGATCTGGGATCTGGGCTTTGCCTTTAGCTTTCTTGCCACCCTGGGGCTCATCGTCACCGCCCCCCGGCTCACCCCTGCCCTCGAAGCGCTCCCGGCTCCCCTCGCCGCCGCCACCGCCACCAGCCTCGCTGCCGGTCTCTGGACGCTGCCCCTGCAACTGCTGGTCTTTGGCCAGTGGAGCGCTTTTTCGCTGCCGCTCAACGTTCTGGCCGTACCGATCGTCGAAGCGCTTACCCTGGGCGGCATGGCCGCCAGCCTCCTCGCTTTGATCCATCCGGCTCTCGCTCTGCCGCTCGATCTCCCCCTGGGCTGGCTGGTTGCACTGCTCGACTGGGCCGTGCGCCTGGTGGGTAGCTGGCCCATCAGCCTGCTCACCCCAGGATTGCTGCTGCCCGTCCAGATGATCGCCCTCTACGCCCTGCTGATCGCTGCTCACACCCGCTACGCGAACGGGTTCCTGCCGCTCGCGGCGATCGCTGTTTTGATCGCTCCCGGCTGGCTGCCCCAACCGGAAGTGAACCTCGCCGTCCTCGCCGCCGGTCGCTCCCAGGTTGCGGTGATCGAGGCGGGCCGCCGCACTCTCGTCTTCGGAGGCGGCACCGATGCTGCTGTCCAGCGCGTCCTCCTCCCCTACCTGGAGCAGCGCGGTCGCCTGGGCCTGGACGGGGCGATCGTCACCGCTGCCCTTCCCTGGCAGAGCGGCGGATTAGGAGCGCTGCTTGCGGCAACGGACATTCCGGTACTCTACGACGGCACAGCGCCTCCCTGGTCCATTACCTGGCGACAGATGCTGGCGCAGGTGCCTGCAACTGTCCGCTCCCCCCTTCGAGCAGGCCAGGTACTGCCGCTCACAGATCGCGTCCGGCTCAGGGTGATCGCCGCTGAACCCGCCGTGCTGGTTCTCGAATCCAGTTCTACCCGCTTGCTGCTTTTAGGAGCGCTCCATCCCAAAGCCCAGCAATGGCTCCTGCAGCGCTACCGACCGCAGCTTGCCGGTGTGGGGTGGATCTGGATGGGCGACGGGCGCATCGACAGTTCGCTATTCACCCTGGGCGGTCTGCAGGGCGTTCTGGTCAGCGGTCGCACACTCCCTTCTTGCAGTCGGACAGTCCCATGCTGGGGCACCGCCGAAGCTGGAGCGCTACTCTGGCAGAGCTGGCCCGCCGGTGCTATCCTGCGCTCCCAGAGCCAGGGTCAGGTATTTCCACCAAAAGTCGATGGTACGATTGGCGCAGTGGGTGGGCTAGAGCATTGAAAAGCTTCCAGCAGATCGCAGGTGAACAGGGCTGGTCCTTCCAGACCCAGATCCGGCTGTTGCTCGAATACATCGAAAGCCTGGGCGATCCCGAAGGGTTCGAGAACTTTCTGCTCGATCGCGTCGATAAAGAAGATTCTACCGACCACATCGGCGGTTAGTGAGTCAGAATCCTGCCCTGATCTTGCTTGTGTTCTACAGTTCGTTCAGGAGGCTGATTCGATGCTGAGACGACGACTGTTCATTGGTGCAAGCCTGACTCTCGTTCTTACCAGGGCGAAAAACGCCCACGCCCTTGAGGCGGATGGAGACGCGGAGGCGCGCACGCAGATCACTGGCTTGCTCAATCGCTATACAAACCTGATCGTTGCCAGGGACTACGAGGCGGTCGCGGCACTTTTTGCCCCAGACGGAGAAATCCTCAATCCAGGCAGCGATCCTGTGCGCGGTAAAAAAGTGATCGCTGGCTTTCTCTCCGGTTTCGCTCGATATGAAATACTCGTATACGACATCCACCCATCGGAACTTGTTGTTCATGGAAACACTGCCCTTCAAAGCGGCAGCTACTTCCAGCACGTCCGCGACCCGGATGGCAAACTGATCGAAGCGTCCGGGCAATTTGAGGCAAGCTGGGAACGCAACGATTCCGGTCAATGGCAGATACGCCAGATGCGCACGCACTCCTGAGCGTAGGAGTTGAGAAGGCTGGCGGAGTTTCTGGTTCCTCCGGATGCCTTCTTGCAGCTGCAATACTTGAAATAGCCCCGATTGTAGATGCAGGATGATGAACCCTCAACAACTCCTCGACAGAGCGATCGAAATCGCGACCATTGCCCACGCGGGCATGGTGGACAAAGCAGGCAAACCCTATATCGACCATCCCAGGCGAGTTATGGCCCATCTCACCTCGCCTGAAGAGAAGATGGCAGCCGTCCTGCACGATGTAGTCGAAGACACGCAGGTAAGTCTGGAAGTGCTTGTAGAAGCGGGTTTTTCGTCCCCCGTCGTTGCTGCCGTCGATGCACTGACAAAGAGGGACGGCGAGGAAGTAGAAGCCTACTACCAGCGCGTTATAGCCAATCCGGTTGCCCTGCGGGTCAAGATTGCCGACATGCACGACAACCTGGATCTGTTTCGGATCGAGTCACCCACCCAGAAGGACGCTGACCGCATCGGGCGATACTGCGCCATCTACCCGAAACTGGTTCAGGCGCTCATTGATACCCAGAAATATTAATCAGAACCCGGACTATTCCTGTCGAAGATTTTTATAGCGCTTGGAATCGAGATCCACCAACTGCAAGAGCAGATCGACAGTCGGTTGGCGGGCTGAGAGCCTGACCCCCAACGACCGTCGCTTACCATAAGAGCAACCAGCCACAGCCAGAAACTGCTATGACGAGCTACGAGCCCGTTTTCACTCCCGTACCCGTGCCGCCCTTGCCATCGATGTATGATTTACCAAGTGAGAGCGCTGCGGAGCCGGGCTTGCCTGATGAATTCCACTACTGGCAACCCCAACTGCTCATCCAGACTTTTCGGCCTCCGGCGTACCCACTCGATCGGGTTTTTGCCGCCGCTGACCTCAATCTCTACTACGATTCGCTGCACACTCGCCGCTACAAGCGACCGGACTGGTTCGGCGTCGTGGATGTGCCGCGACTGGTGGACGTAGGCCGGTTGAGTTACGTGATCTGGCGGGAAGGCCGCGCTCCGATGGTCGTGGTGGAACTGCTCTCACCCTCGACTGTAGAAGAAGATCAGGGCGAAACGCTGCGCGGTGGCGAGCCGCCCTCCAAGTGGGAAGTCTACGAGAGCATTCTGCGGGTGCCGTACTACGTCCTGTTTGACAGGATGGGCAATAGCTACCGGCGCTTTCGGCTGGAGGGGGCAAGCTATCAGGAACTGCCCGACTATCAGGAACTGTGGATTGAAGAGTTGCAATTGGGACTGGGGCTGTGGCAGGGAAAATTTGCGGATGTGGAGCGTCTATGGCTGCGCTGGTACGACAGACAGCGCAACTGGATAGCGACGGATGTGGAGCGCGAGCAGGAAGCTACCGAACGGGAGCGGCTGCGGGCAGAACAGGAGCGCTTACGAGCGGAACAGGAGCGCTTGCGGGCGGAACAGGAGCGCTTACGAGCGGAGCAGGAGCGGTTGCGGGCGGAACAGGCAGAGCAAAAAGTCAGATCGCTGAGCGAACGGTTGCGAGAACTGGGAATCGAGCCGGACGCGCCGTAAATCGTGCTGTTGGACTGAAGTGCTGGTTCTGGCGGCACGGCCTCAAGCGATATTTGGACATGGGAACATAAGAAGTAGCTCTGAAAGTTATAAGGGAAGGCTTTGTCTGCCAACAAAACTTTCTATACGGTGCAGGGAGCCGAAGATACACAGCGACTTTGGACATCTGGTACACCCTGGCCTACCGAGAGAAACCGAGCACATCTTGGACCAGGGGTCTATGCCTGGGAGACACGGGAGGAGGCTGATAATTGCCTCCAGGAAAGGCAAAGAAGGTTTCCTTCACTTCAGGTCATTGAATTTTAAGTAGATACATCTATACTGCAGGCATTTCAGCAGATCGATGTAGATGCCCAGCTTGATCCAACAAGCTGGATGAATGCCCACAGCCTACTTTACGGCGGGGTTCTGGATACTACACTGGAGTATGTGAGGAGAGGCACGAAATTTGGAAAAGAGCATTACTTTGCTGCTGCGGTCTTTGAAAAACTTCAGTTCTAACTTTTCAGGATGAGCACTTATCGCTATCAACTAATCCAGAAATCTTGGGGTATTTCTATCGAAATACGCGCCAGTATTGAAGTCTCAGCTGTGCGCAACCCTTCTAATGGTGATTCACGGGTATGGAGGTTCCTATCAATAGATGATCTAAATGACATGCCAAGGTTGAGGTCTGCTCCTGTTAGAGAAGTTAGGCTCACCGAACATTTGCTCTACCTGAGTGGGGAAGAGCAGCAGTATTTGCAAAAGGGGCTGGAGCTTGTTTCTGACCAACTTCCACCGCAGCAAAATATTGTTGTAACTGTTGAGGATTTAAACTTCAACGAAACCGACTATCAACCAGAGGGGCTGGCCCTCGCGCTGGCAGGCTTGTTGCAGCAGCATTTCCACCTGCGGGATGTACATGTGCCGGTGCATTACTTGCCGGAACAGAACCGGTATTATTTTGACTTTGAACATGCAAGATTTCCTGTCTGACAGTTACTCAAAAAGGAGCAATGCAGGTAGCCGAACATGGTACGCATACCCGACAGGCCGCTCACTCTCGATGACTTTCTCCAATTGCCCGAAACAGAACCTGCCAGTGAATTTGTCGATGGTCAGGTGATCCAAAAACCGATGCCCCAGGGAAAGCACAGCCGACTGCAGGCCAGACTGGTACATTACCTGACCACAGCCTTTGAGGCCACTGGCGGCGCTGACGCTTTTCCAGAGTTGCGCTGTACCTTCGGAGGACGATCTATCGTTCCAGATATTGCCGTATTCGTCCGCGAACGCATTCCGCTAGATGCTAGAGGTGAGGTCGCAAACGGGTTCGTTCTGGCTCCTGACTGGGCGATTGAAATTCTGTCGCCGGATCAAAGCCAGACCAGGGTAACGGGTAACCTGCTGCACTGTCTCGCCCACGGTACCCGTTCAGGCTGGTTGATCGATCCTGACGAGCGCTCGCTGCTGATATTTCCGGCTGGTAAGCAACCGCTGCTCTTCGGCGACGAGACGCAAGAGCTGCCTGTGCCAGAACTGGGAGCGCCCCTCGCTCTTACCCCCGCCCTGATTTTTGGGTGGCTACGGAGGTAGCAGCAGCTGCCTCCTATTTGTCAGCCACTTTTGCCGTGCGCCCTAAATTGGCCTGGCCCAGGTCGAGTTTGGCGAAGGGAATCACTTCGAGTGCTGGAAACTGCTTTTGTAGTTGGGGCAGAAAAAGCTTCGCGTTGCCGACCAGCACCAGCGAGAGGTTGTCCTTGAGATGGGCGGTGGCAAACTGCTGGATCTGCTCTGGGCTGACAGCTTCGGTGCTGGGGATGTAGCGGTTGATGTCTTCGAGTGGCAGGCCGTAGAGGGCCAGTCTGCCCACCTGGGCCACCAGGCCATCGATCGTCTCAAGCGAGCGGGCAAAGCCGCCGGTGACGACCGCCTTGCGCGGCTTGAGTTCGCCTGCTCCCACAGGCTGGGCTGCGAGGCTTGCGATCGTGGCGAGCATGACCTGGGCACCTTCTGCCGCTCTGGTGTGATCGACGAGGGTGCCGGCAGTAAAGGGTCCCGGTTCGCGCCGGGCTTCGAGGCTGGCAGAAGCACCGTAGGAAAGGCCGCGCTTGATGCGCACTTCGCTGTTGAGCCGTCCGGAATAACCGGAGAGCACGGCGTTGGAGACAATGCCGGCGAAGTAGGAGGGATCGGCCCGCTCGATGCCGATGCGGCTCACGACGATCGCGGTGCGGCCCGCCTCGGGTTGATCGATGACGACGACGCGGGCGGTGGGTGCAGTAACAGGGGAAGCCTGGGGCGCAGGCAGGGCTGTGGCCGGTTTTTGCCAGTCGCCAAAGACGCGCTCCGCCAGGGCAAAGGCTGCCTCCGGGGCAATGTCACCGCCGATCAGGAGCACGGCGTTGTCGGGGCGATAGTAGGTCTGGTGGAACTGCTGCAGTTGGGCGCGGGCAATGGTGCTCACCGACTTGGGGGTGCCGTCGGCAGGGTGGCCGTAGGGAGCGTCGCCGTAGACGGCCCGCTCCGCCACCAGGGGGGCGAGGGAGGAGGGATTGCTGTAGGTCAGCTGCAGGCTGCTCAGAGCCTGGGTGCGGGCACGCTCGACTTCTTCGGGAGCAAAAACCGGGCGGCGCACGACATCGGCAAAGATCTCGAAGGCGGCGGCAAACCTGGGCGCGGTGGCGTTGACGCGCACGCGGCTCGAATCAAAACCGGCGTCGGCAGTCAGTTGGGCACCGAGGGCGTCGGTGGCCTGGGCAATTTCGGTGGCGGAGCGGGTGGCTGTGCCCTGGGTGAGCACGTCTGCGGTGAGCGATGCCACCCCCGGCAGGGCAGCCGGATCGGCTTCACTGCCGCTTTTGACGATGAGCTGGGCGGAGATGAGCGGTACACCCGTGCGCTGGATGGCGATTACCCGCAGGCCGTTGGTGAGGGTGCGCTCCACCGGCGTCGGGTAGGTGACGGTGGGCGGGGGACCGGGGGGCGGCGGTGTCTCCAGGGCAACCGCCGGGGGCATGATCGCAAGCGCCAGGAGCAGAACGGACCAGAACTTTTTCATTTGGTTTTTTTCTCCTTGCCGGTGCCCGGCTGCAGCGCTTTGGGCAGATAGTCGATCAAGGTGGCGTTGGTCGAGACGAGGTACTGGCGGGCGACCCGCTGCACATCGGCGGCACTCACCTTCTCGATGTCTGAAAGGGCGGTGTTGACCCGGTTTGGATCCCCTTCGATCCAGGTGGCCTGCACCAGTTCGAGGGCGCGGTCATTCGCTTGCTCCCGTCCCCGCACCAGTTCGGAGATGAGCTGCGTCTTCGCCTTTTCCAGTTCCGCCGCTGCTACGGGCGTATTCTGCAACTTGCTGATTTCGCCGGTAAGAAGCGCCTGGGCCTCGCTGGGCGACTTTGCGGCGTTCAAGATGGCATAGACCACAAACAGTCCCGGCTGCTGGCGCAGGTCAGCGTTGGCGGAGACGGCTGAGGCCACCTGGCGGTCGTAGACCAGGGTCCGGTAGAGGCGCGAACTTTCGCCCTCTGCAAGCAGATTTTCGAGAACCTGCAGGGCGGGCGCATCCGGGCTGGAACGGGCCGGGACGTGGTAGACCTGGGCCACCGCCGGTAGGGGCACATTGGCACCGTAGTAGGTGGTGCGCTGTTCCGATTTTTGCGGCGGTTCGACGGTCGTCACCCGTGGGATGGGCCGGCTGTCTTTAGGAACGCTGCCGAAGTACTTATCGATCCAGGGGTTGGCCTGAATCGGATCAAAGTCTCCTACGACCACGAGCAGGGCGTTGTTGGGCTGGTAGTACGTCCGGTGGAACTGGCGCACGTCATCCAAGCTGGCGGCGTTGAGCTGGGTAGGGTTGCCGATCACACCGCGCCGGTAGGGGTGCCTGGTGTAGGAGCGCTCATCGATGAGTTCAAAGAGCATTCCGTAGGGACTCGCCAGTATCCGCTGGTCGTACTCGCCGATCACCACCTTGCGCTCGGTCTGAAAGTTGGCCTCATCGACGTTGAGCGAGCGCAGCCGATCGGCCTCGGCCCAGAGCAACGTTTCAAGATAGTTAGAAGGCACCACCTCGTAGTAGTTGGTGATGTCCTCGGTGGTAAAGGCGTTGTTAAAGCCGCCCACATCCTCGGTGAGCCGGTCGAAGGTCTCAGGTTTGGTGTTGGCGGTGCCCTTGAACATCAGGTGCTCGAAGAGGTGGGCGAACCCGGAGCGCCCCGGCGGATCGTCTTTGCCGCCCACACCGTAACCGACCTGGATGGCGACGGTGGGCGAACTGTGATCTTCGACTAGAAGCACTCTCAGGCCGTTGGCGAGGGTACGGTCGCTGAAGCGCACCGGCGGCAGAGGAATACTCGGCTGGGCGGCCAGCGGCGTACTGAGAACAGCGCTCGCCAGCGCAAGGGTGGCCAGACTGAAAAAGATGCGGCGCACAGGAGGCTCCGGATGAATAGCCTGAAACGTTATAGCGCAACAGCACGAGAAACGTGCAGGGGTTCCGGTCTATATCTGCTAGAATTTCGCCCAGGTGGGAGAAAAGCCGTGTTGTTGATCGAGCAGGGGCTGGAAGCTTTTCAGGCTGAACAGTACGTCGAAGCGCTCCATTACTTCCAGCAGGCGCTGAGCGGGATACGCTCGACGAGCGAGCGCGACCGGGTGCTGATGTGGATTGCCCGCTGCAGTCTGGTGGCCGGTCAGCCGGAGGTGCACCTGCAGACCTGCTCGCAGCTACTGGGTTCGCCGGATGCCCAGGTGCGCTCCTTCGCCCGCGCTGGCCTGCTGCAGGGCGGCCTGATTCATCGCGAAACGTCCGCTTTGATCGATGCAAAGCCCGGACGCCTGCTCGTCGCCGCGCTCCGGGTCTACTTCGATCAATTCTGGTCTCTTCTAAGCAGCAGCCTGCTGGCGGGGCTCTGGACGATTGGCCTGAGTATCGCCGCCATCTGCTGGCTGACCTTCGCACTGCACTTTCAGATCGAGACGAAGGCGGATACGCCCCTGCGCGTCGCCCGTGCCCTCTGGTGGTGGCTCCTGGTGCTCGTGCCGGTGGGAACGTGCGCGCTTCTGGCCCTCGACCGGATTCTGGCCGCGATCGATCAGCAGCGCCGCACCCTGCTTCTGGCGCTCGGAGCGGCGACGGTGAGAGGCGGCCACCCCTGGCTGGTGCGGCTGGGTGGCCTCGCTTGCTCGCTTGTGGTACTGGCAGCCCTCGTCTTGCTGGTGCAGGTACACTGGTGGGCCGCCGCCCTGCTCAGTCTGGGCCTCCAGCCGGGGCTGGTGAGCCTCTGGCTTGTGATCGACCTGGCGGTACAGCCAACCGTGGCCGCCGTCGAATCTTAAGTTCCAGTAACAGCGATGGGTAGTCTTTCTCAAGCCGGAGCTTTGACTCGACGAGCAACGCAGATGTACCAGTAGTGAAAAAGCTTTACAGGAAACAGTCACAGCATTTCCACTTGGAGGTAGGACTTTATCGTGGAGCACTGCCGCATTCGGCCCTCAATTCCCATACCACTTCGTTTTGCGTTCTCTCTCAGTGTTATAAGGTGGCGTGAAGATATCCATGACGACGCAGGGAGTAACAGCAATTACTTGATGAATATTGTGCTTGTTGGCAGTTAGTACGCTAACCTCAGATTGCCTTAGAACGACATCCGCAACCTGTTTGAGCTGTCCCTCTGAAGTTAATTCATAATTGATCACTCTCAACTTACCACTCAGGCAGGTGAGCACGCCTGTCATTCCTGGATGATTATGTGGTGGTATTCTGCATCCTTGATCAAAAGCAATCTGAGTAACTTCAAAAGAATTCACTTTATATAAAGATTGAAACTCAATTCGCCCTTGCTTTATAGGCGATAACGGCAACCCATCTAAATCTAGCAGTGCAATTTTCCTGCAGACAGAGTCAACGTAGGAATCCTGATTCCAGTCAGAAGAAAACTGACTGGATACAAGCTTGGTTAATCTAGTAATAAACTCAGGCCAGGTAAGCGATTGAACAGCACATGCAAACTCAGTGTTCCATATACATAGAGGTAGACCAATCATTAATGACGCTAAAGAATTCCGTGCAACATCAAGAGTTTCTCGTCTTTTCATGAATGTATTGCACTCAAGGAATGTTAATGAACACCTTATTAGAGACTAGACCATAAGGAGCCTGGCTTGAAGAGGGCTGATTTTCATCTATAGTGGGATAGATAAACACCACAGTATAGGTATCACCTTTCTTTAGATTGTAGAGGTCATTCAAAGTTACTTCAAAAGACTCCATTTCGCCAGCACCAAGACTCACCGTCGCTGGTGGCACCATTGCCGGGCAATAGTGCTCTTCACCCGCTTCAAAGTACTTATCTTGTATACTTTGCCCCTGGCTATCAGTAATCAATATGACAAAGGTGCAAGAAAGGGGATGCCCAGAAGTAGGATAGCCTATGTATCCAACAAACTTTAGTTGTCTTTTTGATGCATTTTTCACAACTGCACGTAGAATAATTGGTTCATTCCCTTGGTAATTAACTAGGCTTGGTGACACTTGAAGCTTAAAGCCCTTATAGGATGCACCCATATAATCTACTGGAATATTTTGAAGCTTTGGTCCGTTTAGTACAGCTTGTCTCTTATCCAAATACTGTTGCCGATACTCGTCTTTATTGATGATATAGGGTTTTGCTGTGGAAGTAGAACTATCCTGTTTGATAGCTGGTTCCTGAGCAAGCAGGATACCATTGCCTAAAAATATGGAGCCTAGACTAATCAGAGTAATGGCGAGTTTCATTGATTCACCTCATGGTGCAGTAACTGATCTAGACCAAACTGGATAGGCTTCTATAGGACTAACTGTAGGAGAAATCTTATTGATTCCAGATGAGGTAAATGTAAAACTATTACTCGCGCTAGCCTCTTCACAAGTGCCACTCCATCCCCAATGAATTTTTGTCAGAGGTACCTATATGCTATTGTTTATACTCCGTTTCCACATCAAATACATATCAAATGAATCATTGACAGAAATTTGTGAGTATAGAGCCACAGGTCATGGGATCTAGGTTAAACACTGATGCTGGAGAATCTTCAGTCGTACTTGAGCTAGTTGCAGGGTAAGGATAACTGGTGTCTAATCCAGAAGCCACAAAATTCACAACATTCTTACCATTTGATCTGATTTTTGTATATTTACGCCTGCAAGCTGAACCCACTGAGCTTGTCCAGCCGCACTAGCAGATAAGTTCCCATAAAGAAAGCTAATCCCAGGAGTGTGGGTGCTTCCTCCTGCATTCGAAACTATTCCATAGTGCAATGAAGTGGCCTGTATGTAATAGAGAGTTTGGAATGGCTTCCCGTTGAAAGTAATAGATTTGAAATACGGGAAATTGCCATAAGGATCACAGTTGTTCCGGGGGGCCATTTGTAGGCGTAAAGGAGTCAATTCTCATTGGAGGCAGACACGCATATAAAGCGGAAGTTTGGCCGAATATTCCAAACAAACATGCAACAGGGAAGCACCAACTATTCTTACGCATAAAATTCACTCCTACAACATCGAGAAGCTACACGGACTGTTGTTCTGATGAGCAATGAGCAATTACATTCTGAAGCTCAGCTATAGAGTAGATTGTCTGGTACAAATCCTACATTTATCCTGCGGCACACTGCTGTAAAGCTTTGCAAACAGTAGTGCCGACGGTCTTTGCATTGGTCTTCAGCCGGGGCTAGTGAGCCTCTGGCTTGTAATCGATCTGGCAGTGCAGCCACCGGCGGTTGCCGTCGAATCTTGAAAAAAGAACCGGCTTTTGATCTTCTCTAATTCCTCCCGATTGCTCTCTACGGTCAGAAGTAGAGCGAGTCGCGCTCCACCACTCGCGACACCCCGAACAAGGAGAAAGTCAGTCATGGCCCGTTCACTGTTCCCCAGTGTGGATGAGTATTCCTACACCAACCCGGCGAACTCCAAAGACAGCCCCTACATGAAAACGACCCAGGAGACGATCGCAGAGGACACCCCCGGCAGTTATACCCAGCGGCACGAAGTCGGCGCGGACATCTCCTCGACCGGTCAGAACGACAGCTACGAGTACGCCGACCGGCACCAGGACGGCAGCAGCGCTCGCGGTGCGCGCTACCAAAACGCCGATGGTACGAGCACCTGGCGCGACGCCCAGATGGATAAAAATGGCCGCGTCACCTCGATGAGCGAAGAAACCTACGACAAAGATGGCGGCTTTCTGACTGGCCGCTACGACAAAGACGGCGACGGAACGATCGACCAGCAGAGCCAGCAGGTGAATGGCTCCACCGAGACCTACACCCTGGGCCACGGCAAGGGGGCCGCAGACCACTTCGGCTGGCAGGCAAAAGGCGAGTGGGACATCGACGCGGACGGCAACGGCACGGTGGATTGGCGATCGAACTACGATCCGCACACCTACGGCGATACCCATCAGGTGAGCTTCTACGACGGCGAGCGCTACGTCGGCGTCGATGTCGGCACGATGAGCGCCAGAGGCTCCGATCATATGGGCAGCGTCGATTACGACGGCAACGGTTACATCGATACTTCGATCAACCAGACCTTCGATCGCGAAGGCCACCTCACCAACCAGTCGGCGATCGAGACGAGCAACGACGCTGCAGGCACCATCGTCGATGTCAAAAATGACTTCGACGGCGACGGCTGGGTAGACAGGCACCAGAGCGACGTGAATGACGACGGCGTGCTCGACGATGAGGTGATGAATCACGACGAGAACCCGATTCAGCCCACCAGTGCCGGTGACGGCTACCATCCAACCGTGCAGGCCCAGCCTGGGGCTGCCCAGGATAGCTACGACTTCTGGAACAGCGGCGACAGCGAGGAGCCCAGCGATTCCTTTGCCGGACAGGACGGTTTTGAGCCCTCTCAGGCCGTCGATGCCTACGATCCCTGGCAGGGGCAGGATACAGGAGCCGATTACGCTGCCGACGGCGAGACCCCAAGTACCCAGGGCAACAGTTCCTTTGACAGCGATTACCAATCTTCCTTCGCGCAAGATGGCGATGCTGATACAACAGACGGTTGGGATTTCGGTTCCACTGACGACAGTTCGACAGCCGACTGGGACGGCGGTTCGACCGATAGTAGCTCGACCGGTAGCTGGGATCTTAGCTCCACCAGCACCGATTCGACTGGCGGTTGGGGCTTTGATTCATCGAGCAACTGGGGCTCTGACCCAGCTGATGCTGAGTAAGCGCCTGGCAGCTTAAACGTTCACGAGGGGGACAGGAGCGCCATTTCCATCCGGAAGTGGCGCTTTAGCGCAGGGTGAGAAAACCGAGGAGGACGACGCTCAGGTGAATGGCGATAAAAGCAGCCCGTCCCAGCCAGGGACCGCCAGGTACGCGCTTGCTGAGATCCGGCAAGAAGGGCAGGGCAAATAGACCTGCTACTAGCGCTCCCAGACCGACAAGGCCAATGATCTTGGCCGGGAGCGACTTGATGATCGCAAAGGCCGGAAGCAAATACCACTCCGGCAGCACTTCCGGCGTGGCAAAGACATCGTAGGCATCCACCAGCCTCGGTGGCTCGAAGACGGTGAGCACCAGGGCAATCCCGATGCAGGCGATGATCACAACCCCGACATCGAAGAAGCGCGGGTTGAGGAGGCGGCCAGGGGCACGCTCTCTAGATAAGCTTTGCTTTTCTTGCTGCGTATACATGGCACACCAGGGCAATCAGGGTAAACACGGGCAAGACAACGCTGTGCAACCAGTTGATGCGGACGATGCTCGCGGTGCTGACGGCGGAGCCGCCCAGCAAAAAATATTTGATCGCCGAACCGAGCACGGGCACGTCGGCAAACAAATTTGCCTCGATCACGAGCCGCCAGTAGGCGTTTTGATCGAGCGGCAAGTAGTAGCCTGTGACATTCGCGCCCAAAAGCAACAGACCCAGGGCAAGACCGCTCAGCCAGAGCCACTTTGCCGGGCCACGAAAATAACCGTACCAGAAGGCCAGGCTCGTGAAAGTCAGGCTGCAGATGAGGGTGAGGCTGCTCGACCACCAGTGCAGACCCCGGATCGCCCAGCCAAAGTTGAGCTCGCCGGTGATGCTCCGGGTCGAATCGTAAGCCTCCATCGTCGGCACGAAGTGGGCTCCGAGCAGTACGCCCGTCACCAGGGCAAGGACCAAAAAAGTAACCGTCGCCGACGACAGATAAGGTAAAAACAGTTTGAAGCGCTCCCCGGAGCGGTCAGAAACATCCATCGGCCTGTCCTGCGCTGTTTTCTAGATCGATTGTAACGAAGAAATACAGAACGTAACCGAATATTTCATTGATTTTCGATCGCTGTATCTGGTACGTTTCAACTGAGGCACCGCTCAGGCAACCAGAAGCGACGATTTACAGAAGGCAGGTTACGCTCAAAGCTGTGTTCCCCGCTTGTGCCAGATGGAGAGGTTCCCGGTGAAGGTCGAGCCCCAACTGAATTTTGTGCAGATCTCCGATGTCCACCTGCGGCCCACCGATGGCCGTTCGGGCTGGTGGCTCTCCGAGCGGCCCGAGGCGCTGTTGCAGATGGCGGTCGAGAGGGTCTGGACGCTGGGAGCGGTAGACTTTGTGGTCTTTACAGGCGATCTATTCGACAAGGCGGAGGCGGCAGCGCTCGATCAGTTCCAGGCGATCGTCCGGGAGCTGCCCTGTCCGTACTACGTCTGCGTCGGCAACCACGATGTCGTCGGCAAACCCTGGCCGGGTCGGCTCACCAAGCAGACGTTCGCCGAAAAGCTGGGGCTGCCCGAAAAACTGTTCTACAGTGTCGCGGTCAAGCCAGGTTATCGGCTCGTCGTACTCGACACGGTGCCAGAATTGTTCCCCCACGCCCAGGGGCGGCTCATGGCCGAGCAGATGGACTGGCTGCGCTGGCAGCTGCTCGTCCACCGCGACGAAAAATTGGTTATCGCCATGCACCACCCGCCGGTGGCCTCCCCTTACTTCCGCGATTTCAGGCTCAATCCCAACGACGGCATCCAGCTTGCTGAGTTGATTGCCGCCTCGCCGAACGTCGTCGCCGTGCTCAGCGGGCACCTGCACCTGCCCCGGCGCTGGAGTTACCGGCGGCGGCCCTACTTCAGCGCCCCTTCGCTCGGGGGACCACCCAACGCCTTTCGCCACTTCCGGCTGGAGGTGGGGGCGGATGCGGCCCAGCTCCGCTACGACTGGATCGCGGTTTTGCCGGAAGCAGAGCGGCGGCCCCTCTGGTATCCGCTGAGCCTCGGTCGCCGCCGCGACCGGCGAGGCCGCTACCGCCTCAGACTGCCGATCTTCAACCGCCAGCTCCGACGATTGAACGCCGCTTCTTAGGGAGTCGAAGTCGTACCGGCAGGCGCAGATTCGGTCGTACCGGCGGGGGCAGAAAGGGGAGTGTTGCCGTTGCCGGGCTTGGCAGCTTCGTCCACGGAGGGTTGCTTTGCGCAGGCGGACAGGCTCAAAGTCACCAGCACCGCCACCAGCGCGACCAGATGCAGCTTTTTCATCTAAAAATTCCTCGTCGTCAGGTTCCGGGGGGATTATACGACGGGTGGCGCTACACGATCGCCCGCCGCTCGATGTCTTCGATCACAGCGAGCAGTAGACGGCGCGCCTGCAACTGCCAGCCCCAGCGCTGGAGCAAAAAGGCAGCCGTGCAACCGAAGATAGCCAGCCCCCAGCCCCACCAGCCCGCCAGAAAGCCCACCAGCATCCCCAGACCCCCAAGACCCCACAGTGGTAGAGCGACGGCCTGACGCTGCTTTTCGACGAGCGGGCCAAAGGGCGCACTGGCGTCTAATTCGGCTCGCAACCGGGCTGCGAGGGCGGTCCGCTCAGCCGGGGTGAGGCGCAGGGCCACCTTTGGCCGCAGCTTTTCGATCTTGCGCAGGTCCGTGCTGTACTCGGTCAACTCGTCCTCGGCAACGCGGATCAGCTGCTCCTCAGTGCCCATCGTCGTCCCGGTCGCGGTTCTTCCAAATTACTGCGCTCCCGGATTTTTTGCGACTTCGTCACATTGGGCAACAAACGGGTACAATCGACACTACAGAAAGGAGAACTGGACGTGACGCCGACGCTGAGCAACTTTTTGTGGAGCATCTTCTGGGGTGGTGCGGTCGTTGCCATCGGTGCCGCTGCCCTGACGGTGATCTCGCGCCTCGATCGCATCCGCTAGGAACTGCCGATCCGGCGGGCCGGGGGCTGGGGCGCGCTTACGAGGTCGCAGCGGGGCAGCAGCACCTGGGCAAAGCTGCCGTCCGATCGGGCCTCGAAGGCGATCGGCACGCAGTATTCGATCTCGACTTTTTCGACCTGCGCGGGGCTGAGGTGGTCAAGTTCCATCAAGATCGCCCGGATGGTGTTGCCGTGGGCGCTGACAATCACGTTCTTGCCAGTTGCCAGTTCTGGAACAATGGCACTGTAAAAGTAGCGCAATGAGCGCACAGCTGTATCTTTGAGACTCTCGCCGCCGGGAGGGCGGTCCTCGAAGCCGCGCCGCCAGCGCTGGACCGTTTCTGCGCCAAATTTGGCGGCGGTCTCGGCCTTGTTGAGGCCCTGCAGTTCGCCGTAGTGGCGCTCGTTGAGCGCTTCGTCCTCGATCACCGGCACGTCGGATTGACCGGCGGCGGCCAGCAACAGCTGCAGCGTCTGCTGGGCGCGGCTGAGCTTGGAGGTAAAGGCGATGTCAAAGCGCACACAGTGGAGGAGTTCACCGCAGGTGCGCGCCTCCTCCTTGCCTTTTTCGGTGAGCGGCACGTCCGTCCAGCCTGTGAAGCGGTTCTCGAGGTTCCAGAGGGATTGTCCGTGGCGGACCATGACCAGCAGTGCCATGCAGATTAACCATCGCAAGACCAAGGCTGTTGTATCAGAAGGCAGCGACAAACCGGCTGTTCCTCAGAAAAGATTCAACTTTTTGTCGTCTCTGCTACGCACTGCCGGGTGCGATCGAGGTGCTACCCTGAGCCCATGCACGCCCTGTCGCTGCCCACCTGGATCATTCATGTCGCGAGCGTTCTTGAGTGGACGCTGGCGATTGTCCTCATCGCCCGTTACAGCACCCACCGGGGTGCGGGAGCCTTTCGGGTGCTCTGCTGGGGCATGTTACCGGCGCTCATCGGAGCGATGGCGGTATTGAGTTGGCACTACTTCGACAACGGGGCTGAACTGGCTTACCTGGGTACGGTGCAGGCGGCGATGACCCTGGTAGGCAACGTCACGCTGGCGCTTGCCGCTTTCTGGATCGACCGCGACAGCCGCCGGGGCAGGGAAAATCGCCTGTGATCATCTTTGTCGGACTTGCTATCGCCCTGTTGGGGGCCGTCGCCATCGCCTGTGGTGTCTTGGGCCTGTCCAACTTTTATGTGGCGCAATGGACGAACGGCTCTATTCTCTGTGGGGCGGCAGTCGTGCTGCTTGTGGCGTTCGTCTTTGGCTGGGAGCGCTATCTGACCCGACTGGGAGCAGACCGAAACACCGACGGAGGCGACGGACAGCGGGCGGCCCTACTACCGGCTGGACCGGCGGTGCTCAGCAGTTTCTGGCTGCTGGTGCTGGCAGCGGTGCTGGGCGTTGGAGCCTGGCAGTCGGTGGGAACGGCCCGCTGGCTGAGTGTCGGGACAGCACTTGTGCTGGCGGCGGTGGCGGTTGCTATCTTTGTGCGGCGGCCCCGGCCCCTATCCAGTTAGGACTGGGCAGTGCGCTTGAGCGCAACTGCCTCTGCGTTCGGCAAACCTGACAGCAGCGCAGCGCATTCGCTAGCCTGAGAAGGATTGCAAGTAATAGCCCCCTGGGGCCGGTTCAATGTCTATTTTCCTGTACGGTACGAGTCTGGCAGCGCTACTGACCATCCAGGGCCAGCCCATTGCTGATGCTCCGGTGGCTTCCTCCGGCATCGCTCCGGCAGTGCTCGTCGCCCAGGATCGAGGCCGGGGCAGGCCCGGTGGACCGCCCTTTGTGCCCCCCGGCGGGCCGCGTCCGCCCTTTAACGCTCCGCCGCCCCAGTTCAATGGCCCACCGCCCCAGTTTGGCCGCAACCCCAGTCCCCCGCAGCGCCCCAACAACCAGGGCAGGCCGCCCAAGCGCGACCGCAAGATCTTTTATTTTTAAGGCGTTACAGGGCGACGACCTGGCTGGCCAGCCGGGCCGCCGCCGGATCGTGGCTGGTGAGGATGAGGGCACCGCCTCCGGCGCTGAAGCGTTCGAGAGCAGCGAGCATCAGCGCCAGGGAGCGCGGATCTTGACCGACAGTGATCTCATCGAGCAGCAGAATGCGCGGCTGGCGGGCGAGGACCGCCCCCAGAGCCAGACGGCGCTTCTGTCCCTGGGAGAGTGACTGGGGATGGCGGGAACCTTCAGCCGTCAGATCCAGTTGCTCCAGAAGCTGCTCGACGAGGGCAGCGCCTACGCCGGGCTGGGCAAGCTCGCCCTGGGCGGTGTCGGCAAAGAGCTGGTGGTTGGGATTCTGGAGCACAAAGCCGACCTGGCGGGCGCGGCGGGTCACAGGCTGCCGCAGGGCGTCCACCCCCAGGATCGTGAGCGTGCCGGAAGCAGGGGTGAGCAGGCCGCTCAAGAGTTTGAGCAACGTCGTCTTGCCGCAGCCGTTGCCTCCCTGGAGCAGAACCCTCTCCCCGGCACGGACCTGTAGATCCGGCAGCGGCGGATAGCCGCCGTAGCTGAGCCTGGCGCTTTCGAGCACCACCGGGCCGACGGACCCGGTAGGGACAGCCGCCGCAGCGGCAGTCTCGGGCGGTGGCAGGCCAGCGAGCAGCGCACCGCCCGCGAAGTGGTAGCTGCGCTGTGCCAGTGAGCGCACCAGCTCCAAGCGATGCTCCACCAGCAAAATCGCCTGACCGGCGCGGGCGCGTTCAGCGAGCAGTTCCAATAAAAACGCGCTGCCCGAACGATCGAGGTAGGCGAAGGGTTCGTCGAGCAACAGAACCGGCTGGTTCATCGCCAGCACACTGGCGAGCACCAGTCTTTGCTTCTGCCCGGCGGAGAGGCGGGCAACGGGCCAGTCCGACTGTGATGTGAGGGCAAAATCCTTGAGGGCACCCTCGATCTGCACTGCGATCAGATCGGGCGGCACGTTCAGATTCTCAAGGCCAAAGGCCAGCTCCTCCCAGACGCGATCGGTGAAGATCTGCACCTCGACGTTTTGCAGGACGGTGCCGATCGAGCGGCTGCGCTCGCGCACACTGAGCGATCCCAGCGACTGGCCATCAAGCTGGATCTCGCCGGTGAGGGTGCCGCCGGTGTGGGCAGGGACGATTCCAGCAATTGCTCCCAGCAGTGTGCTTTTGCCGCTGCCGGTGGGACCGGCCACCAGAACGATCTCACCGGCAGCCAGTTGCAGCTGGACGCCCTGTATGACCCAGTCCGACTGACCGGGGGGGCGAAAACCCAGATCCGCAACCCTAATCAGGCTGTCCACTCGAGGTACCCCACCGCAGCAAGCCAGAGCAGCGTTCCACAGACAAAAAGACTGTCGCCCCTCCGCCAGCGGAGCGGTCGGCTGGTGCTGCGGGGCGCATCAGGATCGTAGCCTCGCGTCTCAAGGCCGATGCTCACCTCGTCGGCAAAACTGACCATCCGGAAGATGAGCGGTGTAAACAGGCCCGAAAACCACCGCTGCGGCTGTCGGGCCAGATCGACGCCCCTGAGGGCGTTGGCCTCGACGATGCGCTGGGCCTCCTGCTGGATGAGCGGCAAAAAGCGCCAGCTCAGCATCAGGCTCAGCACCAGAAAGGCGGGCAGGCGCACCGCCTGAAAGGCGCGCACCAGGTCGGCGGGCGGGGTGGTGGCAGCGAGCAGCGGTGCCGGCAGCAGCAGCACCAGAAGCCGAACCCCCCCCAGACTCGCGTACCCCCAATTTCCGGAGAGCAGACCCGACAGCACCGTAAAGAAGATCAAAAAAGCGGCAAAGCCCAGCACCTGCGATGGGCGGACGCGCAGGGAGGTGAAGGTGAGGACCAGCAGCACGGCGACGAGGAGCAGATTGGCCCAGACAGCTTTGAAGACGAAGGCCAGAGCCGTCAGAACAATGCTCAGCCCGATCTTCAGGAGGGGGTTGATCGTGCTTAAAAAACCGGTTCGCTCAGCCATCGTCCAATTTGCCGGCGCGCTGCAACTGCCCGACGATCTGTTCACCGAGCCACCAGCCCACCGCCCCCGCCGCCGCACTCGCCACCACCGCCGGTAGCAACACCCAGGGCTGGGTGAGCCAGCGGGCAGCCAGATCGCCGACGGGCGTGCCCCGTAAAAAACCAACGGCGATCGTCCAGCCCACCAGACAGGTGGTCGCAAAAAATGTGACGTTGGCCACCAGCCGCCCGCTGCGACTGCCGAAACCGCCCGCCAGCAGGGCAGCCAGCTCCCCGGCCACCAGAGCGACGACCAAAAAGGCGGAGATCGTCCAGGAGATAAGACCCAACAGCAGGGCGAGCACGCCGCAAATCAGGGCAAGGGCACCGGGACGGCGCAGACGGGCCATCCCCAGCGTCAGAAAGATAGCGGCAAAAGGAGCCCAGGCGATCGTCGTCGCCCCCGGCAGCGGGATGGTCGAAGCGAGGGGCTGGGTAATCTTGGCAGTGACCGCCAGTCCGACGGTCATCAGGGCAGCGAAGACATAGTCTTTAAGTTGCCAGCGCCGGGTAAACGATTTTTCCATGGCGGTTCCCCAACAATCTGCAGCCTGACAGCGCCGGCCTTCGCATTCTGCCAGGCTGTTTCAGTTCCTCAAGCCAGCATAGTACAGCCTCCTGGCTGGGTGCGACAGCTTCCAGGGTCAAGGCCGACTTTTGGGTAAAAATCTCCCGTCGAGCAGCGAGCGCCCACAAAATAGCAGGGCTTCTAATCTGAAACCCTGCTACTGACAAGTCGGATCGTCCTGAGAAAGTGACGATCAGTGGACGACCATTTTGAGGCTTTAGACGTTGTCGATCGTGCGCTTGGCTGCGTCTTTTAGATCTTCTTTTTTGTGCTCGGCGCTCGCCTCAACCTGCTTGGCTTTGCCTTCCAGTTCCTGTTGTGGATCGTCGGTCAAATCGCCCCAGGCTTCCTGGATTTTGCCCTGCACGTCCTTGGCTGTAGCCTCAGCACGCTTCTCGATACTCATGCTTTCCTCCCGCGATTTAGATAATCGCTTTAAGGTAAACTACCTATCACCTATCGTTGCACGGGTACCGTCTTTTCCCCTCTATCCCAGGTCGAATCTGGCGATACGCATTTGGAATCGTGACAGCCTAATAACCGACGCGGATACCGGTTGTCGGTGTCTGAATCACCATCCCGCCGCCTTGAATCTGGACCTGGGAATTGGGTGTTGCGATCGTGGCCGAAGGACCGTAGCTACCGGAGTAAGGATAGCCGTAACCCTGGGAGTAGCTGCCGGGAGACTGGTAGCTGTAGCTCTGGGAGTAGCCGTAGTTGCCCGAGTAGGGATCGCCGTAGCTCTGGGAGTAACCGTAGCCGTCGGAGGAGCCGTAGCCGCTGCAGTAGTACTGGTAGCGGGCAAGCTGGTTGGAGTTGACCGATTGGCCCCGGTACTGCTTTTTGAGAATACGCTGCGTCAACTTGTTGCAGAGCTTGTTGACATCTTTTGCCTCAGCGGGTGGATGGTTCAGGCCCAGGCTCAAAAGGCATCCGGCTGCCAGTGCCATTGCAAGAAATTTGCTGCTCATCGCTTTTTGCTTCGCAAACACGCTCGCTCCAGAGTAGGTCCGAATCGCGGGCGTGTCGCGCTCGCGGAGCGCAGGGCGGGTTGCGCTTGAGCGCAATGTTTTACAGAATGCCCACCGAGCGGCGAATCGAGGCGAGAGCCCGGTTATAGCTGATCACCGCCGTCAGACGGTTGACCCGCGCCTGGGTGAGGGAGGTGTCGGCAATCAGCACATCGGTCTGGGTACCGACTCCCGCTTGAAAGCGCAGGCGAGCGAGGCGCAGAGCCTCTTCGGCGCTGGCGACGGCGGTGGTGGCGGTGTCGATCTGCTGGCGGGCGGTCGTCAAACTCGAAATCGAGGACTCGACGCTGTAGCGGACGGTGTTGAACGTATCGATAAAGTTGGCCTCAGCGGTGCGGGCGGTGGCGATCGCCTGATCCGCCTGGGCAACGGCGGCTCCACCGTCGAAGGCGTTCCACTGGATCTGAGCCCCGATGGTGTAGCCGGTAAAGATGCCCACCGAGCGGTCGATCAGGTTGTCGAAGAACTGGCCGTTCAAAAAGACATTCACCTGGGGGGAGATCGAGGCGTAGGCCGCCGCCTGGGTGGCTTTGGCGGAGCGGCGCAGGGAGTCCTGGTACGCCAGTTCGGTGCGCTGGTTGAGGGCGCGCATGATCGTCTCTTCTAATCCCAGATTCCAGGTACCGGCCTCTTCGATCGGATCGACCGCTTCGACCGCCGTCGGTGTGGCGTAGTTGAGCAGGCGGGCGAGGTTGCGCTGGCTGATTTCGCGCTGGTTGTCGGCACTTAATTTTTGCTGGACAGCGTTGGCGAGGTTGACTTCTGCCTGAAGCACGGCGAAGCGGGTGCCGGTACCCGCCTGCTCCTGGGCACGGGCGTCGCGCACACTCGCCTGGTTGCTTTTGACAGCCGCGTCACCTATCTGCACGTTGCCATCGGCGGTCTGCAGGTCGTAGTAAGCGCCGATCACCGTATTGATCAGATCCTGGCGGGTGGTCTCGTACTGCAGGCGAGTCGCCTTAAGACTCTCCTCGGCAGCGAGGATGTTGCTGCCCACCAGACCGCTGGAGAAGATCGTCCAGTTGATGGCGGCGGTGCCAGTGATCGTGGCGCTCTCAGAGAGAAAGGCGTTGTTGATGCCGGAACCGGAGGAGCTGAAAAGCAGGCTGGAAAGTGCGGACGACTCGGCAGGCGTGAAACCGGCGGTGTTCAAAAATTGTATGCCCTGGGCGAGGGTAGAGGGACCGGTGGTCGAGGAGGACTCACCGGAGATAAGTGCCCGCGAGATCGCCGATTGGGGCGACTGGCTGTAGGTGTAGTTGACATTCAAGGAGACGGTCGGAAACAGTGCCGCCTCCGCCTGGCGCTTGACCGCCTCGGCGCGATCGACCGCGTAGCGGGCTGTGAGCAGTTGGGGATTGCGATCGAGAACGAGGCTCACGGCATCCTGCAACTTGAGGGGCCGGGTGGCCTGGATCCGCAGTTGCAGAGGCTGGGCCGGAATCGTCGGCATATCCGGTTTGCGAATCGGCGTGTCTAGAGCGGCAGAAGCGGTGCTGGGGGTAAGGTCGCTTGCCGTCGTATTCGCTGCTGCCGCTGTTCGCGAAACGTCAGCTGGGGAGGAGCCGGTCGTCTGGGCATAGACCGGCGTCAGGGCAGAACTGAAGGCAACGAGCAGCGCCAGACTACGGATTCTCATCGCAAAATTCCTCTCAAGACAATAAAGGAAAGCAGGGCCGCAGGCTATCCCAGCCCGCCCGGCAGTATCTGCAGCTCGCGTCCACTCGTGGAGCACCCGGCAAACTCTCAATCGATCTTCTGGTGACTGCTCCCGCTCGCTGGAGCCGGCAGGCAGTGCCGCGTTTTTATTGTGATTCGATATTCATCGTGAGTTTAGGGCGCGGTGCGGATGGCCGTCAAGCCAGGGGATCGGTCCATCTATGTCAACTGACTATTTGTCAACCACGAACTATTTGAGCAGGATCGAATCCGGTACTCTTTCGGGGTATCTTATTTGAAACCGAAGCGCACGCCTTCTTTGAGGGGGTGTGTGCCAGTAGCGCATCAGGTGGGGGAGTACATGGTGAAATCGGCGGTCCAGACAGTCTCACAGGCAAAAACTCCCCTGCCCTCCCGGATCGCCCGCCGAAAGTTTCGGATTGGCTGGTATACGGCGGCGGCAGTTGCACTGGTAAGCGGCGCAATTGTAGTCGCCCGGCTGAGTGCGCCGATAGAGCCGGTGGCCGATGCCAATCTGGTGGCCGTCCTGCAGCAGAATACCCAGGCAAAGTACGTCGCCGCCCTGGTCGTCGTCAGCGACAGCGAGCACTGGCTCGATGGTCGCCGCTCGGTGGTCACCCACACGGTTGCCGCCGACGATACCCTCGATACCCTCGCCCGCAGCTATGGCTTGAGACCCAGCTCGATTGCGCTTTCTAACAGTCTTGATTTGACCCAGCCGCTGGCAGTAGGCCACAGGCTGTTGATTCCGCCCGTCGATGGTCTGGTCTACAGAGTCGAAGGACGCGATACCCTCGCGGCGATTGCCGAACGCTTTGCTGTTCCCGCAACCGCGATCGCGAAGGCGACCGGTCCGAGTCTGCAGGATTTTATCAGTCCCGGCCAGTTGCTGGTGATTCCTGGCGAAGCGACCGCTCTGACCAGACGCGCCGACGGAGCCAGTGTGTCAGCTGCGCCCGCTGCCACCCTCGCAGCCCTCAGTCTGGTCCGGCCCTCCCATCCGACCAACGGGCACGGCTACACCTGGCCAGTACAGGGCTACGTCGGTTCTCCCTACGGCTGGCGGGGGGGGCGGATGCACGAGGGCATCGACATCGTTGGCCCCATGGGTTCGCCCGTCGTCGCTGCCCGCACCGGGGTCGTCGTCTACGCCGGCTGGATGTCCGGTGGGTTTGGCAACGCCGTCGATATCCGCCACGAAGATGGCATCGTCAGCCGCTACGCCCATCTTTCGCGGGTGACAGCCCAACCCGGTCAATCGATCGAGGCTGGCCAGACCCTCGGAGCACGGGGCTGCACCGGGCGCTGCACTGGACCCCACCTGCACTTTGAGATCCACCAGGGGGGCCGGGCGGTCAACCCACTGCCTTTTTTGCGTTAGGCTATCTTGGTGCAGACGGGCGGCACCCTCATACTGCCAAATTGTAGGAACTATCTGTCCAGCAGCGCCGTCCCCGCTACAATGAACCCAACTTAGGGAGTGCTGGTTACATCCGCTATGCCCAACAATTTTCTCTCCGATATTTACCGCTTTGTTGTCAACGATTGGTGGATTGCTGTTCCTTTGCTGCTGTGCTCGGTACTGACTATTGCTGTCGTCATCGAGCGCTGGCTCTACATCAACCGCAACAAGCGCGACGTTGATCGCTTTATTGTCCGGCTTCAGCGTGAACTCGAGCGCAGTAATCTCTCCGGAGCGCGCAATCTCTCCGAACAGGTGGGTGGTGTGCTCGGGGAGGTGGCCGAAGATGGCGTGCGGCTGTTGTCGGTGCCCCGCGTCAACTTCGAACAGGCGTTCGACATCACGATCAACCTCGGGATGCGCAAGTTTGAAAAGCATCTGAGCGTCCTCGGCACGATCGGTGCCGTGGCTCCCTTTTTGGGCCTGTTGGGCACCGTCGTCGGTATTTTGCGCTCGTTTCAGACTTTCGCAGGTGAGGGAGCGACCAGCAACAAACTGGCCGCCGAAATCGGTTTCGCCCTTATTGCCACCGCCGCCGGCCTCATCGTCGCTATCGCCTCGGTCGTCGCCTACAACGCCTTTCAAAATATCGTCGCCCAGTTCGAGGACGATTTTCAGCTCCTCAAGCTGCTGTTTCTCAACTTTACCGACGTCGCCGAACTCGAAGCCGAGCCGGTCGAAGAAACCATCTCCCAGCAGTAGTCACAGGAGGCACCGATGGCCATTCAAAGTGCGGGCCGCCGTGGCCGCCGCAGCCGAGCCGGCTTTAACGAGATCAACATCACTCCCCTCACCGACGTTTTCCTGGTGCTGGTGATTATCCTACTGATTACTGCTCCTCTGATTCAAAACAGCGGCCTCAAAGTAGACCTGCCCAGCTCCGCCACCGGCGACAAGCCCGAGCAAAAAAAGAGCCTGCTGGTGGGCGTCGATAAAGATGGCAAATTCTCTGTCAACGGTGCAGTTGTCCCCGAAGACAACCTGTTGCCGACGATTCGCCGCGAAGCGGAGGTGACCGGCCAGAAGGTGCTGATCGTCCAGGCCGACGCCGATGCCCGCCAGAAAAATGTCGTCAAGGTGATGGATGCCGCCCGTCAGGCCGGTCTCGAAAAGCTGGTTGTTGCTACCCAGCCCAGCAAGTAAAGGGCTTTGCCAGGCCGCAACAAGCAATGTTGTTTTTCCTTGCCGACTCGTCACTGCCCGTCTGCGAGCCGCTAGACTGTAGGCGACCATCAGCGTCCAGGGAACAGAACATGTCTTGTCTTGTGCTTCTATGCGCAACCGTCGTGGCGACGGCCATTCTGGCGGGGATTACCCATTTTTATAATCAGACGCGCACTTCTTTAAGAAAAGCACAGCGCTATACGCCCACTCAGCGTCCGGGAATCCCCCAGACCCGCGAAGAAATTATCGCAATGCTCGAGCGGCAGTTCAACAACAGTCCCTCCAGCGGTCCCCCCGAACGAAACCTCTGATGTTACCTGCGATCGATCCGCTCAGCTTTCCGGATGCGGCATTCGTCGGCGATGTGCTGGTGGTGGATGTGCGTGGCCGCCATCTTGGCGATGTCGAGGGAGTACAAATCAAGCCCGCTCGCGGCGTGCGGGCGATGTTGGGCGATCCGCTGGGACGGCGCAACAAACCGGTGGAGTCCGGTCCCGATCGGCTGACGCTGACGGTGGCGATTGACTTCGATGCCTACCCCGGCGATCGTCGCCTCTGGGTCCAGTCGCCTGCCGGGGACAGCAATCAGCTGCTGCTGACGGTCATGCTCTAATACAATAATGGCGATCTTGACAACTCGTTACATGAAGCGCACAGGCTGGCTGGTGGCGCTATTGTTGAGCGGCTGTACAACTCAGACGGTAGCAGTCTCAAAGCCGCCTGCTGCTGCCCCCAAAGGCGAGAAGCGGACCCTCACTCTGCCGGTAAGTGGCCCACGGGACATCTTTTTGTTGAAGGCGGACGGCACGCCCTTCCGTGATGCCCGCAACCGCTACAAGGGTGAAATCGCCGTCGAGCCGTACCGCTCCCGGCTCGATCTGGCGGCGGTGAGCGTGGGCACTGCCACCGGCAAGCGGTCCAGTCTGGTGGCGGAGTTGCCCTTTGCCGACTCCACCCACAACATCAGCGACGACCGCCCGGCGGTCTTTCTGGAGGTGGATGGCCGCCCCCTGCGCGACGGCGAGGACTTCGACAGCGTTATCCAGAGCATCGATAGGGGCAAAACCCACACCGTCCGCGTCAACTTCACCCTGCTCGAACCGGGATTGAAGCGCATCGAGCAGGCCCAACAGAGCGTCGCCGTCAAGATTCGCCTCAGATCGGACATTTTTGCAGCAGCAGGCGAGTGCGAACGGGCGATACCGGGTTCCGCCGCCGCCGAAGATTGCCGCAAACCCTACACTGGCCGCACGATCGAGGCCAAAAATCTCGGGCTCATCAAAGCATTTCTGGCCGCTAAGAACTCCTGAGCGATATACTGAGGGGCGATTTGATGGCACAGCGCGGTGAAGCATACTCTCTCAGTACTGGTGCAGGATGAGTCCGGGGCGCTGGCGCGGATCACCGGCATGTTTGCCCGGCGCAGTTTTAATATCGAGAGTCTGGCGGTGGGTTCCGCCGAGCAGATGGGCACGACGCGGATCACGATGGTGGTGGGTGGCGACGCGCAGGCGGTCGAGCAGGTGACCAAGCAGTTGCACAAACTGGTGAGCGTCCTCAAAGTGCAGGACATCACGACCGTTCCCTGCGTCGAGCGCGAGTTGATGCTCATCAAAGTGAGCGCCACCACCGTCACCCGCAGCGAGATCATCGAGCTTGCCACCGTCTTTCGCGCCCGGATCGTCGATGTGGCCGAGGAGTCGGTCACCGTCGAGGTGACAGGCGATCCGGGCAAGATGGTCGCGATTATCCAGATGCTCACCAAATTTGGCATCAAAGAGATCGCCCGCACCGGCAAGATCGCTTTGATCCGCGAGTCGGGGGTCAATACCGAATTTTTGAAAGTCCAGTCGCCCCTGCTTACCCGCGTCTGATGGCAGACAGACACGTCGTCGTCATCGGGGCAGGACCAGCCGGTTTGAGTGCAGCCTTCGAATTGGATCGTCTGGGTATCGCTTCAACGATCCTCGAACGCAGCGGCCACATCGGCGGCATCAGCCGCACCGTGAACTACAAGGGTTTTCGCTTCGACATCGGTGGGCACCGCTTTTTTTCAAAGTCTGAAGAGATCGAGCAGTTCTGGAGTGCGGTGCTCAAGGACCGCCTGCTCGAACGCGGTCGGCTCTCGCGCATCTTTTATCGCAACCGCTACTTCGACTACCCGATTCGGCCTCTCAACGCCCTGGTCAACCTCGGCCCCACCACCGCCGCCCTCTGCGTCGCCAGCTACCTTAAAGCCCGCGTATTGCCGCCCAAAGGAATGCGCTCCTTCGAGGACTGGACCGTGCGCGCCTTCGGGCGCAGGCTGTACGAGATCTTTTTTAAGACCTATACCGAAAAAGTCTGGGGGATGCCCTGCTCGGAAATTTCCGCTGACTGGGCGGCCCAGCGGATCAAGGGCTTGTCGATGGCCTCGCTCCTCCGTTCGATGTTCTGGCCCCAACCGAAAGGACGAGGGGCGGTGATCAAGACGCTCATCGACCGCTTCCGCTATCCGGGCCGGGGGCCGGGCGAGATGTGGGAGGCGGTGGCGGCAGCGCTCAAGGACGCCGGGCACCCGCTTGTCTTCGACGCGCCCGTCACTCGCCTGGAGCGCTCTGATACGCGGCTGTTGCGCGTCTGGACCGCCGATGGGCGCTCCTTTGCCGGGACGGACTTTCTTTCGACGATGCCCCTGCGGGAACTTGTTCTTGCCCTCGACCCACCGGCTCCGACAGCAGTGCAGCGAGCGGCTGGGGCGCTCGGTTACCGCGACTTTCTCACCGTGGCGCTCGTCATCGATCAGGCCGAAGTCTTCCCGGACAACTGGATCTACATCCACGATCCGAGTGTCAAGATGGGACGGATCCAGAATTTTAAGAACTGGAGTCCGGAGATGGTCCCCGATGGGCGCTATACCTGCCTGGGGCTGGAGTACTTTTGTTTTGAAGGGGATGGACTCTGGAGCGCCTCCGACGCCGATCTGATTGCCCTGGGCCGCCGCGAACTGGCCCAGTTGGGGCTGGTGGACCCCCAGCAGGTCGTCGATGGCACCGTCGTCCGCCAGGACAAAGCCTATCCGGTCTACGACGATCATTACCGCGAAAACGTCGAGGTGATCCGGGCGTTTATCGAGCGCGAATTGCCGAATCTGCAACTGATTGGCCGCAACGGGATGCACCGCTACAACAACCAGGACCACGCGATGATGACGGGACTGTTGGCAGCCCGCAACATCGCCACCGAGGGCCGCTACAATCTCTGGGCGGTCAACGCCGATGCCCAATATCAAGAAGAAGTCCGCGAAGGGGAGGTAACAGGCCGCCTCGTTCCGGAGCGCCTGGGAAGCTAGGCAGCGCTCATGCCGCCCCGCTGCCCAGGTAGGCGGCGATTACCTGGGGGTCGGAGCGCACCTGAGCTGGTGCGCCATCGGCGATCTTCTGGCCAAAGTTCATCACCACGACCCGATCGGAGAGGTTCATCACCAGGTTCATGTCGTGCTCGATGAGGACGACGGTGATGCCGCGCTTCTGGATGCGGCGGATAAGGGCGATGAGCGAGCGCGTCTCCTGGGGATTCATACCGGCAGCCGGTTCGTCGAGCAACACCAGCTGCGGATCGGTGGCGAGGGCGCGGGCCACCTCCAGGCGGCGCTGGTCGCCGTAGCAGAGGCAGGAGGCGGTCTGGGCGGCACAGTGGCCCAGGCCGACAAAATCGAGTTCTTCGCTCGCGCGCTGAGCGATTTGTTTTTCTTCGGCCACCCCTGCCTTGCCGGGCAGCAACGCTGTCCAGAAGCCGCCCTTCGTACGGCTGTGGCGGCCCACCATCACGTTTTCGAGCGCACTCATACTGCCAAAGAGGCGAATATTTTGAAAAGTGCGCGCCAGACCCGCCGCGACGATCTGGTGCGGCTTTGCACCCACGAGCGGCCTGCCTGCGAGGCTGGCGCTGCCGGTAGTGGGCGCGTAGATGCCGGTGAGCATGTTAAAGAGCGTCGTCTTGCCCGCGCCGTTGGGGCCAATCACACTCAAGATCTCAGCGGTTTCAACGCCGAAGGAGACACTGTTGACCGCGAGCAGGCCGCCAAAGCGCTTGGTGAGATTTTCGACAACGAGCAGGGCCACGGCGAATACCGGTGATTCAGATGTCCGGTGACAGAATAGCACCGGACCACCCGCACAGCTGGATAAGCTGCTTACTTGGCCACGGTGATTACACCGACCATTCCTGCCGACTTGTGGGGCACACAGTGGTAGGAGTAGTCGCCGGGCTTGGCGTTGGCCGGGACAGTGACTTCGATTTTGTCGCCGGGCTTGTTGAGGAGCTTCGGTTCAGCGATCGCCTTGGCGGTGGCGGCGTCCGGCTCGGTGCCGTCAAAGACGGCGTTGTGGGGACCGGCCTTGTTCATCTCCCAGACAATCTTGTCTCCGGGTTTGACCGTGAGCTTGGCCGGCACAAACACCAGCTGGCCCGTGTCGCTGCCCATCTTGATTACGTTGCCGCCACTCGTGGTCGTACTGGCTGGGGCGGAGGCGGTCGTCGTCGGAGCAGAAGTCGTCGCTTCCGGGGTGGAGGCTGTCGTCGTGGTCGTCGTACTGCTTGTCGTACTGGTGGAGGAACCGCCGCCACAGGCGCTCAGCAGCGCAATCAACCCGGCGGCAATCGCTACATGCACTGTTTTCATCGTTCTTGTTCCTGCGGAGAACCACCCTCCAATGTAGCCCCAAGTACCGCGAAGCAGAACTTCCCCCGGAGCGATGTGTTCAGGCTCTAGCAGGGCAGGGCCGAACCTGTACACAGTCTGGCGCGCAGTTCGGCCTCCATCTGCTCAAGGGCGAGGGCTTCCTGCTCTAAGATCCTTCGGATGCTACAGCCGACATGGTACTGCTCCAGCCAGCGCATCGCCTCGTTGCCGCCGGCAAGTACCGCCTCGACCGCCGGCAGATAGCGCTCAAAGCCCCGCTCAGCAGCCACGGTCATAGCGCGCACCAGCCAGCGCTCGGTCCACTCGTACACGCTCGATTCGCGGCCCGTCTGCCAGTCGATGAGCCGGGCGGCGAGGCTGTCTTTTGCCGCTGCCTTCTCGTTGAGGATTGTGATCTCGACCAGTTCCTGGGGGGTGAACTGGCTGGTGAGCGGGTCAGGAATCTCACCGGCCAGCAGGGCCAGAAGCCGGGTCTCGACAAGCGCTGTAATCCCCAGAAGTACCACCGGCGAGGCGATGAGATCGGCGATGCGCAACTCGGCGCGGTTGATCGCGTAAGGGCGATCCGCGCCGTTGGGACGCACCGAACTCCACAGATGGCGCACGTTGAACATCGTCCCCAGCCGCAATTGTTCTTCGACCCAATCGATGTAGTGGCCGTGGCTCAAAAAAAGCGGCACGTACTCCGGCGTGTGGGGAAAGCGCAGCCAGCGCGTCGAGTGGGCACCGGTGGGCTCGCCGTTAAAAAAGGGCGAGGAGGCGCTCAGGGCCAGCACCACCGGCGCTTCGAGCCGGAGCAGGCGGCAGGCTTTGATAATCTCCTCGGGTTCGTCGATACCAAAGTTGATGTGAATACTCGATGTAACGACCCGCGTGCCGTAGAGTTGCTCGATGCGGGCGTGATAAGGATTATTGGGGTCGGAACGTAAAAAGCGGCTGGTGTCGTGTTCGAGGGCGAGGGTGCTGCCCGGCAGGAGCGTGTAGCCCCCCAGGTCGTTCAAGTAGCGGCGCAATCGACAGCGCGGATGCAAGAGCGCGCACAAAAGCGCGTCGTAATCTTTGAGCGGTTCGGTGGCGTACTCGACGTTGCGCTGGTCCGGTTCGCGCATAAAGCTCGGCAGATCGCGGGTGATCTGGTGCGAGAGGCCCACGACATCGCCCTCGGGCGTGCCAGTGTACATTTCGACTTCAAAACCCTTGGTCAACAGCTCCATGCTGCGCCTCAACCTCTCCTTTCAAATTTTAAGGTTTCGGGCGCACTTAAGAGTACGTCGCAGGCTCGATCAAAAATTGATAGCCGATCGAGCGCACGGTCTGAATAAAGCGCGGATGCCTCGGGTCCGATTCGATCTTCTTGCGCAGCGTCAGCACGTGGGTATCGACGGTGCGGGGATTGTCGATCCCGGCAGGCCAGGCGAGTTTGAGCAGATCCTCGCGGGTGAGCGGCAATCCGGGCCGCTGGGCGAGCACGTAGAGCAGACTGAACTCCTGCGGCGTGAGTTCGACCGCCTGATCGCCCAGCACGACGCGCCGCTGTACCGGGTCGATCTGCAGCGCCCCAAACTGCAGAGCGGTAGACGGCGTCCGGGCGCGCAACCGCCGGACGAGCGCCTCGATGCGCGCCAGGAATTCCTGCATTCCAAAGGGTTTGACCAGATAATCGTCCGCCCCCGCCTTGAGCCCTTCGACTTTTTCGGACTCTGAACCGCGAAACGACAGAATCAACACATAGGCGTCCGACTGGGCGCGCAGCCAGCGGCAAAAATCGAGACCGTCGCCGTCGGGCAACTGCAGATCGAGCACCACCAGATCGAGGAGGTTGCTGTTGAACCACTCGCGTCCCTCCGCCAGGGTGCCGACGGCGTGCGCCGCGTAGCCGCTCTGCACCAGCTGCCAGTTGAGCAGCGAACGCAGGTGCGGGTTGTCCTCAACGATAAGGATTTGACAGGGCATCGCCTAGTACCTCCTCTAGGCGTCGCTGAAGCGTAACCGCCTGCTCTTCGATCGCCTCAAGCAACGTCTCGGACAGGCGCGGATCGAGCGCGTCGCCGGAGCGCAGAACCTGGGCATAGAGCCGAATCGCCAGCAGAGGTTCGCCGATGTCGTGGCGCAGATCCCGCGTCGAGGCGGATTTGACGGCGGTCTTTAGCATGGCAGATAAGCCTCCAGCGCTTGATTAAAGGTTCTCACGTCGATCGGTTTGCTCATGTATCCATCGAAACCAGCCGCCAGAATCCGCTCGCGATCGCCTACCAGAGCGTGGCCCGTGACGGCCACCACCGGCGCTGTCACCCCCTGCTCCCGCAGGCGGGCCAGTACTGCCCAGCCGTCCAGATGGGGCAACGTCAGATCCAGTACGATCAGATCAGGCTGATTGCGGGCCGCTAAATCCATACCACTCAGACCGTCTTGCGCTTCGAGCACTTCATGAGCGGCTAGGGATAAGACCATCCGCAGGAGTTTGCGGCTCACCGGTTCATCTTCGATTACCAGTATCTTCGCCATCCATTATCAAAATATACAGTTAATTATTTACCCCCCAGGCCAGGGACAGGATGCACACGTACGAACGGCGGCACCGATGGAATATTGCAACGAAGGTTGGGCAACAGTGTAGCAAGATCGGAGTAACATTCCTTGACAGGCCGCTAAAATTAGTCCTATCAGGTGAGATCTGCAGGTAGATAGCGTGAACAGCCACTCCTTTTATTCGTTGCACTCGAAACTTACACTGAGCGATCGCTATAAGCAGATTTTGCACGCGACGGTCAAGTGCTACATCGACACCGCCGAGCCGGTGGGCTCGAAGATGATCACCCAACAATACAATTTTGGACTGAGTTCGGCGACGATCCGCAACGCAATGTCGGTACTCGAGAGCTGGGGTCTTCTCTTCCAGCCCCATACCAGTGCCGGACGCATTCCGTCTGACTCTGGCTACCGGGTGTACGTAGACGAGCTGATCGCACCGCCGACCGAACTGGTGCAGCGGATGCGCTCGGCGCTGGCTGAAAATCTTGCCGAGCGGCGCGACCTTGAGAGTCTGTTGCAGGGGGCGACGCGATTGCTTGCCACCTTGAGCGGCTGTGTGGCCCTCATTACCGCTCCCCAGAGCGCGCTCGTCTGTGTGCGGCACCTGCAGATCGTTCATATCGGCGAAGGGCGGGCACTGGTGATCGTCGTCACCGACGCCCTCCAGACGCGCTCGTTTTTGCTCGATCTGCCCCAGCCGGAGATGGCTGAGCAGCTCGAAGCGCTCAACAATTACCTGAATATCCAGCTACAGAACCGGATGGTGGGCGAGCTGGACCCGGCGGTGGTCGGGGCGATGGGCGGCGAATACCACTGGTACGCCGAATTTTTGCGCGGCCTCATCGCGCTTTTACAGCGGGTCCTGCAGCCGCCGACCGGGCAGCTATTTGTAAGCGGCGTCGGCGAAATTCTCAAGCAGCCGGAGTTTGCCGAGCCGGAGCGCATCCAGGCAATCGTGCAGCTCCTTGAAGTCGAGCGCGAGCGCATCGGGTCGCTGATTACCCCAGAGCAGCACCAGGGCCGCCAGATCGTCGTGCGCATCGGGGCGGACAACCCGCTGGAGCCGATGCAGTTCTGCTCGCTGGTGAGCAGCACCTACTACCGCAACGAGACGCCGGTCGGTTCGGTGGGCGTGCTCGGTCCGACCCGACTGCCCTACGACCGGGCGATCGCCTCGGTACAGGCCACGAGCGACCACCTCTCACAGGTGATGCAAAGCGAAGAGTGATCTTAGCTACCGCCCAGAGCCGCCCCCATCGCCCAGTCGCGTGCCTGGGTATAAGCGCCTTTTAAGAAGTTGACCGTCGGCTCCGCCCCTTCGATGGGCGGTGGACCGAGCACGTCGAGGACTGTCTCCTGCGAAGGCGGCGGCACGATCGCCACCAGCGACGGATCGAGGTCGCCCCTCAACTCCCAGAAGTGCGCACTCTCAAGGGGCGGGACCGCCGGTTGCTCTGCCACTGGGGCGAGGGATTCTTTGTTGTCGGGACTCTTGCTGCCGCGCAATTCGCGCAGGCGCTGGAGAATCTGCGGGCGGCTGCGGCCCCTTAGAGCAAAGAGTACGAAGGGATCTTGATCGAAGCGCTCGCCCATCAGGTAGTAGACCGCAGCGATGTGCTTGCAGGGGTTGGCCGAATCCGGGCAGGAGCAGTTGCTGTGGATGTCCCACTTGTTGAAGGGAAACAGACTGAGGCCGCTTGCGATAAAGGCTTCTTCGATATTCTGGGGCATCTCGCCTGCGAGCAACTTGGCCGCAAAGATGGCCTGGCCCGCCAGCGTCTCGATCACCTCGTTCCACTGCTCGTCGCTGAAGCGATCGAGAAAGAGCGTCACGTCGTAGGGGGCGGGGGCGGTGCCCTGGACCTTTGCCTTGACCTTCGAGCCTTGAAATTCCATCGCAAGCACGTTGCCGCCCCGCGCATAGTTGCGCCCCCGCGCCAGCCGCTGCGTCCAGCCAAACGATTCGAGCACATCGATCCACCGTTGCGCCCACCACTGGCTGGCGAAAACTTTGGGAGCCGCTTCCTGCCCCGGCTTGACCAGATCGCTCATTATTCTCCCTCGTCGGTATCGACAATTTCTGATCGATCGAGCACCAGCAACTGCCGCAACTGGTCGGTGCTCATCTCAGAGAGCCAGTTTTCACCGGCGCTCACCACCTGCTCGGCAAGGGCTTTTTTGCTCTCGATGAGGGCGCTGATCCGCTCCTCAAGCGTGCCCGTGCAGACGAACTTGTAGACCTGGACATTTTTGGTCTGACCGATACGAAAGACGCGGTCGGTAGCCTGGTTTTCGACCGCCGGGTTCCACCAGCGATCGAAGTGGAAGACGTGGTTGGCGCGGGTGAGGTTGAGGCCGACGCCCCCCGCCTTCAAAGACAGAATAAAGATGCGCGGTGCCTGGGGATCGCGCTGGAAGCGGTCGATCATCGCCTCGCGCTGGTTTTTGCTCGTCCCGCCAAACAGAAAAAAGACCTCAGAACCCAACTGGCGGCTCAGATGCGCCTGCAGCAGGTGGCCCCACTCGGCGAACTGCGTAAAGATCAAGGCCCGCTCCTCGTCGGCTAAGACCTCTTCGAGCATCTCCTCCAATCGCCGCAGTTTGCCGGAGCGCTCGCCGAGCGGTTCGGCGTCGCCCAGGTAATGGCTCGGGTGGTTGCAGACCTGCTTGAGCTTGACCAGGGTGGCGAGCACAGCCCCCCGCCGCTGGATGCCGGTGCTACTTTCGATCTTGGTGAGCGACTCGTTGACTACCCGCTCGTAGAGGGCGGCCTGCTCGGCAGTGAGCGGACAGAAGACGTTCGTCTCCTGCTTTTCGGGCAGATCTTGAATAATTTGCGGGTCGGATTTGAGCCGCCGCAGGATAAAAGGCTGGACCAGAGCGCGCAGGGCGTTCGCGGAGGCGCGATCGCCGTACTTTTCGATGGGCACCGCGAAGCGGCGCTGGAAGAAGTTGCGCGCTCCCAGATAGCCGGGGTTGAGGAAATCGAGGATCGACCACAGTTCTGCAAGGCGATTTTCGACCGGCGTGCCGGTGAGGGCGATCCGAAATCTAGCGGTGAGTTCGCGGATCGCCTGGGTCTGCTTGGCCTCGGGATTTTTGATATTTTGCGCTTCATCGAGGACCAGCCCCAGCCACTCGACGCGCTTGAGGTCGCGGCTGTCGCGCTGCACCAGGGCGTAGCTACTTACGACGACGTTGGTCCTGGCAGCCATTTCGACGAAGTTGCGGCCCTTGGGCCGCCGCGCCCCGTGATGGACATGCACTTTTAGCTCGGGGGCAAATTTTCTCACCTCCCGCTCCCAGTTGCCCATCACCGAGGTGGGACAGATGAGCAGCACCGGCCCATCCAGTTCTTGCCTGGCCTTGAGGTGCAACAGCATCGCGATCATCTCGATCGTCTTACCCAGGCCCATGTCATCGGCCAGACAGGCTCCCAGGCCCCACTGCTGCAGGAAGCTGAGCCAGCCGACGCCCAGTTTTTGATAGGGGCGCAGGGTGCCGCGAAAACCAGGCGGTTCGTCGATGGGCTTGAGCTTGCGCTGGTCTGTGAGCGTCTCCAGCAGTTGCTGGATCGGGCCGGAACTGTCGAAGTTGACGATAGGTAGTCCCGCGATCGTCTGGGCATCGCCGAAGCCCAGGCGCAGGACGTGCTCCAGCGACAATCCGACTTGATCTTGTCGCGTCTCAAAAAATTTGCGGGCAGCGCGCACGTCCTGGGGGCGCAGTTCGACCCAGGCACTATCGACCTTGACCAGAGGTTCGGCGGTGGCGGCCAGCCGCTCGAATTGCTCGCGGCTGATGGGCTGGCCCCCCAGCGACAGCTCCCAGCGAAAATTGAGCAGGCTCTGCATCCCGAGGCCGGGGCTGACATTGGCGTTGCGGCCTGAGACCGCTTCGAGCTTGAGGCCGAGGCGGTTGCGCAGCGCGCCCATCTCCGAGAGGCTGTCGGGTAACAGCACGTCGAAGCCGCTCTCGCGCAGCCGCCAGGTCGCAGCCTTGAGAAATTGAAACGCCTCGGGGGTGCTGAGGGTGCAGCGCTCCGGCTGGGGCACCAGTAATCCGCGCTCGATCGGAGCGAAGATGCGCGAGGCGAGGCCGAGTCCCGCTAAAAACGTCTCCTGCTCGTCCCCCGGCAGCGCCCAGACTTGAACCGCATCGAGCAGGGGAGCCGCCGGATCGTCTCCCAACCGCAACTTAAAATTCAGCGCCCAGGAGCGCTCAGCGCCCTCGGGCGGTTCGAGCACAAAGCCCGTGCGCACCCGGCCCTGGTAGCGCAGGGGCGCTTCCCAGCTGCTTAGAATCTCCGATAGCTCCACCGTCGCCGCGTCGCAGGCTCTTAGCTGCGGCTGGGGGCTTGCGAGCGCCTGCAGCCAGGGACGGACCGCCCCCCCCGGCAGCGTGCGCGGATCGGGCGGCTCGCTTGAGAGCAATGCGCGCACCCGCGCATCGAGGACAGCTTCCAGAAATGACCGCACCAGATCGACCGGGGCCACCTCCGGCGTCGCCGAGCGGCAGGCATCCGGCAGGCGAGCCGCAAAATCTTTGAGGCGCGCCTGATCGCCGGCGCTGTCGAGCAGGGGCCGCCAGCGGGCCACGGCTCCATCGCCGTTATGCACCTCAAGACTGGGCAGGTACTTGGCGCGCACCATCAGATCGAGCACCCAGCGGGCGCACTGCGACCAGAAGCGCAGGTCGTTGCCGATCGAAGTATCTGTACTCCCCAGAGGCACGTTCAAGAGCAACTCGAACGCCTGGGGCGCATCGAGCCAAAGCCCCTCCACCACCCACACTTCCAGAGCCACCTTGCCTGTCTCCGGCGGTGGGCTTGCCGAGTAGAGCACATTTTCGAGGGTCGAGGGCAGCACGAGGGTCTGGCTGGCAGGCTTGCTTGTCCGCAACTGCAGGACCGGAAACTGTTCGCTCAGATGTTGCAACAACTCGGCCAGATCGAGGGCGTAGGGATGAATGGCCGGTTGCTCGTCGCGCTTGCGCCGCCTGGGTACCTGCCGCCAGGTTTCTGCCCATAGGAAAAACCCAGCGCGGGGGGGCTGGTGTACCCAGTTACCGTGCAATATCGCCATGACGCTATTTTACGCCTCTCGCACCGCCAGCGCAGTGCATAATTAATTGCGCATGTACAAAGTGGGTGAAACTTTGAGCAGTCTGCAGATAGTCTCCCTCGCCGGGCTGGGGCTGGTGGCCGGGGTGCTGGCGGGCATGTTCGGCATCGGCGGTGGGGCGATCATGGTCCCGGCGATGATGTTCATCGTCGGCTTTGGCACCAAGATGGCCACCGGCACGTCTCTTGCGGCTCTGCTGCTCCCCTTCGGTCTTTTTGGCGTGCTCGAGTACTACAAAAATGGCCAGGTCAATATCCCGGCGGCTCTGCTCCTGGTAGTGGGGCTGACGGTGGGCAGCTTCTTCGGTGCCCGCCTCACCCTGGCTTTGCCCGATATCGTCGTCAAGCGCGCCTTCGGCATCTTTTTAATCGTTATTGCCCTGCGCTATCTCACCACCCGCTAGCACTGGGCTGGTACTGCTATGCCTTCGTTGAAGCGATTTGCCTTTCTACTGTTGTCCCTGATTCTGGTAAGGGTTGGGAATAGCCCTTTTTCGGTCGCTGCCCAAACTGCAGGGACATGGACGCCCAGCGATCCTTCCTCGGTTGTAAGTCAGACCAAACCAGACCAACGTTTCTTCAACCTCGCGCAGTTGTACTTGAGTCGCTATCTAGGCGAAGCTGTCTGGTCGCCGGATGGCCGCTCGGTTGCTTTTATTACCAATATTTCAGGCAGAGAAAATCTGTGGACAGTCGGGATCGCAGGTGGCTGGCCACAGCAGTTAACCGTGTCCGACCAGCGCCAGACCAGCCCCGCCTGGTCACCGGATCGTAACTTCATCGTGTACGCCTCCGACCGGGATGGCGACGAAGTATTCGATCTGTTCCTGTATTCGATTTCAACGGGACAGGCCATCAATTTGACTGCTACACCTGGCATCTCGGAGGAGACGGCGATCTGGTCGCCGGATGGAAGAACTATCGCCTACAACGTCAAACCGAAGACCTCTTCCACCTACGAAATCGATTTGATGGATGTATCTAGTGCAGGTGGGCTGAGTCAGTCTGGTAGTTTGTAGGCAGGATTTCGGTAACCACTCATGCCTGGACCCAAACCACCCGCTCTGGTGCTTGCTGAAGATGTCCGCTCAGCTCTGCAGAAATTCTCAACCAAACACAGCACCCCCCAACAGCTAGCCTGGAGAGCCAAACTCATTCTTGGTTGCGCCGACGGCCTCAATAACTCCCAGGTGGCACACGCTCACGACACGGACCCCGATGCCGTGCGCTTTTGGCGCAGCCGCTGGCTGGCTGTTGCGGCCATCCCACTGCCAGATCTCAGCATTGAGGAGCGACTGGCCGATGCCCCCAGAGCAGGCAAGAAGTCTGCTATTAGCCCGGAGCAGTTTTGTCAGATTGTCGCTCTAGCGTGTGAAGCGCCAGAAAAATCAGGCCGCCCGATTACTCAGTGGTCTGGCAGCGAAATCGCCAAAGAAATCGTGGCCCGTGGCATCCTGCCTTCAATTTCGCCGCGTCATGCCTTGCGCCTACTCAAAAAGGGGATCTCCAACCCCACCGCGTCCGGGGCTGGCTCACCGCGCTAAAAGACGAGAACTTTGAACCTAAAGTGCAGCACATCTGCGCACTTTACCAACAGGCACCCGCCCTGCAAGCGGCGGGAGAAGTAGTTTTCAGCAGTGATGAAATGACCGCAGTGCAAGCACTGGAGCGTCTGCATCCAGACAAGCCAATGCGGCCAGGAGCGCCTGAGAAGCAGGAGTTTGAGTACATTCGTCACGGCACGCTGTCTCTGATTATTCATCGGGAGGTGGCCAGTGGCCAACTTGTCGCGCCGTTTGCCGCTCCCACCCGTGCAGAAGAAGACTTCGCTCTTTCTTTGGTGCTGGCGATGGGCACCCGTCCTGAGGCTGTGCGCTGGCACTTTGTGGTGGACAATCTCAACATTCATCAGTCTGAGTTGCTGGTGCGGTTAGTCGCTGCTGTGGAGGGTAGCTCTGAGAAGTTGGGGCGCAAAGGCAAAAGCGGCATCCTCAAGTCGATGGCCAGCCGACAGGCATACCTGAGCGATCCGAAGCACCGAGTTGTTTTGCACTACACACCCAAACATGCCTCCTGGCTCAATCAAGTCGAGATGTGGCTATCGATCTTGGCACGCAAAGTGCTCAGGCGTAGCTCGTTCCGCTCAGTTGAGGAGTTGCGCGAGCGGGTGTGGGCCTTTATTGAGTATTACAACCTGGAATGGGCGAAGCCGTTCAAGTGGACCCACCAGGGCAAGCCTTTGCAGGTATGAACTACCAGCTCTTTTCAGCCCATCTGCACTAGCCGCAAAACTCGTCATCTCACCAGCGGCACGCCTGCGAATCAAGTTGTCTTCAGACCTTACTGGTCGCCCAACGGTCAATTTATTGCCTACGCTGTGGGCGATTATACCGGTACGAAGTTTACTGCTATTTACGTCTCCGATGTCGCAACGGGCCAGCGTAAAAGACTCACCCCCCCTTGCGCTGAATGCGTCTACCAGATCGGTGGCTGGTCGCCGGATGGTAAACAACTTTCGATCACCTCCAACGCCCTGAATGGATACAACAATGTGGCTCTCCTTGGCGTGGATGATGGGCAGTTACAATGGTTGACCCGGCAAGACTGGGATGCGCTGGCGGGAGGTTTTTCACCGGATGGGCAGTTCGTCGCGCTGACCATCAACGAAGATGGCAGCGGTGATGGTTATCTGTACGACCTGCGCTCCAAAAAATTGGACAAACTTCCCCTGCCGCCTGGGGTGAATGATCTACCGGGATCGAAGTGGACTGACGTTACCGCCTCGGCTTTCTCCCCCGACGGAGAGTATCTCATGTTCTACCACAATGGTCCGCAATCCCCAGAGAATGTGTGGGTGTACGATCTGGAGCACCAGCGAGCAAGCCAGCTTACCTATTCTCTAGTTGGGGCTGTGCGCTCAGAGGACATGGTGGAGCCCACGCTTGTTCATTTTCCCAGCGCAGATGGCAAGTGGAAACTGTCGGCCTACGTTTACGTTCCCCATAACCTCCAGCGCGATCGCACCCATCCTGCGATTGTCTATGTTCACGGTGGTCCTAACTATCAGTACCGCAACCAGTTCGGACGCACGGTGCAGTATTTGGTGAATCAGGGGTATGTTCTGATCGTTCCGAACTACCGTGGCTCGACGGGTTACGGTAGCCGCTTTCACGACGCGAATCGCTTCGATCTGGGCGGCGGTGATCTGCGCGATGTCGTCTCCGCTGCCCAGTGGATATCCCAGACAGGCTACGTCAATCCCAAAAAACTGGTACTGATGGGCGGTAGCTACGGCGGGTATCTGACGATGATGGGCCTGACCAAATATCCCAATCTTTGGGCAGCCGGCGTGGCAGAAGTTCCCTTTGTCAACTGGTTTTCGTTCAAGAAGGGCACCGATCCGGCAATTTGGGAGTACTTTGCTCTGAAGATGGGCGACCCCGTGCGCAATCGGAATCTGTGGAGCGATAGATCGCCCATCAACTTCCTGAGCAGAATGAAAGCTCCCCTGCTGCTGATTTCTGGCGGCAAGGATCCCCGTGCCCCTGTCGGCGAACTGCGACAGGTGGTTGCAGCAGGAAGGAAATTACGGTTGCCTATCGAGTGGAAGGTGTATGAGAACGAAGGGCATCAGACGACTCGAGTCGAGAATGTCGTAGACACTTATACGCGCATCGCTGCGTTTATCAAGCGCTACAGCCCGTCGCCCTCTTCCCAGAGTGCTTCTGCACGATGACACGGACACACTATTGCTAGAAGCGTCTTAAACTTTATTCTCGTTAATATCTTGGCTAAAAAAGCATAAGGCTCTGGGCTGGAGTGTTGCGAGCAGACTTTCTGGTGCTGCTCATTCTATTCAAGAGCTTCAATCGCCTTTTTGGGTACTTCTAACAAATGTCCCCCACCCCTCCACACCCCCCCTGCCCCCCGCTCTCCTCCCCTGCCCCCGCTGGGCAGGGAAGAAGAGGGGGGGTTCACTGTAACTGGGCTGCAGGGGGGATGGGTGAAGTTAGTTTCAGACTTGTCTGACTTCCCTTCACTGTTGGGAAGGGGGTTGGGGGATTAGATCTTCCAGTTCCTTAGTAAGCCCAACGAGCATCTACAATAGTCGAACGAGTTGAGGACGCTCCTATGCGCATCCTGCGCCGTCCGATAGCCAGAGTACTGCTTGTTTCTGCCGGGCTTACTGCTCTTGCAACCGGGGGCTGGATTGCTTCTCGACACCTGTCGAGGGTTTGGGGCGAATACCAGGCCCGACACACGCCGCTGGTCCGCTCCCTCGCAGACTGGCAGGTTCTGGCTCCTGGGCAGCGGGCATTCGTCGAGGGACGACTTGACACAGAAAGTAATGGGTCTACCAGGTACAGAACACCTGAGCGGCAGCCGCTCGTCATCTGGTGGCAAAGTAAAGGTATTTCTACCTCTAGAGAACGCCATGCTTTGCAGCACCTCGCTGTTCACCTGCAGGGTGGCACTGTCAGCATGGGCAACAGCGACTACCGTACCAACCTGGATACAGGGGGGCCTATCGAGCCTGAAAACGCAGCGGGTGTAAGCGAAGGGATCGGGCGAGGGCAGACAGTGCTGCTTATCGGAACGCCACAGGAGGACGGACAGGGCAAGCCTCACCTGATTGCCCGTTTTCTATACGTCGGCGACTATGAAACTTATATGGAAGGTATCAGCAACGGTAGCGATGAAGTTGCACTGTGGCTGTGGACCGGATTGGCAGTAGCAATTTTGGGGCTGTTGTGCCTGATAGCAGCTACAGGATGGACGCGCAGAGCCGGCAGCTTTCAACAGTAGACATCTTCTCGCTATCTGCTCAGGGCTTGGCGGGCGGTCGAACGATCGGCACCGGTTTTGGGGTGATGTAGAGCTGGTCGAACAAAAAGGCGTAGATGTCGGCCTGCTGGGCAATCTGCTCGCTCAGGGCAGTCCCCTGGCCGTGGCCGCTGCTGGCGCTGGTTCTCAGGAGCACCGGATAGCCCGAGCCGCTCGCCGCCTGCAGTCTGGCGGTCATCTTGCGGGAATTGGCCGGGTTGACCCGTCCATCGTTGTCGCCGGTCAAAAACAGCGCCGCCGGATAGGCTGAGCTATCGACGACGTGGTGATAGGGCGAGTAGGCGTAGAGGGCTTTGAACTGCTCGGGGTCTTTGACGCTGCCAAATTCGGTGACGTTAAAAGCGCCGTTTGGATCGCGCTCAACTCGGAGCATGTCGTAGATGCCCACCGAAGAGATTACCGCCCGGAACAGTTCCGGATGCTGGGTGAGGGCCGCTCCCATCAGCAGGCCGCCGTTACTGCCGCCTCGAATCGCCAGCCGAAAAGGCTGGGTGTAGCGGCTGGTGACGAGGTAGCGGGCGGCGGCATAAAAATCGTCGAAGACGTTTTGCTTGCGGGTCAGGTTGCCCGCCTGGTGCCACTCTTCGCCGTACTCGCCGCCGCCGCGCAGGTTGGCGACGACGTAGATGCCGCCCCGGTCGAACCAGACCCGCCGGGAAGCGTCGAAGTTGGGTCTGAGGCTAATGGCGTAGCCGCCGTAGCCGTAGAGAATGGCCGGGTTGTTGCCGTCTAAGGGTGTGCCCTTGCGGCGGAGGATGTTGACGGGCACCTTTGTGCCGTCTTTGGAGGTGGCAAATTCGCGCACCACCTCGATGTCGTTGAAGCTGGCCGGAGAAGTCTTGACCAGCGCTGTACGTACCAGCAGATTTGTCTGGGGACGATAGCGGTACCAGGCGGGCGGACGGGTGAAGGACTGGTTGCGCAGCAGCAATTCGTCGCCGCCGGTGGGCACCACCTGATCGACGGCGCTCACGGGTGGCAGGGGCAACTTCGCGATAAATTTGCCGCTCAGATCGAATGTGCGCACCTGGGAGGGGCCGCCCAACAGATCGAGGGTATAGAGCCTGCCCGCCGTCGGCACCACCCGCTCGATCACCGCCTCCGAGGCCGGGATCACCGCTTGGGCACCGGCAAGTTGCGGCTTGTCGAGGGGCACCCGCAGCACCCTGCCGGTGGGAGCATCCTTGTGGGAGAGCAGCCAGAGGCCACCGTCGCGGCCAATCGCCGCCTGGACAACCTGCTCTTCGAAGCGGCTCACCTGCTGCCAATCGCCGCTGGGGCCGAGCAGGTAGTGGGCAAATTCGCCGCCGTCGCCATTCGCTACCGAGGCGAGCACGTAACGGCCATCGTCACTTGTCGTCAGTGCCGTCTCGGCGATGCGGGGAAACGCTTTGCCGAGGGCGTAGGTATCGGCACTGGCCGGGGTGCCGAGTTTGTGAAAGTAAATCTGCTGGTAGAAGTTGACGTCTTCTTTGGGCCGCTCGTCGCCCTGGGGATAGCGGGTGTACCAGAAGCCGGTGCTGTCGCTGTTCCAGGCGACGCTGCCGCCGCCGGTCGGGTACTGGGCGCGGGGAATGCGATCGGGCAACTCCTTGCCGGTTTCGGTCTCGTAGACGTGCAGCGTGCCGTCCTCGCTGCCATTTTGTGAGAGCGAAACGGCGACCAGCCGCCCATCGCGCGAAGGCACAAAAAAGTCGATCGCTGTCGTGCCGCCGGTATTGAGAGTATTTGGATCGATGATCGAGCGGGCGGTAGCGGGTGCGTCAGCAGAAGTAAGAGCAATCAGTAGCGGCTGTTCTTTGGGCGGCTGGGTGAGCAGGGCAAAGAGTTTGCCGTCTTTGTATTCGAGGTTGCGGTAGTCGGGCGAGGGGGTACTTAAAAGTTCCTGCAGGCGCTTGTAGAGCTTCTGACGCTCGGGCAGGCCATCAAGAAAGGTGCGGGCGTAACGGTTCTGGGCATCGCTCCAGGCCCGCACGGCTGGATCGCTGCTGTCTTCGAGCCAGCGATAATTGTCCTCGACGCGCACCCCCTGGTACTCGTCGGTGACAGGCCGCCTGGGCGTCTCGGGCGGGGCGGGCAGGGCGGCAGCCACCGGCAGGGCCACCAGCAAACTCAGCAGGGCGTTCAACAGTGGACGCGGACGCCAGTTCAAGAGCAACCTCACTGTCGCAGCAAAAATTGTGCCCATGTTAACAGTTAGCCGGCAACCAGGACGCCGACCGCTCCACCGACGAGTGGATAGTGGCGAGCCTGTTTGAAACCAGCGGCAAGGGCCAGCGCCTCCTGCTCTTCGCCACTCACGAAGCGTTCGAGGCTGGGGGCGATGTAGGCGTACTCCGCCGTCAGTCCCATTTCCCGACCGAGGTCTGTGACGCGCTCGCTGAGGTACCACTGCTGAAATGCGCGCCACCGCTCGTCTGCAGGCCGGTGCAGATCGAGGATGACTGCCCGCCCACCGGCTTTGAGCACCCGGCGCATCTGCTGCAGGCAGGCAGGAATATCGACGACGTTGCGCAGTCCAAAGCTCTGGGTAATCGCATCGAAGCTGCCGCCCGCAAAGGGCAGAGCGAGCGCGTCCGCCTCCATCCACTGCACGCGGCCCTGCCGGTCCCGGCGACGGGCCTGCTCCAGTTGGGCAGCGGCAAAATCGACGCCGTACACCTGGCCTTTTGGGCCAACCCGGCGGGCCAGAAGCAGTGCCAGATCCCCGGTGCCGCAGCACAGATCGAGGGCCGTACCGCCTGCGGGACACTCCGTCCAGGCCACCGCCATCTTCTTCCAGACCCGGTGCAGGCCAAAGCTCATCTGGTCATTGAGCCGGTCGTACACCGGCGCAATTGCATTAAAGATCCGCAAAATCTCGCTGCGCTCGCTCATCAGGACAGGGCGTGTTCTTCACTCGTCTTTGTGACCCTGGCCAGATCCTCGGGGGTATTGCAGTTGAGGAGCATTTCCTGCTCGGAGCACACCAGCTCAAAAACCGGCACCTGCTCAAGCCAACCTTGAAACGAGCGGCCTCCCTGGCCCAAAAACTGTACCGCCGAGGTAAAGCAGCGCTTGTGATAAAAACCGCACAGCGCCTCCCATCCTTTATCCGATCTGGGCAGCGCCGCCAGGGTCGAGTGGGGCAATTGCGCGAGCGAACGGTACCACCGGTTGAGCACCGCCGGTTGCAGAGCAGGCAGATCGCAGGCTAAAAGCAGCAGCCACTCCGATTGAATGTGGGGCAGCGCCTGCAAGAAGGCGACGAATGGCCCCTCCGCGTAGTGATCTTCGATCCAGCGACACTCAGACAGTGACTCGCGGTACCGCTCCGGCAGGGGCGCTATTCCCCAGACAGGCACCGCCGCCCCCAGGGCTGCACGGGCCGCATCCCGCACTCGCCGGATCATCGGTGTGCCCTCGACATCGATCAGAGCCTTGTCCTGGCCCATGCGCGAACTCTGACCACCCGCCAGAATCAAGACGGCGACGGGGCTGCTCTGCGAAGGGGAACTTTGCAAATCCAATGTGTTGCCTCGTATACCAGGCTCACGATAGCGCCAATTCTGGCCATTTGGCGCTTGCGTGAAGTTGTGCAACCAAATTGAATTTCATCCCAATTGATCTGTAGCTTCCGTCCTTCTACTCCATCTTCGGGTGCGGACCCCTCGGTGGCAGGTGCATGGCTCAGTAGAATAAGGCTATTCCAGGTACTGTGATGCAACGTGCTGATCCAGCCACCTCTAAGACAAACTGGCGAAAAGCGACTGACGTTCCGCAACCTCGATTGGCCCAGCTTCAAGCAGGTACAGACGCTGCTCGCTCAGAAGGCTCGTGCCCGGTTCAGCTACTGCAAGGGGGTCCTGGAAATTACGATGCCTCTGGAAACCCACGAACGGTTCGCCCGACTGATCGAGCGATTTATCGTGATTCTGGTGGTAGAACTGGGTCTGAAGATCAAGACCATGGGCTCAATCACCCTGGACCGGGAGGATTCTGCTCAGAAGTGCCGAACCTGACAACGGCTACTACATCCAGAACTACGCCCAGGTGTTCGATCACAACATCGATCTGGCTGTGGACCCGGCTCCGGATCTAGTGGTGGAAGTGGACATCACCCCCACCGACCTCAACAAGAACGAACTTTACGCTGGCCTGGGTGTACCCGAGTTCTGGCGCTTCAACGGCCAGCAGTGGCAAATTCTGGTGCTGGTGGACGGCCAGTACCAGGAACAGGAGCGTTCTCCCACATTTGCGCTGGTGGCAAAGTCGGACCTGTACGAATTTTTGGAAACCGCCCTGCTGGATGAAGTGACCGCCGAGAGCCGTCTGCGGAACTGGCTGCGGGCACAGTAAATGGTTCTAGTGGACTACCAACGAGCCAGCGTTGCCGGTAGGATGCGACAGGGCAACCGACAGGGAGCAAAGCGATGGTAGGTTGGTTCAAAAAAATTGGGGCTGGTGGGTTCACGGCGAGTCTGTTGCTCATCGGCTCGGCGGCAGGGGCACAGCCGCTGGCGCTGGCAGTGGGCCCAAAGGTGACGAGCCCGAAGGCATTTTTTGGTCACAACATCGGCGACGATTATTTTCTGGCCAACTACACCCAGGCGGATGCGTACTGGCGCAAGCTCGATGGCGAGTCGGACCGGATGAAGCTGGTGTCGATCGGTAAGAGCGCCGAGGGCCGCGAGCAGTGGATGGCGATCATCACTTCGCCCGAGAACCAGCGCAAGCTGCAAAAGTATAAGGATATTGCCCGCCGACTGGCACTGGCGGAGAACCTGAGCGATGCCCAGGCAAAGGCGCTGGCGGCGGAGGGCAAGGCGGTGGTCTGGATCGACGGTGGCCTGCACGCGAATGAAGTCTCCGGTTCGCACCAGCTCATCGAACTTATCTACCAGATGGTGAGCGGGGAGGATCCGGAGACGCGGCGCATCCTGAACGATGTGATCTTACTTGCCGTCCAGGCCAACCCCGACGGCCAGGAACTGGTCGCCGACTGGTACATGCGCAAGAGCGATGAGACCAGACGCGCCTACAACGACCTGCCGCGCCTGTACGAAAAGTACGCGGGCCACGACAACAACCGCGACTCGTTTATGAACAACCTGCCGGAGACTGCCAACATGAGCCGGGTGCTCTTTCGGGAGTGGTATCCGCAGATCATGTACAACCACCACCAGACCGGCCCGGCAGGAACGGTGCTCTTTGCGCCCCCTTTTCGCGACCCGTTCAACTACGTCTACGATCCGCTCATTCCCCTCAGCCTCGATCTGGTGGGCGGGGCGATGCACACCCGCTTCGCTTCGGAGGGCAAACCGGGGGCGACGATGACCGAGGGTGCCGGGTTTTCGACCTGGTTCAACGGCGGGCTGCGCACGACGACGTACTTTCACAACATGATTGGCCTGCTCACCGAGATCGGCGGCAGTCCGACGCCGGGCGAGATCGCATTTGTACCCGATCGCCAGTTGCCCAACGCTACCCTGCCCTACCCGGTGCCGCCCCAGAAGTGGCACTTCCGCCAGACGATCGACTACGAGATGACCGCCAATCGGGCTGTACTCGACATCGCCTCGCGCTATCGGGAGATGTTTTTGTACAACATCTACCAGATGGGCCGCAATGCGATTGCGAAGGGCAACACCGATAGCTGGACCACCTATCCGGGCCGCCTTGATCAGGTGAAAGCGGCGATTGCCCGCGACCTGCCACCGCCACCGTCGGAGGAACTGAGCGGGGTGGGAGCAGGCTACTTCAGCAAGGGCTATCCGCTCAAGTACTACGAGATGCTCCACAAACCCGAGTGGCGCGACCCACGGGGCTACATCCTGAGCGCCGATCAGCCGGACTTTCTCACCGCCACCAAGTTCGTCAACGCCCTGATCAAAACCGGGATCACGGTCCACCAGGCCACCGCCCCCTTCAGCGTCGGCAGCCGGAGCTATCCGGCGGGTTCCTATGTGATCAAGACTGCCCAGGCGTTTCGGCCCCACGTACTCGACATGTTCGAGCCGCAGGACCACCCGAACGACTTTCTCTATCCAGGCGGCCCACCCAAGCCGCCCTACGACAACGCCGGATGGACGCTCGCCTACCAGATGGGCATCCAGTACGATCGCGTACTCGAAGGCTTTGACGGTCCATTTGTAAAGGTGAACGATCTGTTACCGCCCCCGGCTGGGAAGGTGAGTGGTCCGGTGGAGGCCACTGGATTCGTCTTCAGCCACCAGCTGAACGATTCCTTCGTCGCGATTAACGAACTGCTGGCGGCGGGCGAAGCGGTCTACTGGCTTAAAGGGCCCTGGCAGATAGGCGAGAAGCTCTATCCGGCAGGCAGCTTCTACGTTGCAGGGGGGATAGCGACCCGCGCCCGGCTGCAGGATCTGGCCCGGCGGGTGGGGGTGTCCTTCGAGGGGATTCAGGTTGAACCGCCGCCTGCCACTTTCAGGCTCAAACCTCTGCGCATCGGCCTCTGGGACCGCTACGGCGGCTCGATGAGTTCCGGCTGGATTCGCTGGATCTTTGAGCAGTACAAATTTCCCTACCAGCGGGTCTACGCTCAGGAGCTGGATGCGGGCAATCTGAGGGGCAAGTACGACGTGCTGGTTTTTCCGGACGGAGCGATCCCGATGGCGGACAAGGGCGAAGGCGATCTGGAGAGCCGCTACCTGCGCCAGCCACCGGCTGAGGAGGTGCCGGAGGAGTACCGGCCCACCCTGGGCAGGCTCACCGTCGCCAAAACCGTGCCCCAGTTGCGCGACTTTCTAGAAAAAGGCGGCACTATTCTAACTATCGGCAGCTCGACAAACCTCGGATACCACCTGGGGCTGCCGATCGAAAATGCCCTGGTCGAGCAAAAAGGGGACGGCAGCCCAAAACCGCTTCCGACGAGCAAGTTCTACCTTCCAGGGTCGATCCTGCAGGCGACGGTCGATAACAGCCTGCCCATCGCCCAGGGTCTGCCCCAGCAGGTGGACGTCTTCTTCAACAACAGCCCGGCCTTTCGCCTCAAACCGGGCGCGAGTGGCTCCCTTCTGCCGGTAGCCCGCTATACAAGTGCCCAACCCCTGCGCAGCGGTTGGGCCTGGGGACAGCAGTATCTCAAAGACACAGTGGCGATTATCGAAGCGCCAGTTGGTCGGGGCAAATTGCTCCTGTTCGGTCCTGAGATCGTCAATCGCGCCCAGCCCCACGGCACCTTCAAATTTCTCTTCAATGGTCTGTACTCTGGCACAGCAGGCCCGGCTGCGCTGGGGGCAACGATTTCCCCCTGAAGATGACTTGACGCTCCTGATTTGCTGCTGTACTTTCTAAAGTGCAGCCCCTTTCGTGCAGGTACAGCATGGACGAGCAAGAATTTGCCTTCGACGACGAGCAAGACGCCGTTGCTGGCGACTTTGGCGACGAGTAGGACGAACAGCAGTATGAGATTGCCGATGATTTCGAGGGCGAGCAAACAGAAACTGGGGAAGCGTCCTACGAGGACGACCCATCCGTTCAGCCGTTTGAGCAGTTCTATAGCGAAGCCGATGGGTACGGCGAGCAGGCATTCATAGACCAGTCAGGCTTCAGCGACGACGATCGCTATGAGTTGGGACAGGGTACGGATTTTGAGAACCTGGGCGATAGCTACGATGCGAGCTACAACTCAGGACAGGATACCGACTGGCAGAGCTTTAGCGGCTACGACCAGGGCGACGATAGCAACGGTTACGGAGTGGACTTCCAGGACTTGCAGAATACTTCCTGGCCTGAGACGACCGACGGTTACAGCAACAATGGCAGCTTCGATCCTTACGCCCAGGGCGGTGGACAGGACGACTGGGAAAACCCATCGGGCGGATTCCTGTCTGGCTACGGGCAGGATTTGGTCACAGATCCCGCGCTGCTGGGTGGAGTCGCCCAGGGTTTCGGTGATCTGGATTTTGGCTTGCAAGATAGCGACAGCTACGGCAACGACGATGGGCAGACGTCAGCCGCTCAAAACGGTGTAGACGCCTATTCTGGCACCTACATGCCCGAGGGCTACGGGATGCCAGAAGGCGTCAATGGCTTCTTCAATGCTGAACTAGACGGCTACGGGACACTACCGCCAGGCGCACTGGCGATGGGTGGTTCCGACCCGACAACTCCTGGCAATGGGGCGGGAGCACTCGGTGGCCCGGTAAAGCCAACCAACTCACCAACAAACAATGGAACGCCCAGAAATCCAGAGACAGAAAGTGGCTCAGTTGATATAAAAGTTCGGCAGAATCCTGAAGGGGGAGGCAGCTTTTCTGGCGAGTATTGTCAGAGCGAGAAAGGTGGAAGTACCTCTGTAAGCGCTCAGTTGGATATAAATGAGCGCGGACAAGTGGGAGGTGAAATTCATTACAAGCATAAATATGGCGGGGCACCTACAGGACAAAATAACTGTCAAGAGTAAGGTTTTACCTCTCGACGGGAGAAATTTTTGGCACGGTAGGGCAACTGACTGTCAAGCCTCCACGCAATCTGGAACGAGCTTCCGAAGCATGACTAGCCCCATAGAGAAAGTTGCTCGATGCCTCTACAGTCTCGCTTTGTCTGCAGGTATGTTGCAGCAGCTTATTTTACCTCTGAAGGCAGAACCTGCTGAACTTACACAAGCTGATAAGGAGGTAGCAGGAGATTTTTCATCTCCCTTTTCTATACCCTTCGACGGTGCCCCAAAAGGCTCAGTAGAAATCCAAGTGAGTATAAATGGCGAAGGACCATTCAACTTTCTTCTGGATACCGGTGCTGAGAGAACAGTTGTTTATGAGGAGATTGCACAAAAGCTCAGGCTACCTCTTTCCGAGTCAGGGATAAAGCCTCTTATAGTTAACGGAGCAGGTAAAAATATCGTACAGATCAGGCGAAAAGCTCAAGTAAAAAAACTGGAAATTGGTAAAGCATCTCTCAAAAATGTTGATCTCTATATCTTACCTGTCTCTTCTCATTCCTTTTCCAGTACTTTATCAAGAATAGACGGCATTCTGGGCAATGATTTGCTTCAAAGATCTGTCTTTCAAATCGATTACGAGAGTCAGAAGATCACCTTCTTTCAATCTAGAGACTGTACTCAAGCAGTTGATCCTGTTGGTATGCCTATCTTCTTTTTAGATAAAAGAAAACCTTCTATCTCAGCTGAAATTGATGGAATACCAGCGCAGCTTGAAATAGACACGGGATCCTTTCTGTCACTGGAACTGTATCCCTTTTTTGTTGAAACTCAGAATCTCCTTGCCCGATATCCTCGTAAAATAGAACAAAAAGTAGAGGGCGTGAATGGAATAGAAATTGAACAGATGGTGCGGGCTCAGAAGCTTAAATTTGGCAATATTGAAGTAAGCAAACCTCTTATCTATCTGGCTACACAGGGAAAAAAAGATACTAGTTCCAGAAGTATTTCGGGAAATATTGGCAACGCTGTTTTGTCTCGCTTCTCAGTCACCTTTGACTACCAGTGCCAGCGAATGAGTTTCGTCAAAAACAATTCTTTTGATAAGCCATTTAATTATGTAGATTTGCAGTTAAAATTTCAGCTTCCTAAAGGCGTTGTTACTTACGCACCGCTGGAGAGCCCTGCCGGGCAGGCGGGAATCCGAGTTGGAGATAAAATTACGGCCATTGATGGTGTTCCTCTAGGTGAGCTGGGCCCGAAAGAGCTGTATCAAAAATCCCGGAAACCGCCGGGTGAAACTTTATTGATCACAATCGAGAGAAAAAATATTCAGAAAGACATTCAGATCTTGTTAGAAAATGCTCTGTAGCTCCTGCTGATTTAGAAGGATAGATGTACCAATTCGTCATGAGTATCCCTCTGAGAGGTCTGTGAAACTTTACAGCAATAAGCTGCCAAGCTGGGAATGAATTATTGGACAATGGCAACCATCAACCTGTTTTAACCTGATGATGACTGTTGTTGAAAAACTTGCAGTGGAGCAGGCGCTGGAACTGATCGATCGGGTAGTCGCCGCTTCCCAGGCCGATGGCGTCTTTGTGAGCATCGAGGGGGGCGAGGAAGCCCTCAGCCGCTTTGCAGGCAACCAGATTACCCAGAACGTCAACCAGAGCCGCTTCGCGCTTGCGATCACAAGCTACTTTGGAGCCGGCCATGCCACTGCCTCGACTTCTGAAACCGATCTTGAGGCGATCGAGGCGACGGTGCGCTGCTCCGAAGCGCTGGCGCGGATCGCTCCGGCGGACCCGGAGGCCGTCGCTTTATTGGCACCCCAGAGCTACGACGCCCGTCAGGCTGGTTTCGATGAGGCGACGGCGCACACCTCGCCGCTGGTGAGGAGTGAAATTATTCAGGGACTCTGTGCCCAGGCGGAGGCAGCAAAGGTAACGGTCGCGGGCACCCTTGGCAGCGAGAGCCGCCTGAGAGCAGTGGGCAACTCGCTTGGCCTCAGGGCAGCAGCCCGGACGACCACTGCCCGCTTTGGCCTGACTGCCCGGATAGAAGACGGTTCGAGCTGGGGGGAGCGCACCGGCTGGCAGTTCGATGGGTTGCGCTGTGCGGAACTGGCCGGTGAACTGATCGAGCGGGCCGCCCATAGCCGCAATCCGCGATCGATTGCACCCGGCACCTACCCGGTTGTTCTGCACCCGGCGGCCTTCGCCGAGTTGCTGAGCTGGGTGGGCGGAAACTTCGATGCCCGCGCCGCCGACGAGGGCCGCTCGTTTTTATCGGGGCCAGCAGGCGGCAACCGCATCGGCGAAACCCTCTTCAGCCCGCTGGTGCAGCTGGTGCGCGACCCGGCCCATCCGCTGTTGTGCGCGCCGCCCTTTCAAGCGGACGGGCTGCCCAACACTTGCCTTGAGATCGTGAAAGACGGCATCCCCCAGACTCTGAGCTACAGCCGCTACTGGGCGCAAAAGCAGGGTGTCCCGGCCACCGGTGCGTTTACTCCTCTGGCGATGGCAGGCGGGCAAGCAAGTCTGGAGGCGCTGGTCGCCGGGATGGAGCGCGGCGTGCTCATCCATCGCGCCTGGTACGTTCGTTCGATCAACCAGCGGGAACTGAGTGTCACCGGTATGACCCGCGACGGTACTTTCTGGATCGAGGATGGCCGGATCGCTTACCCGATCAAAAATCTACGCTTCAACCAGAGCCTGCCCCAATTGCTGCGCACCATCGAGGCACTGGGAGAGGTTGAGCGGCACGGCGCGCTGGTCGTCCCTGCGGTGCGGGCGAGTTCCTTCCAGTTCAGCAGCGTCACCGACAGCATCTAACTCTCTGCCGATCGGCTTATTTCGCTTGCCGTATCGACAGACACAGGTTCGGTTCTACGCTATTAGTTATCCACATCAAGGGTTGGTCATGGACTACAGGGGTTGGAAGATTCTAATCCGCCGAGAATGGAACGGCATCGCAGCCGACTGCGTGAGCCCGGAGGGGTTGATGCACACGAGCCCCTTCTGCTTCCAGACAGAAGACCAGGCAGCCGCCGACGCCAGAAGCTTTATCGAAGGCCAGATCCGTCAGGCAGAACTGCTTGCCGCTCAGGTCGGCTGAGAACGGGTAAGGGTTGCAGACACACACAGCGCAAGCGGGATCGCCCGCCCGGCCATAAAAGCAGCGAGCGCCAGCCAGAGCAGGTGTGGCGAATGGTAGTGCCAGGCAAACCAGGCGAAGGGTAAGAAGCAGACGACAGCTACCAGCGTGGTGGTGCGCAGGACCCGGCTTTCGGTGAGGCCCAGAAAATAGCCATCGAGCATCCAGGCGATCGAACCGATGGCCATTACCGGCAGCAGCCAGGGCACGAAGCTCCCCAGCTGATCGAGCACTGCGGGTTGGTTGCTTAAAAGAGCGAATAGCGGTCCTGGCAGAACGACAAAGACGAGGGCAAAACCGAGGCCGCTCGTGAAGGAGGCTGTTCCGGAGAGCCACAACAGTTCGCGCAGTTTGCCGGGATTGCCCTCGCCCTTGAAGTAACCGGCCAGGCTCTCGGTGGCGAGGGCAAAGCCATCGACAAAGTAGGCTCCCACCGTCACCACCTGCAGCAGGACGGCGTTGGCCGCCACGATATCGGTGCCCAGAGCCGCTCCCAGATTGGTAAACAGGGCAAAGGCGCTCACCAGCGCAAAGGTGCGAATAAATAAATCGCGGTTGAGCTGAAAGATTGCTTTCAATTCCTTAGCATCAAAAAGAAAGGGCGCAGCCCGGCGCAACTCCTTTGGTCCCACCTGGCCAAGGGCAAAGACCATGCCCACGGCGAGAGCCAGGTACTGGCTGGTGGCGGTGGCCGCTCCTGCCCCGGCGCTCTGCCAGTGCCACTGGACAATAAATAGATAGTCAAAGACGATGTTCGCGAGGCCGTTGACGGCGGTGAGAGCCAGCACCCGGCCACTCTGCTCGCGCCCGAGAAACCAGCCTACCAAGACAAAGTTGATGAGTGTCGCCGGGGCGGCCCAGATGAGCACATCGAAGAACTGGCGGCCCGCTTCTTTGACGGCGGGCGTGGCACTCATCAGGGCAAAGCCGACCTCGCGCAAGGGCCACTGCAACAGTACCAGGGCAACCCCGAGACCGAGGGCGACCAGCCAGTGGCGCACACCGATGAGCACGACGCGCTCGGCATCTGCCCGCCCGGATGCCTGGGCCGTGAGCCCGGTCGTGCTCATCCGCAAAAAGCCAAACGACCAGTACAAAAAGTCAAAGAGCACCGTGGCGAGGGCGACGCCCGCCAGGTGCCTGACTTCTGTGAGGTGGCCCAAAAAGGCAACATCCACCAGCCCGGCCACAGGCACCATCACATTCGACAGGATGTTGACGAGCGCCAGCCGCCAGAAACGGGGGGCGATGGCGGAGGAGAGCCAGCTTGGGAGCATCTTTTTGATAGGGAGGGCTAGACGAAGCGGTGGGTAAATTCGGCGACGAGGTTGACGCGCCCCCGGCGCAGCAGGGCCGGGTCGAGCCGCTCGGTGGTGTTGCAGGTGAGCAGAACCACCAGCTTTTGCTGGGCGTGGATGCCCGACTCGTCGATGACGCTGCGGTAGAGGGTGCCGTCGAGGAGGCTGAGGACGTGCTCGGTCTTGTTGTTGGTCTGAGCCGCTTCGCTCGCCCGGTTCTGGGCCAGGTTGTCGGCCTCGTTGATCAAAAGACAGATGCGTTCGAGGTAGGCGGGCGGCACAAAGTTCTCGACCGCATCGTGATCGAGGGTGAAGATCACAAAGCCCAGAGGCTGGAGGATCTCTTTGGCTACCGCCTGGGCCCAGGCCGTCTTGCCGGTGCCCGGTTCACCGTGTACCAGCACCGCGAGCTGTTCTTCGTCGAGCACCGCCTGCTGCACAACGTCGGTAAACGCCTGGACCGATTCTGGAAACGAGCGGATCGGATAGCGGGACTGCAACTGGCCGATGCGACTCTGGTAGCCGCTTAGAATAATCGCCAGGTTGTAGACGCTCTTGGTCACAAGCGGCAGCAGATCGATGGCGAGCAGGTTGTACTGTTGCTTGCCGGGCTGGGGCGACGGGCAGATCTTGAGCCAGACCTGCTGCGCCTGCCAGTGGGCAAACAGGGTCCCCGGCACCAGCATCCGTTCCCAGTTGACGAACTTCTCCGTCGGGTAGTAAAAGTAGCGGTCGAGGTAGTACTGGCTGATCGTGTCGGGGCGGCCCAACAGACCCAGGATGCGCTGGATAACGATCTCCTGCAGCCGGTTCAGCACGTAGTCGAGGGGAATATTGCCGCGCCCTACCGCCTGCACCACGGGCCGATCGACGCTCAGCACATCCTTGTGACGGTAGTCCGGTAGGGCCGGATCGGGCGTGATGTAGTCCCAGTACTCGCCCAGTTCGTACTGCATCGACTCTGAGAAGATATTGAGCGCGTTCGCCCACCAGGGATAATCGCTGCGGCTGAGGGCGTCCGCCAGGTCGCTCGCGACATCGAGGCTCTTCTGGCCAAACTTGGTGCCGTCGTTGAAGACGAGATGGACAAGATAATCCCAGTCGAGATCCCGGCTCATTGGCCGCCAGCCTGCGCCAAGTAAGCCCCTGGCTAGCGGATCTCCATCGTTTGAACCGCGATTCCATCCCATAGCGCTCAGCACACCATTCGACAGTGGTACACACAGGCCGCGCTCCAGAGAGAGGAGCGCCGGGCGTGGAGCCATTCTAACTCAGCTACCGGTGTTGTGCTACATGCATAATACAAAAAGGTTGCCTGAAGGCTGGTCCGGGAAACGGGCCGTTATAATCGCTGGCGGGAGAAGACGATCGCCTTTTGGGAGGAAATCTATGGGTTCGTCGAAGTGTCGTCCATTGGCCGGTTGTGCCCTGGCTGTTGTCCTGCTGGCCGGTGCGGTCCAGATTGCCCCGTCCGCCCGGGCCGAGCAGGTGGCTTCCGCCAGTACCGAGCAACTGCTGCGCGCAGCGATAGCCAGTCCAAACCGTTCTGAGAAGGCCCGCGATCGCGATCGCTACCGCCATCCGCTGGAGACGCTGACGTTTTTGGGTCTGCGCCCCGAGATGACCGTCATCGAACTGTGGCCGGGCGGGGGCTGGTACACTGCGCTTCTGGCTCCGGTGCTCGCCGAGCGGGGCAAGCTTATCGTGACGAGCTTCGATCCAAATGGTCCGAAAGATTCGGAGTTGACGGCGATGGCCCGCAGTTTGAACACAAAGCTCGCCTCCGATCCGAAGACCTTCGGCAGGGTCCAGACGGTGGTTATCGCTCCTCCCACCAACCTTACCCTCGGAGCGGACAGCTCGGCGGACATGGTGCTCACCTTCCGCAACATCCACAACTGGGCGGCGGAGAACTACGACGACAAAGTTTTTGCCGCTGCCTTCAAAGTGCTCAAAAGCGGCGGCATCTTCGGGGTCGAGGAACACCGGGCCAGAGCCGGCGTTCCGGAGGCGGCGAGCGTGAGATCCGGCTATATGCCCGAGGACTACGTGATCAAAAAAGTCGAGGCAGCCGGTTTCAAGTTCGTGGCCAAATCCGAGATCAACGCCAATCCCAAGGACACCAAAGATTATCCGGGGGGCGTCTGGTCGCTGCCTCCGACTTTGACCCTGGGTGAGAAGAACCGCGACAAGTACCTGGCGATCGGCGAGAGCGACCGGATGACGCTCAAGTTCGTCAAGCCCTAGCGCTGCACCAGAGCGAGAATATGCTGAGCGCTCACCGTCGGCGTCTTCCAGAGGCGGCTGTCGGTGCCGGTGCTGCGGTTGTCCGCCAGCAAAAAGTACTCCCCCGCCGGGACGCGCAGCGGACCAAAGCGCTCAGGCGCGCAGGGAGCCTGTTTACAGCGGGTGGGCGGTCTCTGGACAAACGGTTCGGCGAGGGGCTGGCCATTGACGCGGGCAAGATAGCCGTTCACCTGCACCGTCTCACCGGGTAGGGCGATGATCCGGCGGATCGTCGTCTGTGCTTTTGGGCCAGGCTCTTTGACGACGACCAGATCGAAGCGGGCAAGCGGTCTGGTGCGCTGCCAGTCGAAGTTCTCGCGCACGACCTGCTGGTTGTGGATCGTGGGCTCCATACCGCTGTCGGGCATCCTGCGCAGGCGCACGTCGGTCTGCAGGGCACAGCCGGCCAGCAGGCAGCCTATAGACAAAAAAGCGATTCGTTGCGTCATGGGCTTATTCAAAGCCCAGCCGGTGGCCGGTGTCCAGCTGTTCAGGGAGCAAATGATGAGCAGGATGCCGCAGTTGGTGCAGACGACGGAAGGTGCGGGTTTTGGGTTCGCCGGAAAGACATCCTGCAAGGGCGAACGAGGACAGGACAGGAGGGAGTTGCCGATATCTTCCAGGGTTAACACACACTTTGGGGAAGGCTACAGACCAAAAACTGCTCATTTTTTGCTCACTCTGGCCGGTAGGTGAATGTGCCGGTGGCGGCAATAGCCCAGGCACTGCTAGTTTGTATCCAGCGTGGCTATACAGAGGAGCAGACCAGGATGGCTGTGTCCCAGGTGAGTGTCGAGTCAAAGTTTCGGATTCCCTGGCGCTGGCTGCTGGCGGCGCTCGGAATTATTGGCGTCGGGGCACTGGTTTTTACCTTCGCCTTTCCGCGCACCGAGGCTGGTGCGAAGTACGCAAAGTTTTTGACGACGGCAGAGCGCATCGACACCGACGTTCGGATCACCACCGCCGGTCAGGTCGCTCCCAACCGCAAGGTCAACGTCGGTCCCAAGGAGGCGGGCATTCTCGCCCGGCTGTACGTCGATCAAGGCGATGCGGTGCGCGAGGGGCAGATCCTGGCGCGCATGGACGATAGCCGCCTGGTGAGCGAGGTCGCCCAGTGGAAGGCCGCCGCCGATCTGGCGCGGGCCAAGTACCTGCAGGCGCGCAACGGTTTTCGCACCCAGGAGATTACCCAGGCAGAAGCTGACATGCGCTCCGCCCGCGTCAACTTTGAGATCGCCCAGAATAACTACAAGCGCTTCGAGCAAATCCACAAAGTTGGGGCGATTACCGACGTAGACCTCAACTCCCGCCGCCTCGATCTCGATCGGGCCCGCGAATCGCTCAAGGGTGCCGAAGCCAAGCTCAACCTCTACAAAGTCGGAACCCGCTACGAAGAAATTCAGGCGGCCAAGGCCACCCTCGACGAAGCGCAGGCCCAGTACGCCAATGCCAAGACGCGCCTGGCAGATCTCAATATTCGCGCCCCCTTTACCGGCATCGTCTCCCAGCGCTACGCCCAGGCGGGAGCCTTCGTCTCGCCCACCTCCAACACCCAGGGCGACTCGGCCAACTCGAGCACGATCTTGCTGATGATCGACCGGCTGGAGGTGCTGGCCACCGTCGCCGAATCGGACATCGCCCGCATCCACGTCGGTCAGCCGGTGCAGATCACCACCTCCGCCTATCCCGGTAAAGTTTTCAAAGGCACCGTCCGGCTGGTGGCCCCGGAGGCAGTGACCGACAAGGACATTACCCAGTTCCAGGTGCGCATTCGCCTCGACGACGAGGCCGCCCGCACCCTCAAATCGCGCCTGAATGTCACGGTCAACTTTATTGCCGGGCACCTGAGCGACGTGCTGGTCGTGCCGACGACGGCGCTCATCACCCGCGACGGCAAGACCGGCGTGCTCGTGCCGGATCTTAAAAAAGGACCGACCTACCGGCAGGTGACGGTCGGCCAGAGCCTGGGCGATAAAACCCAGATCCTGAGTGGCCTCAAACCGGGCGAAAAGCTCTTTGCCAAGCTGCCGCCCGATGTCAACATCGAAGAGCTGCTGGGCAAGAGTAACGATCTGACCAATTAAGGAACGACGGTGAACTGGCTGGAGAATCTGAAGCTGGCGGCAGGGGCGCTCTGGGCGAACCGGTTGCGCTCGGTGCTCACGATGATTGGCCTGGTGATCGGCATCGGGGCGGTGATCCTGGTGGTCGCTCTGGGTGTTGGGGCGCAACGCTTCGTAAGCGACCAGTTTGCCGGGCTGGGCACCAACGTGATCGGCATCTTCAACGCCGGACCGCGCACCAGGGGCCGCCAGCCGCTCACCCTGGCCGACATCGAAGCCGTCCGCACCCAGGCATCTTCCGTCCGCCGCGTCGCTCCGATCGCTGTCGGTCAGGGCAAGATCAACTGGGGCGATCACAAGTCCCAGGGCCAGCTCCAGGGAGTGCCGTTCAACATCTCCCAGATCATCCGGATCAACTTTTCTCAGGGCCGCTTCTTTACACCGGCAGAGATCGACAATCGCAAGCGCGTCGTCATCCTGGGCGAATTGCTGAGCCGCAAGCTCTTCGGTTACGAAAATCCGGTTGGTAAGACGGTGATGATCAACGACAACCAGATGACCGTGGTCGGTGTCACCAAGCGCAGTTTCTTCGGCAGCTGGATCGACCTCGATCGAGGAATGCTGGTGCCCCTTTCGGTGGCCCTCGAAAGCCTGGTGGCGAGCGATTCGCCCTTCGGTAAAAAAGTGGACGGCTTTATCGTCGAATCGAAGCCGGGCGTCAGCTCCGCCGAGATGACCTTCGAGGTGCGCAACCTTCTGCGCCTGCGGCACAACGTCACCGACCGCGAGGACTTTCTGATTGCCAACGCCCAGGATGTGGTGAATCTCTTCAACGGCGTCGCCCTCGGGGTGACGGTGGTGCTTGGCCTCACCGCCGCGATCTCGCTGGTGGTGAGCGGCATCGGAATCATGAACATCATGCTCGTCTCGGTGACCGAGCGGACCCGCGAAATCGGCCTGCGCAAGGCCCTCGGGGCGACCGAAGAGGTGATCCTCACCCAGTTTGTGATCGAGGCGGTGCTGCTGTCGCTGGTGGGGGGCGTGATCGGCATGGCCTGGGGAATCGCGGCGGCACTGGGCATCGCCAATATCTCGCCCCTCAAGCCCGAGGTCACTACCTGGTCGATTCTGCTGGCGGTGGTCGTCTCGGCAGGAACGGGGTTGTTTTTTGGCGTCTTTCCGGCCCGGCGGGCCGCCCGCCTCGATCCGATCGTCGCTCTGCGCACGGAGTAGAACTATGCCCTGGTACGAGAACTTGCGGGTGGCGGCGGTGGCGCTCTGGGCAAACCGGTTGCGCTCGGTGCTCACGATGTTGGGGCTGATTATCGGCGTCAGCTCGGTGATCTTGATCGTCGCCATCGGCGTCGGTGCCCAAAAATTTGTCAAGGACCAGTTCCGGGGCTTTGGCACCAACGTCGTCATCGTCGGGGAGGACCGCTTTAGTAAGAGTGCCCGGCCCCTGACGATGGCCGACATGGAGGCGATGCGCACGCAGATTGGCTCGGTGGACCGGGTCTCGGGAATGCTCGCCCAGACCGGGCGGGCCATCTGGGGCAACAAGGACGCTGACTGCCGCATCTACGGCCTCCAGCCGGAGCTGGCCTCTATTCTCAACTGGCAGATGGAGAAGGGCCGCTTTTTTACCGACCGCGAGGTGCGCGAGCGCGCCCACGTCACCGTTGTCGGCACTGACCTGGCCCAGGAGCTGTTCGGCTACGAAGATCCGGTGGGCAAGCAGATCCTGGTCAACCACCAGCCGATGACCGTGATCGGGGTGACTGGCAGGCAGACCGCCTTTAAGGGCTATCTCCAGTACGTCGAGCGCGGCACGATGATCCCGCTCACGGTCGTGCAGGAATCGCTCATCACCAACGACACGCCCTTCGGCAAGAGTATCGGGCTGATTTTTCTGCAGACCAAGCCGGGAGAGACGATCGAGGCGGTAACCTTTCAGGTGATCAACCTGCTGCGCGCCCGCCACCAGATCACCGCCGAGGACGATTTTTTTGTCGCCAATGCCCAGGAGATTCTCAACGTCTTCAACACGATCGCCGCTGCCCTGACGGTGATGCTCGGCTTTATCGCCGCGATCTCGCTGCTGGTGGGGGGCATCAACATCATGAACATCATGCTCGTCTCGGTAAAGGAGCGCACCCGCGAAATCGGCCTGCGCAAGGCGGTCGGGGCAAGTGAAGAGGTGATCCTCATCCAGTTTGTGATCGAGGCGATTTTGATTTCGATCGTCGGGGGAGCGGTCGGGATCGCCTTTGGTTGGGCCGCCGCTGCCCTCGTCGGTGTCGCCACACCCCTCAAGCCCGAGGTCACGCCGGTGGCCGTCGCCATCGCCGTCGCCGTCGCCACCGGCGTTGGGCTATTTTTTGGTGTCTTCCCGGCCCGCCAGGCCGCCCGCCTTGACCCGATCGTCGCTCTTCGCACGGAGTAAGCCAAGCCATGCTGATTCGCCTCGAGAACATCCGCAAGTCCTACAAGCTGGGAGCGAACGAAGTCGATATTCTCAAAGGCATCGACCTCAGCATCGACCAGGGTGAGTACGTGGCGATCATGGGCCCCTCCGGTTCGGGCAAATCCACCCTGATGAACATCATCGGCTGCCTCGATCGGCCCACCTCCGGGCAGTACTACCTCAATGGCCGCAACATCGCCACCCTCGATCGCAGGGCTCTGGCCCAGGTGCGCAACCGCGAGATCGGCTTTGTCTTTCAGCAATTTAATCTGATGGCCCGCTCCGACGCCCTCGAAAACGTCGCCCTGCCCGCCATCTACGCCGGGATAAGCGCAAAAGAGCGCAAAGCCCGTGCCAGCGCCCTTTTGGAGCGCGTCGGCTTAGCCGATCGGATCTACCAGCGCCCCGGCCAGCTCTCCGGCGGCCAGCAGCAGCGGGTGGCGATTGCCCGCGCCCTGATGAACCGCCCGAGCATCCTGCTGGCGGACGAACCCACCGGTGCCCTCGACACCCGCACCGGCGACGAGGTGCTGCGCCTTTTTGAAGAGTTGAACGCCGAAGGTCTGACCCTGGTTGTGATCACCCACGACCAGGAAGTGGGCGATCGCGCCCACCGGCTCATCCGGTTGCGCGACGGCCAGCTTGAGACCGAGGCGAGCCAGGTGGCCTCCCGCTAGAAGGGGCGATCGTCAAAAACCGTTAAAAGTCGGACCCGGCATATTTGGAGACGGACAATGCTAGTAATCCCTAGTGTGTCCACCGCTGGTGCAACGTTTTATGCTTGCTGTCGCCCCATTGCGCGCCCCTGATTGCCCGAGATGGTACAGTACCAGATTGCAGGAGGGCCGGGGGACGGTGCGCCAGAGCCGGCAACTTCTGGGTGAGTCCGTTGCGGTCCATGCGTTCGCTCAATGAGCCGCCAGCCGATGAAGATGTTTGCCGCCTCCAACCCCGCTCGCCTCGCAGGCAGCCTGACTGCCGCCCTTCTCGGTGGTCTGCTGGTGGCGGCGGCGATCGTCGGGGTGCGCTCGGTTGGCTGGCTCGAAGCGGGGGAGCTGGCGGCCTACGACCGGCTGATGCAGTGGCGGCCCGCCGAAGCTACCGATGCGCGCCTGGTGCTGGTCGAGATTACCGAGAGCGATCGCAACGCTTTTGGCGAGGCGATCCCGGACGCTGCCCTGGCCCGGCTGCTGGCCAAAATCGACTCCTACAGGCCCCAGGTGATCGGTTTCGATATCTACCGGCCAAAACCGACGGGTGAACTGGCGGCACTTTTTGAGCGCAATTCGCGCCTGGTGGGCATCGCCAAGGTCAACGCCAAAAGTGACGGCTTCGAGATTCCACCTCCACCTGGACTGGCTGCCGAGCGCTTCGGCTTTGCGGACGTGCCGATCGATGAATCGGGCCAGAAGGTGCGCCGGGGGTTTTTCTATACGACCCTCAAAAGCGGCAATGTGCTCTCTTTTGGGGCGGTGCTCGCCTTGAAGTACCTCGAAGCGCGGCAGATCACCCTCGCCCCGGCGGCGGACGGAGAGGTAGCGCTCTCGAAGTTACGGGCAAACACACAACAGCCGCTGGTGGTGCTCGACAAACTCGCTCCCAACGCCGGTGGTTACCAGAACCATCTCGAATTTGCCCGCAGCTACAACCTGCTCATCAACTACCGGGGACCGAAGGTTGCAACCAGCGTCACCGCCTCCCAGGTGCTGAATGGCAGCATCGATCCAAAACTGCTGCGCGGGCGGGTCGTCCTGGTGGGCTACCAGGGCAAGAGCTTCGGCGACTACTTTGCGGTGCCCTACACCGAGGAGGCGGTACCAGGCTTTACCCTCCACGCCCAGGTGGTCAGCGAACTTTTGAGCGCCGTTCTCGATGCGCGTCCGCAGATCTGGTACTGGAACGCGCCGCTCGAATGGCTCTGGATCGTCATCTGGAGCCTGGGAACCGCCATTCTCGTCTGGCGATGGCCATCGCTACCCTGGGCGGGGATTGCGGTCGTAGCTGTCCTGACCCTCCTGAGTGGCACAGCAGTTATCTTGTTTGGTCTGCGCGGCTGGGTACCGCTCGTACCGGCAGCTCTGGCGGTAGTTATGAGCGCTGGGCTGGTGGCAGCACTCGCAGCAGCGGCCCGCCGCTTATTAGCAATCCCGCCTTTTCCAGATGCTGCCGAGCGGCAGAAGACGGTGGTGGCCAACATCGATCGGGCGGCTGTCGAACCGGCGCGGCGGCCCGCCGACTGGATCGGGCGCAGCGTCGGCATCCAGGGGCGCTACACGCTGCGGCAGCACCTGGGGGGCGGCGGCATGGGCGAAGTGTTCCTTGCCACCGACAACCGCATTGGCCGCGAAGTGGCGCTGAAGATTCTCAAATCTTATCTGGCGAGCACCGACGCCTATGGCTTGAAACAGCGCTTTTTGCGGGAGGTACGCATCTCAGCCGCCCTCGAAAGTACGCACATCGTCCAGGTCAGCGACTTTGGCATTACGGTCGAAGGTGCCCCTTTCTATGTAATGGAATACCTCAGGGGAATCAGCCTCGCCCAGGTGCTCAAACGCGAGAAGCGGCTGCCGGTCGAGCGGACGGTCCGGATTCTTTTGCAGATCTGCGAGGGTCTCAAGCCCGCCCACGAAGGTGTGCGCCTCAGCACCGACGGCGGTGTTCAGGAGGTGGTGCGCGTCGTCCACCGCGACCTCAAGCCCGAAAACATTTTCTTGCTGGGGGCGAACGACATGGTCAAGATTCTCGATTTTGGCATCGCCAAACTGTTGCTTGCCGAAGCGGAGGACGCGCCCGACAGCAGCCTGACGCGGGGTGGTTTTTTGGGTTCCTCCCGCTACGCCTCCCCGGAGCAGTGGCGCAACGCCGCCGACCTCGATCAGCGCTCCGACATCTACAGCCTCGGGATGATCGGCTACGAGATGCTGAGCGGCGACAACCCCTTCGGCATCGCCGGTGAAGCGGAAACCGGTACAGAACTGCTGCTCTGGTACGAGGGCCACCTGCGCAAGGAACCGGCCCCACTGCGCACCCGCCCCGAATGCCAGGGCGTTCCCGCCGCCCTCGAGGCGATCGTGCTGCGCTGTCTGGCCAAGCAACCCGCCGAGCGCTTTGCTACGGTCGAGCAGCTGCAGCGGGCGCTGCTTGCCGCCTTTCCGGGGCTCGGTTCAGCCGGGGAGGCCCAGCGATGAGACTGTCTGCGCTCACAGCGAGTCTGGGCCTCGCTCTCGTTCTGGCCGTACCGGGAATCGCTGCCGCCTCGCCGTCCTTTCATCTCGCCCAGGTATCCGCCACTTATACCGTCGTGCTGGGCGACACGCTCTGGGGTATCTCCCGCCGCTTTGGCCTGCCGCTGGGCAATCTCATCGCCCTCAACCGCGATCAGGTAGCCGATCCCGATCTGATCCGGGTCGGCCAGATCCTCCGCCTCGCACCGCACAGGCCGGAGATCACCGCTACGAAGCCACCCGCGCCGAGGGTGGCCAGCCGCAAAACCGGCAGCAAAAAGCCTGCTCAGAAACCACCCACTGTCAAACCGCCGACAGTCACCCAACCCCAGAGCGCCGATCCCCGCGCCTACTTGAGCAGTCTGGCGAGGGATGTGCTGGCGCGCCACCGCCGCTCGATCCTGGGTAGCCTACCGGTGCAGCAACTGGCAGGCAACCGCCTCGGAGCGGCCAAGCGCGGTTCCTGTGCCGCTGCCGGTCAGAAGCTCGTCGCCCTGCTGCCGGATACCAACCTTGGCCAGACCGTCTCCGACCAGCCCACCTTTTTCTGGCGGATGCCCGCACTGAAGCCGGAGTGGCAGAGCCGAGCGTTGCGCACGCGCTTCCGGCTCACGGCGGTCGATAGCCAGGGCCTCGACATCGACCCACCCCTCTACCAGAGCGAGTTCGACAGCGGCCCCCCCGGCATCGCAAGCCTCACCCTGCCGGTGGCGATTCCGACCGGAGAGAACCTGCGCTGGACCCTCAGCATCCTCTGTGACCCGGACGACCCGGACGGCAACGAGTACGTCAAAGGCTGGATTCGCCGGGTCGAAGCTTCGCCCCAACTGGCCGCCGAACTTGAAAAGGCGAATCTGGTCGATTACCCGGCCCTCTACGCCAGAGCCGGACTGTGGTTCGACGCTCTAAAGTATCTTTCTGCCCTGCGCCGCAAGGTCTCCGACGCCTCCCTCGACGACGACTGGGCGGCGCTGCTCGATCAAGTCCAGCTGGGCGACGTTGCAAAACAGCCGCTCACCTGCCGCCAGGATCCGGCCCAAACCCAGGGCACCTGCGCCACCGTTTCCCCTGCTCCCACCCACACTCCCGACAATGCCCAACTACCCGAACGCTAAGCTGCGCCTGCGCCTCGTATCCACCCTCGCCGCCCTGGCCCTCAGCCTGAGCCTCCAGAGTGCCCTCAAAGCCCAACCGCCGACCCACATCCAGAGCGCTGCCGACGGCACCGGCACCCTGGTTGCACCGAACGGCAACCTCTACACCATCACCGGCGGCACCACCTCCGGCAACGGGGCCAACCTCTTTCACAGCTTCAGTAGTTTTGGCCTCAGCCAGGGGCAGATCGCCAACTTTCTTGCCAACCCCAGCATCCAGAACATCCTGGGCCGGGTGACCGGCGGCAGTGCCTCGTTCATCGATGGCCTCTTGCGGGTGACGGGCAGCAACGCCAACCTGTTCTTGCTCAATCCCGCCGGTATCGTCTTTGGTCCGCACGCCAGCTTGAACGTACCGGCTGCTTTTACGGCGACGAGCGCCAACGGCATTGCCTTCGGCTCCCACTGGTTCAACGCCAGCGGCCCCAACAACTACGCCGCTTTGAACGGTCCACCCGGTACCCTCGCTTTTACCATGACGAGGCCAGGAGCGATTATCAACGCCGGTAACCTGAGCGTCGGCCCCGGTCAGGCGCTCTCGCTCATCGGCGGCACCGTCCTCAGCACAGGCCACCTGAGCGGAGGACAGGTGACAGTCGCGGCGGTACCGGGCGAACACTACGTCCGCCTCGGTCAGGCGGGCAGCCCCCTCAGCATCGAAGTGCCCGTGAGCGGCGGCGAACTGCCCACCAACTGGAACCTGCCCATCCTTTCGCTGCCAGAATTGCTTACCGGCACCGGCACTGGTTTAACAGTGGGAGCGGATGGCCAGGTCCGTCTTGCCGGTTCGCAGCTCGTCGTCGGCTCTGGCGATGTAAGCGCGCGTCAGCTCGAAGCGGATTCAGCGCTCCTGTCCGCCGATCGCAACCTCGTGCTGCGCGAAAGCCAACTGCGCACCGCCCGCGATCTCACTCTTGAAGCCGGAAATACCGTCACGATCCGCGACAGTGGGACGCCGCCGGTGCGCTTCGAGGCCGGGAACGAGCTGACCATCCAGGGCAGGGCGGGCATCGACATCCTGGCCCTGGGCCATCCGGGCACCCCCTTTACCAGCGGCGGCAACACGCGCCTGGTGAGCGACGGTACGATCTCGGCGGACGCCCACTTTGCAAGCGATCGCAACTTTTCGGTTGAGAAGTTCGATGGCACCCCAGCCACCCTGCACAGCCTGCACGACCCGATCTTCAACGTCCGGGGCGACTTCAGCCAGGGAGCCTACACCGGTGCCTCGATCAAAGTCGTCGCCGGGGGCAACATCAGCTTCGGCAACACGGCGGCCCCGGCGGATATCGTGATCACTGGCCCCGACACCACCGGCAACCTGCCCGCGAACGATCCCGACTCTGCCACCTTGAGCGTCAGCCGGGCGGTGATCCTCCAGGCTGGGGGCAGCGTCCTCACCGGCAACATCACCACATCGAGCGATCAGGGCGACGTGGGTCCGATCCGACTCACCGCCAGTAGCGGCACGATCACCACCGGCACACTGAACGCTTCGTCCTTCGGCAACCTTCCGAGTGGCAGCGGCGGAGCGATCACCCTGACTGCCAGCGGCGATATCCGCACCGGCGACATTCTGACCAGTTCCTCGAACACTTCACCTGCGGGCAACAGCACCCTGTTCGGCAGCGGCGGGGCGATCAGCCTGACTTCCAATCAAGGAACGATTGCCGCCGGAACCCTCGACGCCTCCACTTCTGGCGACAACAGTTCAGGCAACGGCGGGGCGATCACCCTGACGGCCAATCAAGGAACGATCACTGCGGCTGGCCTCGTCTCCGCTTCGTCGAGCACAATTGGCCAGGCAGGCAACGGCGGCAATATCGTTGTCAGCGCCAACGGCGATCTCTCCCCTGGCAACCTGAGCAGCAGTTCTTTTGGCAACACTGCTGCGGGCAACGGTGGCAGCATCACCCTGACTTCCGGTAACGGAAATATCGTCGTCGGTGCCATCGATTCCTCTGCCTTTGCCTTCAACGGCATCCAGGGACGTGGCGGAAGCGTCGCCTTCAGTGCCGGTAACGGAAACATTGCGACCGCTTCGATCAACTCTGCCTCCGGCAGCCCTTCATCGCTTACCAACGGCAATACGAGCAACGGCGGGGCAATTACCCTTACCGCCCGTGGAGATATCATCACCGGAGATCTGCAATCTTTCTCCTGGAGCGACTTCAATACTGCGGCCAACGGTAGTGCTGTTACCGTCACCTCCAGCAACGGCAACATCGCCACGGGTTCAATCGAGTCCTTCTCGATTGGCGGTAATGGCAGTGCCGGTAACGGTGGAGCAATTGCCCTCACAGCCAACAACGGCACTGTCACCTCAAGCTTCCTCCAATCGTACTCAAGCGGTTTCAACGGTGCTGCCGGCAACGGTGGCAGCATTCTTGTCAGTGCAAACGGCAATATCGCTGCTGCTGAGGTAGATAGCTTTGCCTCCGGGAATGCTGCTGTGGGAAACGGTGGGGCAATTACTTTCACTTCCAATCGCGGCAACATCACCACCAGTGTCGTGGAATCGCTCTCGGTGAGCGGCAACGCTACTGCAGGCAATGGTGGCGCGATTACCCTGATAGCCAACAACGGCACGATCGTTACGAATGTCCTGGATTCGTTCTCGACGGGTGCCGTCGCTGGTAACGGCGGCAACATCTCGCTCACTGCCAGCAATGGCATTACTGTCTCGTCATCTATCAACCCTGGCTCATTCGCGGGTGACGGCAATGTGGGCACTGGTGGGGCGGTGAGTCTGCAGGGACCGGTCACTTTCGATAGCAGCGGCGGTGGTCTAGCGATTAGCGGTGCTTCGACAATCACGACCGGCAACGTCACAGGAACCGGTCCTGCGAATTTCTCTGCCACCGGAAATATTGGCACGGGCAACATCGCCACCAACGGTGGAGCCATTACTCTCACGAGTACGGGCGGAGCGGTAGCCACCGGCAGTCTCAATTCCAGTTCCGCCACCGGCGGTGCGCCAATCTCGATCGCCTACCAGGGACCACAGTTCGTCGTCAACGGTGCAGCGGGTAGCTTTACCAGCGGCTCCACCGGTTCCATCACAAGCAATGCGAATAACAGCGTGCAGAGTGGCACCCTCTCCGGTAGTTTCAGCCAGGGTGACATTGCAATCAACGGCCCCGCCGTTACACCTCCACCACCCCCCCCACCGCCACCACCGCCACCTCCGGTCGTGGAACCACCCCCACCGCCCCCCGTGGTCGAAACGCCACCGCCTTCACCGGTTCAGCAGATTCTCGCCAGCAGTGCTTCGCCAATTAATCCCCAGAACGTCGTGAGCAACGTTGCCCAGACGCCCCTCGCAAGCCGCAACGCCTCGATTCCCCAGAACCCGCTCGCTTCGCTCAATACGGCTCTACCGGGAACGGCGACGGCAGCGAACGATGTCGCCCGCTACTACGGACTGCCGTTCAACGCCCGGCCCCTCTCGCTGCCGGAGATGCAGGAGAATTTGCGCAAGGTAGCGACGGCTACCGGCAAGCAACCGGCGATTATCATCGTCGATCTGCAGACCAACCTGCTGACTTTGATTACCCCCGACAACCGCACGATCGTGAGCATCCCGCTGGGGGTGAGCAGTACTGCCCTGCGCAACCGATCGGACGAGTTGCGCCGCGAAATCGACGATCCGAGCAACACCACCTCCAACCGCTACCTCGCCACCTCCCGGCAGCTCTACAACTGGATCATCGCTCCCTTGGAGCCGGATCTGCAGGCCCAAAAAATCGACACGATCGCCTTCCAGCTCGACAGTGGTCTCAGGTTGTTGCCCCTGGCCGCCCTCAACGACGGCAAGCAATTTTTGCCCGAAAAGTACGCCTTCAGTCTGATCCCGAGCATTAACCTGCTCAACACCGAGTACGACCCGGTGCGGGTGCGCGAATCGCGGGTGCTGGCGATGGGAGCGTCGAGCTTCAAGGACGACGTGCCCCTGCCGGCGGTGCCGGTGGAGCTGAGGACCGTCACCCAGGAGGCGGGCGGCTCGGTCTTTCTCAACCAGGACTTTACCCTGGGCAACCTCAAGGCCCAGTCCTCCCGCTTCGGCATCCTTCACATCGCCACCCACGCTGACTTTAATCGGGGAGCAGCCGATCGCTCCTATATCCAGTTGAGCGACACGCGCCTGGGCCTCGATCAGCTGCGCAGCCTGGGCTGGAATCAGCAAAATATCGAACTGCTGGTACTGAGCGCCTGCCGCACGGCCTTCGGCGACACCGACACCGAACTCGGTTTTGCCGGTCTGGCGGTGGGGGCGGGGGTAAAGACGGCGGTCGCCACCCTCTGGCGCTCGTCGGATATCGGCACCTTTGGGCTGATGACCGCCTTCTACGGCGATCTCAAAGCTCTGCCCACCAAGGCCGACGCCCTGCGCGCCGCCCAGATCGCCCTGCTGCGCGGTCAGGTGCGGCTCGAAGGCGACCAGTTGCGCACCGACAAACAGAGCATTCCGCTCCCTGCAGATCTGCGCGGCACCGGCCCAGTCAACCTGTCGCACCCTTACTACTGGTCCGGATTCACGATGATCGGCAGTCCCTGGTAAACCCTCGACGCTCTCAGCCATGCCCACCATCCGCCTGCTTTTATTTGTGTTGCCGGGTTTACTGTTCCAGGCACCGGCCCTGTTGGCCCAGGCACTGCCCCAGCAACCCCTGCCCGGCACACCAGCGACGACGCCACCGGCCAACCCGAACCAGGACCGCTTTCCCCAGCCCCAACCGGCTCCCCTCGCTCCTCTGCCGCCGGAACCGGCGACGCCGCTGCCGCTGCCCACTCCGGCCCCAGCCCCAGCAGCGGGCAACCAGACCGTAGCGGTGGGCCGGGTGGAGGTGACAGGCAGCACGATCTTGAGCGCCGAGCAGATTGCGGTCATCACCCGCCCCGTCGAAGGGCAGACGCTTACCCGCGAGCAGATTCTAAGTAGCGTCGTCATCCCGCTTACGAGCCTCTACATCGATCGCGGCTATCTCACCTCCCGCGCCGAGCTGGCGAGTGTCGAGGATGGTGCAGTGCGCGTGCGCATTCTCGAAGGCACGATCTCCCGCATCGAGGTCGAGGGCACCCAGCGGCTGAATACCAGCTACGTGCGCGACCGGGTTGCCCTGGCGGTGAGCAAACCCCTCAACACCTCCCGCCTCGAAGATCAGCTGCGCCTGCTGCGCACCGACCCGCTGCTTGCCAACGTCGAGGCGACCCTGCGTCGGGGCGAAGCGAGCGATCAGAGTGTGCTCATCGTCCGGGTGAGCGAAGCACCGGCCCTCGCCACCAGCCTGAGCTTCGACAACTACTCGCCCCCGGCGGTCGGTTCCGAGCGCGGCATCGCCTCCCTCGCCTACCGCAACCTCACCGGTATCGGCGACACCCTCGCCTTCGGCTACTCCGTCTCGACTGGAGCGGCCAACATCTACGATGTCAACTACCGCGTGCCGCTCAATCCGATGGACGGCACCCTGGCGCTGCGCTTCGCCGCCACCAACACCAAGATCACCGAGCCGCCCTTTAACACCGTCGGGATCGCCGGTACCTCCGAGCTGGCGGAGATCAGCTACCGTCAGCCTTTGTTTCGCTCCTTCAGCGAAGAATTTGCCCTCTCCCTGGGTTTCACCTACCAGAGCGGCCAGACGGTGATCTTCAGCAACCTGCCCACCCCCTTCGGCATCGGCCCGGATGCCAACGGCGTGAGCCGCACGAGCGTCTTCAAGTTTGGCCAGGACTATCTGAGCCGCGACGAAGTAGGAGCCTGGCTGGTCCGCTCGCAGTTCAGCTTTGGCACGGGCATCTTTGGGGCGACGATTAACGGCGACTCGATTCCCGACAGCCGCTTCGTAAGCTGGCTGGGCCAGTTCTCGCGCCTGCAGCTTCTGGGTTCAGGCAACGCCCTCATCTTTCAAGGCGACCTGCAGCTTTCTTTTGACCCGCTATTGGCGGCTCAGCAGTACATCCTGGGCGGTGTGCAGTCGGTGCGTGGCTACCGGCAGAATGCCCGCCAGGGCGACAACGGCTTTCGGCTCTCGGTGGAGGGCCGCTTCCCGGTGGTGCGAAACGACGCCGGTCAGCCGGTCTTTCAACTTGCCCCCTTCGTCGAGGGCGGCGGCGTCTGGAACGCGGGCGGCAACCCCAACCTGCTGCCGGATAAGCGCTTTCTCATCACCGCCGGGCTCGGCTTTCTCTGGCAGGCGCTGCCGGGGTTGAACCTGCGGGTCGATTACGGCATTCCCTTCGTCTTTTTGCCCGATCGGGGCAGCAACCTCCAGGACAACGGCTTTTACTTCAGCCTCAGCTACCAGCCCCAGTAGGCACGCACTATGCAGAGTCTGGAAGCCGATGAGTTGCTGCGCATCCCCCGGCTCTATTTTCAGCGCGAATACGACCAGCTCTCGGAGCTGTTGCTCGGACTGCTCGCACACTTCGAGCAGAACACCTATGTCGAGATGTCGCCGGAGCTAGCCCACGGCGTCGATCTCTTCGTCGCCCACTTTTTGTACGTCTTTAGCCAGGACGACTACGTTTTATCGGAGCCCTTCATCCCGCGCTTCCTCCGGCTCAACCCGGTCATCTCAAATCTGGTCGCCCTCTCCAGCTTCGAGACGACCGATCCGTTTCTTGAAATTCTGCGCCACCGGCCCCGCAACTTCGCCCGCATCCTGATTCTTTACTCGGCCAGAAACCGCTCCCGCTTCGAGAGTGCTCTGTTTTTTCAAGCCGAGCCAGCCCTCGCCTCGCTCTGGTACGGGGCGTATCTGGAGACCTACCGCTCTGCCCTCGTCAACCCCGAGGCCCAGGTGAACCTCAAAGCACACCTGCGATCGATGGGCGAAAGACTAAATACTCTGCACAACTTCAGCGACATCTTCTTCGGTGCCACCTACATCGACGGTGAGGCCGACAGGGCGATCAAACAGTGGATCAACCTGAGCATCCAGACAGGCTTCGCCGCCACGGGCGTCCGCTGCGAGAACACCCCCAATCCTCGCAAACTGGCCGTCGCCACCGGCTTCTGGTTCGCTCGTCACTCCGTCTACCGCACGCTCTCAAAGTTCGTCGAGGCCCTGGAAGGCGAGTACGAACTGACCCTGCTGCACCTGGGGGACTGGCGCAACGATCTGGAACTGAAGCCCTTTGCCGCCGTACATCACATTCAGATCGAAGGTGGCCAGCTCGACCTCTCCTCGATCGCCCGCAACGACTTTTCGGTGCTCTACTTTCCAGACATCGGCATGAACGCGGAAAGCATCCTGCTCTCTAACCTGCGCATCGCCCCTGTCCAGATCTGCGGCACCGGTCATCCCCTCAGCACCTGCGGAGCCCAGATCGACTACTTCATCAGCGGCGCAGCGGTCGAAGCCCAACTTGCCGAACGCCATTATACGGAGCGGCTCGTGCTGCTGCCGGGCCTCGGTGCCGTCCACAACCTGCCGCGCTACTCGCTCAAGCATCCGCCCCGAATCGATAGTCGGATCGTAATCAACTGCCCCTGGTATGCCCAGAAAGTGAACCACGCGCACCTGAAACTATTGCTTGAGATCGTCGGTAGCACAGCAAAAACCGTTCGCTTTCGCTTCTTCTCGGGCGGTGCGCTGCTCAAGAAAAACGATTACCTGCCCTTCGCCCGAGACCTCAAGCGCATTCTCGGTGCGGAGCAGGTGGAGGTGGTCCCGGCACTGCCCTACGACGAATACATGGAGCAGATGGAGCAGGGCGATTTTTGCCTCGACAGCTATCACTTCGGTGGCTCGAACGTCGTCGCCGATTGCCTGCACCTGCAAAAGCCGATCGTCACCCTCGAAGGTGATCACTGGTACAACCGGATCGGCTCCCAGATGCTCCGGGAGGTGAGCCTCGCAGAACTGGTTGCCCGTCACCCTGAGCAGTACGTCCGCCTGGCTGTCCGGCTGATCGAAGATGCAGATTACCGGCTGCATCTTCAGACGGTGCTCGCCCGCCAGAATGCAAAAGGTATCCTCTTCGATTCGGATGATGGCCACTCTTTTAAGGCGGCGATCGACTATCTGAGCCGGCATCACCAAGCCCTGCAACAGCAGCAGGCAAGAACCCCAATATTTATTCAGCCTGCAACCAGGGAAAGCCCTGCGGATAACGCTCCTGCATGACCTGGTTGCCGCGTATAAAAAATTCTGGCTGCACCGATTGCTCCGTCGATCCTGTCCGGTAATTGACTGTATAGCGACCGGTGGTCTGAAAGTGCGGAAAATATTCCAGCAAATGCCCACAGATTGCCCGATCGACGCTCTGTACACCCGGCTCCTTCGCCCGTCGGTACCAGAGGGGAGCAATCGAGATGGCGACGTTTTTTCTGAGAAAATAGCAGTTGACATCGATGTGAAAGTCGCTGTCATCCAGATAGGAAGGCCACTTCCCCAGGCTCTCGCAGTCGTCTTTGATCACGAAGCGGCCTGCCGGATCGACGATATTGCGCAGAGCGTAGCCCCATTCCAGCCCCCGCTCCCCCACCGAACGCACCAGCGACGAGACGTGCTCCGGTTCCAGCCAGTTGTCTTCGTCCAGACAAATCAAATAATCGCCCCGCACCAGAAAACCGGCGGCCCCGTAGATTCGATGGCCGTTGTAGCGACCGGTGCCGGTGGGGTAGGGCAGACACATCAGCGACGCCTGCTTACGAAACGAGAGCCCTGCTAGAACCTCCAGTACCTGCGCCTCGCGCGGCTGGCCGTCGATGACAATGAAATGTTCCAGAAACTCGTAATCCTGCTTCTGGACGCTCTCGACCGCCTGCTTGAGCAGTGGGTTGCCCGTGGCCGGGGTGATGATCGAGACAAAAACCATCCTGGCGCGCCTGATCGCTCTGTCCCCGGCATCCTACAGCAAAATCAGTGGGACGTTCTTCACCTGAAGTGGTATGGTTATTTTGATAGAAATGTCTACTAACTCAAAGTAATCCGGAGCGTATCGATGCGTTGTGGACCGATTCGACAACTGCTCGCCAGTTCTCTCGCCCTACCCGGACTGCTGGGTTTTCTTTCCCTTCCTGCCTATGCCTTTACAATGGAAACCCAGGGCGTCAGCTTCATTTCAGAAGATGGAGATGCAGGACAGTTGCTCAATACTGCCTACCGATACGGAAACCCACAGATTGAAGGTTCGCCGATCGGTGCTATCTTTGGCAGCCTGTCGCTCAAATCAGACGGCACCCCTTCTGATCTAGTAGATCTTTACCAGATCGAAATCAACAACGGTACCTTTTCTGCAGACACCAGTATCGGTCCGAGTGCAGGCAATTCCAATTTCAGGCCAGCCCTTTATCTGTTCGACGCCCAGGGCAATGGTCTACTGGCAAACGCCGATATTAGTGCAGGTCCAACTCTAGAAGCATCTGGCCTTGCTCCCGGCATCTATTATGTGGCTGCGTCCTATGCCCCGTTGCCGCTAGATGACACGCTAAAGACAATCTTTCCAGTCCTTCCCGGCGCAGGACAGGTTGGCCCGAATAGCGGTGCCGGTCCTCTATCGGGCTGGTCGTCTGTAGAAATTCCCGATGCTCCAAACCAAACACTCTCCTACACCATCAATCTCGGGGGAGCGGAGGCTGTCCCAGAACCCTCGATTAGTGGCGGTATGGCGATCTGTGCTCTATTACTGGCCTTCCAGGGCTACCGGCAACAAAAGGCCCGATCCTGAGTACTGGCCACAAATCTCACAACCAGCGTCGGCAGTGCAGGGAAAATATATCAGTAGTAACCTGCCAAAATGTCAAATACCTGTGTTTTGAACAAATCTGAAGTGGTATGGTTACCTGAGTAGAAATGTCTACCAGTCCAACTTTCTTCCTCAAGTAACACGGAGTATACCGATGCGTTGTGGACCGATTCGACAACTGCTCACCATTTCTCTTGCTCTACCCGGACTGCTAGCTCTCCTCTCCCTTCCTGCCTATGCCCTCTCGGTGGACACGCAAGAAGAGGCTATCCTCCTCACAGAGACTGGAGATGCAGGGCAGCTACTCGATACTGCTTATCGAACTGGGAATCCGCAAGTTGAAGGCCAGCCAATTATCGGAATCTCGGGCAACCTGTCACTCGGATCGGATACTACGCCCGTCGATCTCATCGACCTCTATCAAATCGAGATCAACAGCGGCACTTTTTCTGCATACTCCTCCAGTGAGGGGCCGGTTATTATTGTTACTCCTCCTACACCACGCGGTAGCTCTCAGCCTGTCAGTGGCACTGGCTTCGGTCCAGCACTCTACCTGTTCAATGCCCAGGGCAACGGTCTACTGGCAAATGCCAACACCACTACAAATCCGGTCCTCGAAGCGTCCGGCCTTGCTCCTGGTACCTATTATCTGGCCGTGTCCTATGCACCAGCGCCGTTGGATGCCGCTATGCAGAGTATTTTTCCCGCTTTTTTGGGCTCAGGGCAGGTTGGGCCAAATAGTGGTACCGGTCCCCTGGCAAACTGGTCGCCTGTAGCTATAAGTACAGTGGGCCTCCCTGATCCAAACCAAACAACGCCCTACTTTATTAACCTCAGTGGAGCGTCTATTGCCCCAGAACCGGCTATCGGCGGCGGCCTGGCGATCTCAGCTCTGCTGCTGGCACTCCAGGGCTACCGGCGGCAAAAGGCCCGATCCTGAGTACTCGTGGACCCCGCGAGTAACATTCTGACTTCTCATCTGGACTCCATATCTAGGAAAGCAAAAGATGGCGTACACTATCTGTGTGGTCGCCCGGTGTCTAGTCAGAAGCCATGTTTTTTGCGGATTCTTCTTTCCGGCCCGGTCGTACAGCCCTGCCCAGGCCCGAGCAGGTCAAACTGATTAGCCAGTCTGGCCTCTGGGTCACCAGTGCCGCGTTGCACGAGCAGGTACTCTATCCGGCGGTGCCGGAGGGCGACCATTTTCCTCTGCTCACGGCCTTGAGCGTCAACAACACGGCGACGCTGCTGGCGGCAGGAGCCTTCGACACGTTGCTCGCCTTCGACCCGGCCCGGCCTGTGGCGGAGTTGCCCCGCGTGCCGCCCGAGGTCTACCTGTCCTGGCCCGCCGGTGCGCCCGCCGCTACCCATCACCTGGGCAACGGCACTCTGTGGCAGGTGAGCCTCGACGAGCAGTGCAGTGCCTGGGCCGACTGGCTGGTAGGCGACGAGGGCCGGGTCGTCGGGCTGTCCCTGTTTGGCAAGCCCCAGCAGATCGGGGCAATCGCCGGGGTGCTCGATCGTCGCGAACCGGTGCTCGCTGCACCTGCGACTGTCCAGGCCGAACCGCTCTGTCTGGCCCTCGATACCGAGCCGTACCTGCAGTTGCAGCAATCGGTGGCCCTCGATCTCGAGCATCGCCTCTGGGTCCATCCGCACGCGCTTTTGCGCAACGTCGAGCAGCAGGGACTGAGGCAGTTTTATCTGGTGGGCCGCCAGCCCCTGTGGAAATTTGCCCGCCTGCTCAAGGCGGTCGAGCCGGTGCCGTTTCTTCCTATCTGGGCTCCCCAGCTCTATCAATTTGCCCTCGATCGGCGCTACCTGCGGGATCTGGGCCAGGCCGTCCTGCGGGTACAACTGCCGGACGCGGGCCACACCAGTCCTTTCGCCCGCTTTCTGGTGCAGGCGCTCAAGCAGGGCCGTCTGCCGCTGCCGGAGGGGTACGACTTTCTGGCGCGGACGGTGGCGGGCAAGTCCTACCACCTGGTGGCCGAAGAGTATGACCCCCAGAGGCACCAGACGACCCAGATCGCCTGCGAGCGCTTCAGTGCCGGCACCCGGCTACTCTACTTCGACGGCACCCTCGTCGAATTGCGGCCAGGAGCTGACGGTTCCACCCAGGCTCCAGCCCCAGCTTCGCCTCCCGAACAGCCCGAGCGCACACCCCGCTGGATCGAGCGCTACGAGCGACGTCCCCCCAAGATCGGCGACGTCGGCGAATATATCCAGACGCTGAGACCGCAGGTGCGCCTGCCGGAGCCGCTCTGGCAGGGGGAGGATCACTGCCGGGATCTGACGCTGGCCCGCGCCCCGTTTCATGGCCAGCGCGATGCGATCAACGCCCTGGTCAGCCGCTTTGCCGCCGGGTGGCGCACCGCCGCCCTCATCGCCCAGACCGGCACCGGCAAATCGCTGATGGGAGTGGCGACCGCCGCCTGTCTAGCAAAAAAAGAACAAAAGCACCGCCCGTTTCATATCGTCGTCCTTGCCCCGGCCCATCTGGTGCAGGAGGACGAACAGAATAGCAGCCAGTGGCGCGAGGAGATCGAGGCGGCCCTGCCCAGGGACACCAGCCGCCGGATCGTGCCGGTACAGAGCCTGGCTACTCTCGGCGAGTACCGCCGCCAGTGGCGCACCGGAGCGGTGAGCGAGGAGCTGGTCTTTTTTCTGGTCACGCCCCACATCCTGCGCGGCAGCCGCCAGCGCTATCCGGCTGTACTGCGCCGCCGCGTCCTGGGCACCGCTACCGTCTGGCATCTGAGCGACGGCACACCGCGCCTGCCCGGTCCAGCGCTGCCTCCTGTTCGTTCTCACCTTTCTCCTCCCTGGGCGCAGGCCAACCTGCTCACCACCCTGCGGCGGCTCTGGGCAAACAACCAGCGCGACAAACTCGCTGCCCTCACTGCCATCAGCCCCCGCCTCTGCCTGGAATGGCTCAGCGCCGCCCCCCAGTTTCCGAGCCACAGTGCCATTGCCCAGTTCATCCGCGAGAAAGTGTCCGGTAGCCGGGAAGGTGGCTTTGCAAAGCTCTGGCAGGCCCGTCTGGCGCTGGTGCGCCGCGAGGTGAGCCTCTCGCAGGCAGCCTACTGCCCGCGCTGCTTCGAGCGCATTCTCCAGCCGGGGGAGCCTTTGAGCGCTGCAGCAGATTTCTGTCATTGCAGTGAACCGCTCTTCAGCTACGCCCACCAACTCGCCGACAGCCCCCGCCGCAGCCAGTGGCCCCTGCCCCTCTGGCTCAAGCACAGCGACCTGCCTATCGATCTGTTGCTCGCCGACGAGGCGCACATGTACAAGGCCCGCGACACCAGCCAGGCCGGTGCCTTCCGTGCTCTGGTCTGTCAGGCCCGCTACACCCTGGCGATGACCGCTTCGCCCAGCGACGGTTACGCCAGCAGCCTGCACTACCTATTGCACGCCCTTTCTGGTCGCTACCGCCGCGACTTCAAATTCAGCGAAGCGGGCCGCTTTGCCCGCACCTACGGCCTCTGGCAGCGCTCGATTGTCACCGACAGCGACAGCGGCAAAAAAATTGTCCGCCTGCGCGAGCGCCCCGGCATCCACCCGAACATTCTCAAGCACTACCTGCTCGAACTGGGTATTCCCCTGCTGCTGAGCGATCTGGCGGATCTCAAGATGCCGCCGCTGTTGCAGTACCAGCATCTCGTCGCGATGGAGCCCGAGCAGGCGGAGCGGGTCCATGCTTTCAACAGCGCCATCGCTCAAGCGCTGGAAGATGGCGATTGGCGGTTGAGTGCCGCAGCGTTGCAAAAGCAACTGGTCTGCCCAGATCTGTGCTTTGCTGCCGAGGATCTGGTGCTCACCGACAGCAACGGCACTGCCATTGCCCGCTTCGAGCCGCTCGCCGGTCTGGCGGCTCCGGACGGCAGTTGCCTGCGCCTGCTCCCCAAAGAAGAAGCCGTCTTCAAGCTCCTGCTGCGGCAAAAAGCCCTGGGCCGCAAGACGCTCATCTACGTCTGCCACACGGGCCGCTACGACTATATCGACCGCTTTCTTGGCGCGAGCGACTACTTTAACCGGCGCGAAGGGCAGAACCTGCGCATTGCAGGCTTTTACGCTACTGCCCCGCACCACTGTCGGCCCTACCAGCCGGGCGAACCGCTCCCGCCCACCAACCGCCAGTACGTCCTCGACAGTGCTCCCCACGACCGCCGCCGCAAGCTGCTGGCCGTACTCGCCGACACCGACGCTGTGATTATCAACAGCCGCTGCGTCGAGACGGGCCTCAACCTGCGGGAATTTCCGACAATCGTTTATCTGGAGGTGCCCTTCGGGGCGACCAACTTTCGTCAGAGCGGTGCGCGCTCCTGGCGGCCCGGCCAGACCCAACCGGTAGAAGTCCATGCCTTCGTCTACCGCGACAGCTTCCAGCTTGCCGCCCTCAAACTGGTCGGCGCGAAGCTCGCCTACGACAACCGGGTACGCGGCGAACTCACCATGAATGGTTTCGAGGAGGATGGCATCGACGGCGATCTGATCCACCAGCTCTCGCAGTTCATCCGGGGCGAATTGAAGCTCGAAAACCTCCATCCCTCCGCCTTCAGCGATCACGGGCCGCTCGATACTGTCCAGACCCTCTTCCGCTTCGAGCCGGTCCGCTCCGGTCGCCGCAAAAAAACCGTTACTGGCCTCTTCCAGGGTGTGCTTTTTTGATCCTGCCCTCTGCAGGGGAGACGAGGAAGGTCTCACCCCCAGCGGCCCCTAAAATGCTGTGTGTCGGGCCACATAACACCGGGGGAGAATCATGAAGCTATTCTCAAGATTTGAGGGCATCCTGACTGACAGTTTCCAGACTGATCAGAGTTGCTTTTTTCAGATATTTGGACTCACAGTTGCCAGTGTGTTTCTATCTGCAGGTTCCGCCGTTGCTCAGGTGGATGTGTTGACCTATCACAACGACAACGCTCGCACTGGCCAGAATCTGAGCGAAACGATCCTGACACCAGCGAACGTCAATTTTGCCACTTTCGGCAAGCTCTTCACGATCCCCGTCGATGGAAAGGTCGATGCTCAGCCCCTCTACAAATCTGCCCTGGCGATTCCAGGCAAAGGCACCCGCAACGTTCTGTTTGTTGCCACCGAGCACGACAGTGTCTACGCCTTTGACGCCGACACCGGCACCCAACTCTGGCAGGTGAGCCTGCTTAAAAGTGGTGAGGTGCCCTCCGATCCGCGCCGCTGCGATCAGGTCACCCCCGAAATCGGTGTGACTTCCACCCCGGTCATCGATCTGGCCGCCGGGCCTCGCGGCGCGCTTTATGCGGTGGCAATGAGCAAGGATGGGGCGGGCAATTATTACCAGCGCCTCCACGCCCTCGATATCACTACCGGCAAAGAATTGTTCGGCGGACCCCAGACGATCGCTGCCAGCTATCCGGGCACCGGGGCGGGTAGCACCGATGGCACGGTGCCCTTCGATCCCAAGCAGTACAAGGAACGAGCCGGCCTGCTGCTGCTGGGCGGTGTCGTCTACACGAGCTGGGCTTCCCACTGTGACATCTCGCCCTACACGGGCTGGGTGATTGGCTACAGCGGCAAGACTCTGGCTAAAGTCAGCACCCTCAATCTGACGCCGAACGGAGAGGATGGAGCGATCTGGGCCAGCGGCGGTGCCCCGGCCACCGACGGCAGCAACATCTACGTCATGACGGGCAACGGCACCTTCGACACCACCTTGAATGGCAGGGGTTTTCCGATCGACAACAACTTCGGCAATGCCATCCTCAAACTGTCGGCGGGCAGTCGGCGGCTGAAGGTGGCCGACTACTTCACGATGTACAACACCGTCGCCGAATCGCGCATCGACCAGGATCTCGGTTCTGGGGGCATCCTCGTGCTGCCGGACTTTACCGACGCTCAAGGGAGCACCCGGCGTCTGGCCCTCGGAGCAGGCAAAGACCAGAACATCTACGTCGTCGATCGCGACAACCTGGGCAAGTTCAATCCGACCGACAACAGCAACATCTATCAGGAACTGCCCCTCGCTCTGGCAGACGCCGAATTTGGCACGCCTGCCTATTTCAAGGGCACTGTCTACTTTGGTGCAATCAACGATGTCATCAAGGCATTCTCGATCACCGACGCCCGGCTGAGCACCACGCCCGTCTCCCGGAGTGCCAACACCTTCGTCTATCCCGGTACGACCCCCAGCATTTCAGCCAACGGCACCGCCGATGCCATCCTCTGGGCAGCAGAAAACACCACCAGCGCCACCCTGCACGCCTACGATGCCACCAACCTGAGCCGCGAACTCTACAACAGCAACCAGGCTCCCAATGGCCGCGATCAGTTCGGTACCGGCAACAAATTTATCGTGCCGACGGTGGCCAACGGCAAAGTTTATGTGGGTACGACCGACAGCGTCGGCGTGTTCGGACTTTTGCCCTAGTTGCCTCCCGTCGTGGGAAAAGTAAGGTGAATTTGAGATTCGCTCCTGCCCCTTTCCTTGAGGGTAGGAGTGACGTGGGGACTGGGAAATCTTTGTGCTGAGTAGACGAAGCGAAAAAAGCATCGGGTTTGGGCTGGGGTGGGGGAAGCGAATTTTTGGGTATTTGCTAAAACCGTCCCCCACCCCTCCACACCCCCCCTGCCCCCCCTCTCCTCCTCCTGCCCCCCGAATGGGGGGCTGCCCCGCCGGGCAGAGGAGAAGAGATACGGTATTGAGAGTCAAGCAGCCTCCTCCTTTCTTCTCTTCCTCCGCCCTACTGCAAGCAAACCAACCTGCCGTGCTCTGCATCGAAAGGCGTGTCTGTTTTCACAACCGCCCAGGCAATGTGTAAGAGTTTGCGAGCCGCAGCGCAAAGCGCTACCTTTGCCGGTTTACCGGCTGCTCGTAGCCGCTGGTAAAAGCTTTTAATCTGCTGATTGCAGCGGATCGCACTCAAGCTCGCCATATACAGCGCCGTGCGTAAGCGGGCATTGCCTGCATGGCCGATGCGCTCTGGTCTATGAAGGCTGGTGCCGCTACGGTGGGAGCGGGGAGCGAGACCCGCGTAGGCCACCGCCGCTTCCACCGTTGCACAGCAGCCGAAGTTGAGGGTACTCACCAACACCCACCCAGCGGTGACAGACCCAATGCCTTTGATAGTGCGCAGCTTGGTTGCAGCTTGATGCCAAAGCGAGTCTTGGGCGAGCAGCGCTTCTAGCTGAGCTTCCATCTGCGCAATCTGCTCATCGAAGGTGTGGCTCAACTGCTCCAGACTCGCTTGTACCGCCGCCACCACCAACGGAAATTGCCGCAGAGCGTGCAACTGGTTGTGCAGTTGTTGGCGTTGCTGCAGCAAGGCATCGCGATGCTGCAGGCGCTGTTGGAGTTGGTAATAAATCTCAGGCGGCGGCTGCCAAAGACCAGGTTGCAGGGCGGCAGCGAGTTGGGCAAGCGTCTGGGCATCAAGCGCATCGCTTTTGGAACGCTTGAGCAGTGCCCTGGCAAAGTAATGAGACTGAGCGGGGTTGACCACACTGACGGCAAAACCTTTGAGCGCCAGAAATGTGGCCAGTCGCATCCAGTAGGAGCCTGTGGCTTCGATGACCACTAACACCTCAGCGGCGGTGGGACAGACGGCGAGTAAGCGTTCGGCCAATTGGCAGTGTCCTTCGGGGGTTTGGGGCAGTGTGATGGCAGCGGTAGGCTTTGCGTGGGTGAGCAGCCAGGCGGCAGTGACAGTGAGTGCCGCCACATCAATACCGACAAATAGCTGATAGTCGTTTTGTGAACCGTCTCGCTGCATGAGTGTCTCCAGTTGAAGCTTCAGAGGAGGTAGGCAAGTTCCGCAGGACGGCAAAAGTCTAGCCTCGTGATACGTGGTCAGTGCCACTCGATACGGTTCAGCTTTGCCGGTCCTTGATAGCGGGGGACAATCTCTTCCACGCGGTCAAAGCCGCAAGGGGGGGCACAGTCCTCACCGCTACCTTGGAACCAATAGCAATATACGAGGGGGGGTTCACTGTAACTGGGCTGCAGAGTGGCCAGGTGAAGTCAGTGGCAGACTTGTCTTCCTTGGAGGGAAGGGGATTGGGGGGTGAGGTCTAATGGGTACACAACCAGGCGTGAAAGATCGCCGCCTCGCGCTGCTTGCCTATCCAGCGCGCCCGATTCTGACCGGTAAGGGCAATCACCATCGCCTGGTGCTGGCCGGCGCGGTCGCCAATCTCTTCAAAGTGGCGGTATAGCTCGTCGATCCTCGCTACCGAGGCGCGGGCAGATTGCACATCTTTGAAGGAGAGCACGCCCCGAAAGTAGCGCGAGTAGGTATTCTGGTCCCTGGCAGTGGTGGTGTAGAGGTCGAAGTACCCTTCGAGCAATCCAGCCTGGGTGAGCACCTGGGCAACGTAGGAGGGCCGTGCATCGGTGTGGGCGGCCAACTCCACCGGGTCGGTGATGCCTGAACCGTAGAGTTGGAGGATTTGTTGCTTTTTGCTGGGCTTGCGGCTGGATTGCAAGATGTCACTGCTTTCGCTGACGGAGACATCGTGGACTTCAGGCATTTCTTCTTTTGCCATTGCTAGATACCTGTAGAGATAAAATCAATGCTGCCGATTCGCGTTTCAAACGCTCTTGGGAGAATCTTTCAGTGCGCTCTGGGCGCGGGTGGCAACCCTGAAAATTCCAGCACACATCTATTCTTATTATCGCTAATCTGGGGAGGATTGGCCACTTTTTGAGGCTGGCATGACTGTGAGTATATGATATGTTTTTCTTGAATGGCTGTCCTGAAGAAAATCGTCGGCGATCCCGGTGGGTGATCCAGCAGAGAGCAGTTTGGGCATGATGGGGGCATGGCCAAAAACAAGCGATCTCCTTCTCCCAAGCAGCCTCCTCTGGACCTGCCGGCGGTTGGTCCCAATCAGGTGATCCGCCTCGAACCGGCTGCGGTGCTTGCCGCCGGTAACCGCGTGCGGCTGGTCGATTGTCGGGGCAGCTCCGAGCGGCGGGTGATGGCGATCGTCGGGTCGATCGCCTTTGATGCGCGCCGCTTCGAGGCCGACAATCCCAACAAGCGCGTGCCCATCGTCTGTGTGAGCTGGATCGGGGGCCGCAGTCTGGTGGCGGCCTATCGCCTCGCTAAGCTGGGCTACCGCGTCTACGACCTCAAAGGCGGGATCGTCGCCTGGAAACTAAAAGGCTATCCCACCGTCCGCGATTTTTAAGACAGAGCCCGATCCTCCCAGGATTCGGCCCTGGGGAAGGTTTCAGGACATCTTCCCTCAGCAAGACTAAGAGGGTAGTCACAAAAAATGGCCCGCTGCGATGATCGCCGAACTGGCCCCCGACCCGCTTGTTTCCGCCCGTGCAGCCGGGTTGCGCTACGTGAGCGACAGGTCCGCCGGTATTCGTCGCCACCGCCGGGGCAAGCACTTTAGCTATATCGGTCCAGACGGCAAGCCGATTCGAGACGAGCAGACCCTCGAACGCATCCGCAAGCTGGCGATCCCGCCCGCCTACACCGATGTCTGGATCTGCCCCCACGCCAACGGCCACCTGCAGGCCACCGGACGCGATGGGCGGGGCCGCAAGCAGTACCGCTATCACCTGCGCTGGCGGGCCGTGCGCGACGAGACCAAGTACGGACGCACCCTCGCCTTTGGCACTGTGCTTCCGGCGATTCGCGGGCGCACCGAGCAGGATCTGGCCCGGCCCGGATTGCCCAGAGAAAAAGTCCTCGCCGCCGTCGTCCGGCTGCTGGAGAGCACACTGATTCGCGTCGGCAACGAGGAGTATGCCCGCCAGAACGATTCTTACGGCCTGACGACGCTGCGCGACGAGCACGTCGAAGTCAAAGGCTCGACGATTCGCTTCCAGTTTCGGGGCAAGAGCGGCAAGGATCATACAATTTCGCTTACCGATCGCCGCCTTGCCCGCGTTGTCAAGCGTTGCCAGGATGTGCCGGGCCAGGAGCTTTTTCAGTACATCGATGCCGACGGTGAGCGCCAGACGATCGACTCGGCGGACGTGAACGCTTACCTGCGCGAGATCGCCGGTGAAGAATTCACCGCCAAGGACTTCCGCACTTGGGCGGGCACGGTGCTCGCCGCTCTGGCCCTTCAGGAATTCGATGCGTGCGATTCTGAGAGCCAGGCCAAAAAAAATATCGTCCAGGCGATCGGCGATGTCGCGAGGCGGCTCGGCAACACCCCGACCGTCTGCCGCAAGTGCTACATCCATCCAGCGATCATCGATGCGTATCTGGAGGGCACGCTGCTCGATACCCTGCGCCAGCGCACCGAGGCAGAACTGAACGCGCCGGGAGCTGTCGGGTTGCGCCCGGAGGAACGGGCGGTGCTCGCCTTTTTGCAGAAGCGCCTTGCCGAAGAGGACACTCGCGACCGGGCAAAGCGCTAGATCAGCACACTCGCCCCCAATCTATCGACCAAAAAGCGCACGTACTGCCGCGCCCAGCGATCGGCAGCCAGAATGTCATCGAGGGTCGGGACAGAGGTCGTCTCATGGGCGTCGAGGGTGGCTTCTAAGAGCCGGGGCATATCGAGAAAGCGGACTTTGTCCTGCAAGAACTGGGCGACAGCCTCCTCGTTGGCGGCGTTGAGCACCGCCGGATAGGTGCCCCCGGCCCGGCCCACCCGGTAGGCCAGCCGCATTCCGGGGTAGCGCTCGTGATCGGGCTCTTTGAAGGTGAGGGTGCCCACCTGGGTCAGATCGAGGGGCCGCCAGGGAGTGGCAAAGCGCTCCGGCCAACTCAGCGCATAGAGAATCGGTAGGCGCATGTCAGGCCAACCCAATTGGGCAATCACCGAGGTGTCCACCAGTTCGATGAGCGAGTGGACGATGCTCTGGGGGTGAATGACGATCTGAATCTGGTCGTAGTCGAGGCCAAAGAGCCAGTGGGCCTCGATCACCTCCAATCCCTTGTTCATCAGGGTTGCCGAATCGACGGTGATCTTGGCACCCATCACCCAGTTGGGATGCTTGAGGGCGTCCGCCGGGGTGGCCTGGGCGAGCCGCTCGGCAGGCCAGTCGCGAAAGGCACCGCCGGAAGCGGTGAGCACGATGCGCCCGAGGCCCCGCTCCGGCACCCCCTGCAGGCACTGAAAGATGGCCGAATGCTCCGAATCGACCGGCAGAAGCTTCACGCCTTTGGCCTGGATGCGGGGCATCACCACCGCCCCGCCTGCGACCAGGGTCTCCTTGTTGGCGAGGGCCAGATCCCGGCCCGCATCGATCGCGGCCAGAGTGGGCAACAGACCCGCGCAGCCGACGATGCCGGTAACGACCACCTCCGCCGGTGCCTGGGCTGCCACCGTGCAATAGCCGCTCTCGCCCACCAGAATTTCGGGCAGGGCAGCAAAATCGCTGAGCCGGGTAAGCAGTTCGCGCCGTCTTTGCTCGTCGCCCACGGCTACCACCTGGGGCCGGAAGCGGCGAACCTGCTCAGCCAATAGTTCCATGTTGGCGTGGGCGGTGAGGCCCGTGACCGCGAAGCGCTCCGGGTACTCCGCTGCGATGTCGAGGGTCTGGGTGCCGATGGAGCCGGTGGAGCCCAGCAAGCTGATTTGCTTCACAAACATTTACTCCTGACTGCCCAGTATTGTCCCGCGCCAGGGGAACGCTGGCAAGGAGTCCACAGTTGCTAGAGTGTCAGTGATGTGGTGGAGCCTCTATGGCCGCGCCAGACAAACAACTGCCCCTGCGCCTGCTCGCCGGTGGCCTGCTCGGTACCGGCATCGTTGCCGTTATCTTGCTGCTCTTTCATCCTTTTGTCTACGTCACCGAGCCGGGCAACGCGACGGTGATGTTCAATGTCTTTTCTGGCATCGAGAAGGGCCGCGTCGAGCGCTCCGGCGCGACGTTCGTCCTGCCGGGGATCGACGGTCCCACGACCTATATCGTCCGCACCCGCGTCTTCCAGTTCACCAACGATGAGCGCTCACCGAACCGAGCCGGCAACGCGATCAGCATCAACACCGCCGATGGTCAGGCGTTCTTTACCGATGTCTTTGTCGCCCTCAAGCCCAACGCGGCGGTGCTCGATCAATTGCACGCCACCATTGGCCCCCGCTACATGGAAAACATCATCGTCCCGACCGTGCGCTCAAAAGTGCGCGACGTGGCGGCCAGTTTCAGCTCGGCGGACTTTTACAAAAAAGAGCGCCGCGCCGAGATGGAAAAGAAAATGACGGCTCTCATCAGCAGCGAGATGCCCACCGGTCAACTACAACAGCAGAAGGTGCCCCTGATTGTAATCGAAGATGTCTATCTGGGAACTGCCCAGTTTCCCGAAGGTCTCAAAGCTTCGCTCGAACAAAAGCAGGTGGCCTCGATCACCGCCCAGACCGCCGCCGTCAAAGCCCAGATCCAGCAGAAGGAGACCACCCGGCGGCTGATTCTGGCGGCGGCCAACCGCAAGGCGATCGAACTGCAGGGCCAGGCGGCGGCCAAGAACGCCAAACTGGCCGACCTGCTTTTTTATGAAAAGCTTCAGGATCGCATCGAGGCGGCGCGCAGTCAGGGCGGTGAGATGCCCATTCGGGTGATCCGCGTCGAGGGCAGCGATAAATCGACTGTCTTTCTCAACGTCGATCCCCAGCGGGCTGCGGCTGCCGGTAGCCCCTAGCGCAGCGAGACAAAGCCTGCCTGGCGGATCAGCTGCTGGCCTTGATCGGAAAGGAGCAAATTGGCGTAGGCGACGCCCGCCTGCTCGTCGAGGGTGCCGTCGCGGCGGACGATGACAAACAGTCGCCGGGTAGCCGGGTAGGTCTTGTACTGGAAAGCCTGGTTGTTGACGATCCCCAGATCCTGGCCCAGGGGCAATTCAAAGTTGCGTCCCCCCGGCCCCGCCAGGCCCAAAAGCTTGATCGAGCGCTGGTTGTAGACTTCGGCGACGGTAGCAAAGCCGATTGCTCCGCGCAGGGTCGCTACCTTGCGGATCGCCTCGGTGGTATCGCGGACGATCTCGACGTTTTTGCCGGGCTTTTTTTTGCCGAAGATGTCGCTGAAGACAAAATCGACGGTGCCCCCAGCCTTGAGGTCGCGGCTGATGGGAGCGATCGGCAGGTTCGGGCCGCCCAGTTGTTGCCAGTTGACGAGCTTGCCGGTGTAGATGTCGCGCAGTTGGGCGGTGTTCAGGCCGCTTAGAGGCAGGCTGGGGTTGACGAAGAAGGCGACACCGTCGGTGGCGACCGGAATCTGCTCCAGGGCAATACCCCGGTCTTTGGCGCTCTGCAGTTCTTCGCGCTTGAGCGGTCGGCTCGATTGGGCCAGACTGATTTGCCCGGAAATCAGCATCGCGATGCCGGTACCGGAACCGGGTTTGCCGCTGAGCGGTTCGGTGTAGCGCAATCGGAAGCCTGGATGGGCTTTTACAATCGCCTGCAAAACGTTTGGCGAGCGCAGCGGAGCAAAGGTGGTCGAGCCGCCGTAGTTGAACAGCCCTCTGGGAACCGTCGGCACCTCGGCGAAGGTGCGCACAAATTCGAGGCCCTCAGCGTCCTTGCTGGTGGGCGGGGAAGCCGTGCTGCTCACCAGTCCGTAGGGTTCATCCTCGCCAAAGGCCGCAAAGCTACTCTGGCGCTTCCAAAAATAATAGCTGCCGCCAAGAACCAGCAAAATCGCAACGACAACGGCCCAGACGGCCAGCGGTACCCCGGCGGGCCGCAGCGGTTGAGCACAAATTTCACAGCGAAAAGCATTCGCCGGATTGCGGTCGTAGCCGCACTTTGGACAGACGCTGCTCTCGGTCCTCGCTTCCATCGCACCGCAGGAGTACACCAGTACCCCGACTAGGGAGAAGTTGGTCTCAAAGTGCCGAAATCATTAGCTAGTGCGGCAGTGGTCCGCCGGCAAGCTGAGATGCAAGGGGCCGACCGACCGAGCGGGCGATCGGAGCCAGGTTTGCCATCACTGCCTCGAATTCGTCGGGGGTGAGGCACTGGGGACCGTCGGAGAGGGCGCGGGACGGATCGGGGTGGACCTCGATCATCAGGCCGTCGGTACCGATGGCGACCGCTGCCTTGCTGCAGGTATCGACGAACTGCGAAAGACCCGTGCCGTGGCTCGGATCGACGATCACGGGCAGGTGGGTGAGGGAGCGCAGGACGGGTACAGCGACCAGATCGAGGGTATTGCGGGTGTAGGTGCGATCGAAGGTGCGGATGCCCCGCTCGCAGAGAATCACATTTGGGTTACCGGCAGCGAGGATGTATTCTGCCGCCAGCAGCCACTCGTCGATCGTCGCCGAGAAGGCGCGCTTGAGCAGTACCGGCTTGGGCTGCTGGCCGACTTTTTTGAGCAGGGCGTAATTTTGCATGTTGCGCGCCCCGATCTGAACGATGTCGGCTACCTCGGCGATCGCTTCGAGGTCGGTGCTGTCCATCACTTCGGTGACGATAGCGAGACCCGTCGCGGCGCGAGCCGCAGCGAGCAACTCCAGGGCCGGTTCACCGTAGCCTTGAAAGTCGTAGGGCGAGGTGCGCGGTTTATACGCACCGCCGCGCAGGATCTGGGCTCCGGCGGCCTTGACCCGCCGGGCAGTTTCGAGGATCATCGCTTCGCTTTCGACCGAGCAGGGGCCAGCCATCACCGCGATCGGCCCATCGCCTCCGATCGCAACCGGGCCGTTGGCGGTCGGCACGCGCACGACCGTCCGCTCAGGGTGAAATTCGCAAGAGGCGCGCTTGAAGCGCTTTTTGACCCGCAGCACCCGGTCGATATAAGGACTCAGCTCCTGCACGCGGTCCTCGGAGAGGCTGCTGGTATCGCCGATCAGGCCGATCACCACGTTTTCGCGGCCAACGATCGTCTGGGTCTGCAGGCTCCAGCCCTGCAGCTCACCGACCAGGACATCGACGACGCCCTGGGGGGCACCGGGTTTGAGGACGACAATCAAGATTTTTGCTCCATGCGACGCTTCTGGCCTTCATCCTGCAGGGCAGAGAGGATGCGCTTGCCGTTTTGTTTGAATTCTTTGATGCCGAGCAGACTGCCCTTGACGGCTGGATCCCAGGAGGTGGAGAGGATAGCGTAGGTGATCCCCAGCACGCTGATGCCAAAAAAGAGCAGATTGACCAGCAAGACCACGACGTTTGGCACCGGCAGACCGGAGCGGATCAAGGTCGCTCCGATGACCTCGGTAAGCAGCGCGAGGGCAAAAGGCAGGCCCGAGAACATCAAGATGCGGGCCAGAAACCGACCGTTGATCTCCTTCGGGATGATCAGCTTGTCCTTGCCTGTGCCCGTATTTTTGATAAGGGGGGTAACCGGTGCAGGTGTCTTGCCTGCGAGGGCCGCCTCCCGCTTGGTGCGGCTTTTTCTGCCCATGGTGTTTGGTTGTGCAACTTCTCAATCTTACGCTTGAGCGCAAGTGGGCTCGCAGCTCCTTTGCGGATAATTGAGGAACCAGGGTGGATAAAAAGCCGTCACTGGCGTTGTCCGCACACCCACCCGGTACCTACCGCCGATGGATAACAGTCTGCCACTCTCCTGGCCACTCGTCTCCGCCGCCAAGGAACCGCCGCTTCCGCCTGCCAGGCTCAGCAATCAAGAACTGGTCGTGCGCTGTCAGCAGGGCTTTAGCCCCGATCGCACCGCCTTTGCCGAACTGATGCGCCGCCATCAGCCCCACATCGACCGGCTCCTCTATCACCTCGCTCCTGACTGGCAGGACCGCTCAGATCTCGCTCAAGAAGTCTGGATTCGGATCTATCGCTACGTCAAGCGCCTCAAAGAACCCGAAAAATTCCGCTCCTGGGCGGGCCGGATCGCCACCAACCTGTTCTACGACGAATTGCGGCGACGGCGGCGCGGTGCCGCTCCTCTATCGCTCGATGCACCGATCCAGACCCACGACGGTGAACTGGACTGGGAGTTGGCTGCCCCATCTCCAGGACCGGATGAGAATCTGGTAACGTGTGAATTCTACGACCAGCTGCGCCGGGCGATTACCGAGCTGCCGGAGACTTTTCGCACCACAATCGTGCTGCGCGAGATCGAAGGGATGGCCTACGAGGAGATCGCCGAAACTCTGGGCATCTCGGTCGGTACTGTCAAATCCCGCATCGCCCGCGCCCGCCGCCGCCTGCAAACGCAGTTGGGCGCGTATCTCTAGCTGCCTGTCCCCTCGTGAACCTATGGACCCGCAACGCGACGAATTACTGAGTGCCTATCTAGATGGCGAGCTGCCGGGCGAACAAAGACGGCAGTTAGAACAGTGGCTCGACAACGATCCAGATGCGCGCCGGTACCTGAACGGTCTGCAAAGGCTGCGCGTCCCCAGCGATGCATCCAGGCTGGCCGAGCCGCCGCCGCTGCTCCACGATCAGGTCTTCAGCAAGATAGACGCGCAGAACCGACTTTTTGGCGGTTCGCTCGCGACAGTTGCGGCGGTGCTGGTGGCGGCAGTGGGCTACTGGTGGCATACGGCTGAGCTGCCAGGCCCGTCCGGGCCCGACCTCGAAGTGGCGGTTGCCCCCGATGTCGCGGTACCGACCGGCGGCATTCCCAGAGCCCAATTCATCGCGGCGACGGCGCGCAGCTACGTCCTCGAGGACCGGACTTCCGAGGATGCCTACAACATTCTTTTAGAACGCGACGAGTGGCCGTCGCCTGCCGGTCGCTGATGAACCCGCTCTACCCGATTGCCAGACTGGGGAGGCTCGCCTGGTTGGCTGGTCTCATCGTTTTGCTCGTGGGGGTGAGGGCTGGACCGCTTTTGGCCCAGGCCGCCTGCAACAATCCCGAGCTTGAGCAGAATTTCAGCCGCCAGTTGCGCGAGATCAACTTTCGCATCCGCGAGCGCCAGGAGAAGATCGAACGCATGCTCGCCGATCCGAGTGTTCCGGAGGAGCAGATCAGGCTGATGGCGGCTGAGTTGAGCAACTGGCGAACCCGGCGGGAGCAACTGGCGATCGCCTATATCCTCAAGCAGCGCCACAGCGATTGTCCGCTGCCCCAGTTTCCCGGTATCCGCAAGGAGCGCTAACGGATCTCCACTTCTGCCAGCTGCAGGAGCGCCTCGCCGCTCAGGCGGCACTGACGCCAATCATCGAGAATCACTGCTCCGATTTTTTGATAAAAGCGGATGGCAGTTGCGTTCCAATCGAGCACACTCCACTCGATGCGGCCACACCCGGCGGCGACCGCCTCGTGGGCCAGGTGCCTTAGAAGGGCTGTGCCGACGCCGCACCCGCGCCAGTCCGCCCGCACATAGAGATCTTCGAGGTAGATCCCAGGCCGGGTCAAAAATGTCGAGTAGTTAAAAAAGTACAGGGCAAAACCAGCGGTCTGCGCTTCGACTTCAGCGAGGATGACGCGGGCAAAGGGCGTCGGGCCAAACAGGTGCGCTGCTAGAAGCTGCTCGCTGCCTATCAGGGCGTGGGACAATTTTTCGTAATCGGCCAGCTCAGCGATCAGGGCAAAGATAAGGGGCACATCCGCTTGCCGGGCCGGGCGCAGGTGAATATTCAAGGGGCGACTCTTCTCATGCGTTCCAGCATAGCGGTTCCGCCCGTGACGCCATAGAGAGCGCCAGTTGTTCGCCGGCCCTGCTGCAAAATAGCCAAACGTCTTCAGGTCGTCTTGGTCTCGTTCTCCGCCAGCGGGATCGCGGGAACGGTGCTGCTTTCAGCCTGAATGGGATGGGCGGTGCATTTTAATACATAAGCCTGTACTTTTTCGATATCGAGTTGAAGCTCGATGAGTTGCTTGCGGTACTGTTCGAGAGTAGAAGTCATCGATGAAAACCTGTGCAGGAGCGGTGGACAACAGAGATGCGCGCGCGATCTTTACTGGGCGAATTGGTGACGATCATAGCAGAAGTTCGTGTTTCATTCCGTCATGCTGCTGACGCTTTAAGTGCGGTCATGGGTTGGTTGACAACACTGGGCTGTGCCCATGATAGGCAGGAGCAGTCGTCAGTTTCTGTTCGTGGTGGCCCATTTTGTCGTACCCGTCGCCCTGCTCATCTGCACTTTCAAATCACGATATGGCGGTGTGATTAGGTGGAATTAGTGGTCAATTCTGTCCTGGTGGCTGTATCAAAAAGTTGAATGGATGCGCTGTTTGTCTGACGGCGCATCGATCAATCTGGGCTGATAGCTGTCTTACTGACCGATAGGCTAGGCTGGATCGCCATGACCACGCGAGAAATCTTTGGCGACCTGCTGAGCTTCAAGCCGAACCGCCACACCCTGGGCGGCACCAGCTATCTGCTTGTCGCCACAGCGGCCAATGGCCTTGGCTGCAACTGGCTGGTCGATTGTCCGGCCTGGAGCGAGGTGAACCGCCTGCAGATCGAGCAGGCGGGCGGCATCGGTGCGGTCTTTGTCACCCATCGCGGTGCGATCGGTGAATTAGAAGCGTTCTGTCGGCACTTTCAGGTGGCTGCCTGGATCCAGGAGCAGGAAGCCTACTTGCTGCTGGCGCGCGAGTTGACAGTCCACACTTTTGCTGAAAGGACCCAGCTGGACACGGGTCTTACCGCCCTCTGGACGCCGGGGCACTCGCCCGGCTCCAGTTGCCTGTTGTGGCAGGCCCACGGCGGGGTGCTCTTCAGTGGGCGGCATCTGCTGCCGGATGGGCGGGGCAACGTGGGGCCGGTGCAGACGGCAAAAACCTTTCACTGGCCCCGGCAGCTCGCGAGTGCCGAGCGGCTGGGGCCGCTAAATTACCGCCACGTCTGTCCGGGGGCCGCCGTTGGTCTGCTGCGCGGCCAGTCAACGATCGTCGTCGATGAGCGTGAGCACCGTTCTGTTTGAGTATCCGCCGCTGGTGGCGGGCATCCTGCGCCGCCGCTACAAGCGCTTTTTTGCCGAGGTCGAACTCGCCGATGGGCAGCTTGTCACCGCCCACTGTCCGAATACTGGTCCCATGCGGGTGATCAGCACTCCCGGAAGCCGAGTTTACCTGTCGCGAGCCACAGCGGTGGCCCGCAAGCTCGCCTACACCTGGGAGATGATCGATGTGGAGGGCGTCTGGGTTGGGGTAAATACGGCGATGCCCAACCGGATCGTCTATGAGGGGCTGCGCCGGTGCCTCTTCTCGGAACTGGGCGACTACACGGCGATCCGGCGGGAGGTGCCCTACGGCAGCGAAAATAGCCGCGTCGATTTTTTGCTGGATGGCAGCGCGCCTTTGTACCTTGAGATCAAGAGCACGACGCTCCACCGGGGGCGTCTGGCGCTTTTTCCGGACACGGTCACCACCCGTGGCCAGAAGCACCTGCGCGAACTGACCCGCCTGTGCGAACAGGGCAGCCGGGCTGCCATCCTCTACTTCATCAACCGCTCCGACTGCACGGCCTTCAGCCCCTGCGACGAGTTCGATCCGCTGTACGGCGAGCTGTTGCGCATCGGTATCGAACGCGGCCTGCAGGTGCTGCCTTACCGCTTCGAGATCACCCCCGAAACGGTCCGCTTTTTGGGCCTCGCTTCGATCGTGCTTGCCTGAGGGAAGCGCGCAGGCGAACAGTAAGCTAGCATCAGTCCAGTTTTAAGAGCTTTCTCATGCGCGGCTCCCTTCTCTGGCTTTGTCTGGTAGCCTACGCCGCTCCCCTGGCAGCCTGGAGCGCTCCCGAAACCACCGTCCCCGCTTCGCGCCCCCAACCAGAAGCAAAAAAGCCAGCGGCGGCTGTGGCCGCTCCCAGGCCAAAGATTGCGCCCCAGCAATCGGTTGGCCCACAGGTGAAGTCCCCGCCCCCCAAAGCGGCCTCGGCCCCGAACAAACCTCTGCTGGTGCCCAAAAATAAGCCGACCGTCACTTTTGCGGTGGTCAAGACGGCACCGGCCTTCGTCGTACCGGTGAAGGTGGCACCCGGAACCGCTTTTACAGCGAAGCCCCTTGCAGCCCCGGCCCCGGTCAGGCGCAAGCCGTCGCCCGCCCCGGTCGCTGCGCACCCACTCAAAGGTGCGCCGTCGCCGGTCCGGCCCGAACCTGTCACCAGGACCGGCAAGCCCATCCAGACAAAGCTCGATGCGACGGTGGTGAGCCCCAGCCTGGCTCTGCTGCTCGGCCAGATCCGCGACGAGCAGGGCAACCCGGTTGCAGGCGCAACGGTCAGCCTCGGCAAAAAATTTGCCCGCACCGACGCGAGCGGCAGCTACGTGATCGAAAATCTTACCCCCGGTCGCTGGGAGGTCAAGGTTCAGCACAACGCCTACACCGAGAAGACGACCCGCATCTGGCTGGTAGAAGGGCTAAAGACGAATCTCTCGCTCGCTCTGGTTCGCCCCGTCACCCGACAGCCGCCCAGCCGCGTCGGCCTCATCGGGGTGGGTTCGCTACCGGCCACCGACACCCTCGCTCAGCGGCTCGCCGAAGATCTGGTCCGCACCGGTGCCTTTCCCCAGGGCGGCCCCCTCGCCTTTATCAAGCGCGACGAGGTGATGCCCGCCGTGCGCAAGCTCGACCATCCGCTCTTTGAGATCCTCGATCACGACCGGCCAAATGTTGCCCTCGTCAAGGATTTCTTTGATTACCTGGGTTTGTCGGCGCTGGTGGTCTCCCGCGTCGATCTGCTCACCCGCAACGAGGGCGACGCCACCCAGCTCAATACCCACAGCCGGGTCGAACTCTGGCAGATCAAAGACAACCGCGTCGATATCCGCACCCTGGCCGATGCGGGGCGCTCCGAGCGCCAGGACGGCAATCTCAACAAGGCCGAGACCGACCAGCTCTACGCCGTCCAGATCACCCGCCAGGCCGAGGAATATCAAAAGCGCTGGGAGCGCGACAGCCCGCTCACCGCTCTGGTCAAGACCCTCCCCCAGACGGGCTCGACGCCGCAGACGACCACCAAAGTCGAGATCTTGCCCACCACCAAGGGCCAGCCGCAGCCGAAGTCGGCCCCAACCCCGCCTCCCAAGCCCTAGTCGCCCCTGCCGGTAACCGCCAGCGACTCGACCAACAGGGCCGGGGTGAGCAGATTGCCTTCCCAGGAGCGCTCGCTACCCAGGGCTGCGAGGCGGTTGAGCAGTGCGTAGGCGTTGCCTGCCACCATCGTGTCCTTGATGCGGCCTGTAATTTCGCCCCGACGGACGCGAAAGCCAAGGTCGATGTTGACCGAAAATTCTCCCGACAGTCCGGCTCCGCCCCCCAGAACCTGATCGACGATGATCCCGTCTTTGAGCGAGCCCACGAGGTCCTGCCAGGAGCCAGAACCCGGCTCGACGATCAAGTTGAACAGTCCCGGCTGGGGATAGCTGCCCAGATCCGGGCGCAGGCCGTTGCCCGCAGGCGATAGACCGAGTCGGTGAGCGGTGCGCCGGTCGGCATAAAAAGTTTCGAGCCTGCCCCCCTGCACAAAGTTCAGGGCACGGGTGGCGGTGCCCTCGTCGTCGAAGGGGGTGATGTAGGGAGCGAGATGGGGATCTTGATGCAGGTTCAACAGGGGCGAGAGCACAACCTCTCCCCGGCGCTGGGTCCAGGGTGACGCCTGCTGATAGACCTGGCGGCCACTCAGTGCCGCTATCACAGAGCCTAGAAGCACGCTCGCCGCCTTGGCGGTAAATAACACCGGCACGGCCCGCTTGAGGGTAGCGCTATTTTTGCGCGCCCACTCCAGCCGCCGCCGCACAGGTTCGGCGATCGCCGCCGGTTCGGGTTCCCCGAGCACCGTCTGACCGTCGTAGACCTGCAAAAAATCTTCGCCGCGTACCCACTCCGCCCCAACAAAGCCACTGCGGCTGGAACTGGCGTAGTGGAGGTCGAGTCCTCCCGTGTTGATGAGCCGCACCGAGCCAGTCTCGTCGCTCATCGTGCAGCTGCAGAGAACCTCCGGGAAAGCCGTGCGAATCTGGTCGATCGCCTCACAGCCCCAGGCGATCAGTCGCTCGATGGGCACCGCCTCCGAAACCGCGTCGGTCACAGCCACCGCTTCTGTCGTCAGAGCCGGCTCCTCCGGCAGGCCGAAGGCACTCAGGGCGAGCGCTTTTTCGACCAGAAGCGCGCCGTCTACCGGACCCCGCGCCACCGCCAGACCCGGTTTTCCTGCTCGCCAGACCCGTAGAGCAACGCCCTGCTCGTCGCCGGATTCGATCTGCTTGAGGCGGTTGGCTTCAAAGTTGGCCGACCGCCCAAAACCGCTGGATTGATAGACTTCGGCGGCCTCGGCCCCGGCTGCCTGGGCCAGTTCGAGCAATTGTTGGGGATCCATCGAGTTATTAGTCGCCAGTTACTGGATCAATTGTGCTTCGGCTACACTGCCAATCGAACCGTGCCCGATCCTCGCATCTTGTGAACAACGCCGCTATCGCCTTTCGTCTACTGGTCGCCGCCGCCTGGTCCGACGGACAGTTGCATCCGTCCGAAGCGCTGCTGCTGGCCCAGTACCTGCCCCGCTTAAACCTGCCTTTCGAGGAACAACAACACCTGCTCGAATACCTGCAGATCCGCCCCGCCGTCGATACGGCACAAATCTGGCTACAGGAAGTGCAGGCGGCCCGGCTCGATCCGACCGAAAGCCGGGAGCTGACCGAATCTTTGAAATTGATCGTCTACGTCGATGGCCGTCTGGCACCTGAGGAAGCGCAATTACTGGCTCAGCTCAGCCACGCCCTCGAAGCGAGCGAACCGCCGTCGCTGCTCGCCCGCCTCAAGCTCTGGCTGAAGCGGCTCACCGGCAGGCCCGACTAGTCAACTCTATCTACCGTAAATCTCTCTTGAGATAGATGTAGCAAGCGGAGCCGGGTGCTGCCGTAGAGGGCACGCTTTGACTTTTTTATCAGGAGCTTAAGATATGAGTGCGACAATCACCCAGCGCTCCCGACAAAGTCCCTGGGAGAGTTTTGCCGACTGGATCACCTCGACCAACAACCGCTTCTACATCGGTTGGTTCGGTGTGCTGATGATCCCGACGCTGCTGACGGCGACGATCTGCTTCATCATCGCCTTTATCGCCGCCCCGCCGGTGGACATGGACGGTATTCGCGAGCCGATCAGTGGCTCTTTGCTCTACGGCAACAACTTGATCACCGCCAACGTCATCTCCAGTTCCAACGCCATCGGCCTGCACTTTTATCCCGTCTGGGAGGCGGCCTCGATGGACGAATGGCTCTACAACGGCGGGCCTTACCAGTTGATCGTGTTTCATTTTCTCATCGGGATCTTTGCGTACCTGGGCAGGCAGTGGGAGTTTTCGTATCGCCTGGGCCTGCGCCCCTGGATCTGCATCGCCTACAGCGCGCCGGTCTCAGCAGCCACCGCCGTCTTTTTGATCTATCCGATTGGCCAGGGGTCCTTTAGCGACGGCATGGCCCTGGGCATCTCGGGCACCTTTAACTTCATGTTCATCTTCCAGGCGGAGCACAACATCCTCAACCATCCCCTGCACATGCTCGGAGTAGCAGGCGTGTTCGGCGGTTCGCTCTTCTGTGCGATGCACGGTTCTCTTGTCACCTCGTCGATCGTCAAGGCGACCACCTACGAGGAATCGCAGAACTACGGCTACAAGTTCGGCCAGGAAGAGGAGACCTACAACATCGTCGCCGCCCACGGCTACTTTGGTCGCCTGATCTTTCAGTACGCCAGCTTTACCAACAGCCGTTCGCTGCACTTTTTCCTGGCCGCCTGGCCGGTCATCGGCATCTGGTGTACCTCGCTGGGCATCAGCGTCATGGCCTTCAACCTCAACGGCTTCAACTTCAATTCGAGCATCATCGACACCCAGGGGCGGCCCATCTACACCTGGGCCGATGTCGTCAACCGCGCCAGCCTCGGCATCGAGGTGATGCATGAGCGCAACGCCCACAACTTCCCGCTCGATCTAGCAGGCCGCGCGGGGGCACCGCTTGCCTTCAGCCCGCTCGCTCACCTGCCTTCCTGACAATCACCGTCCGATGCACCACCGTCCAGTCGTCCTTTGGATCGACGGCGGTGGCGGCGTCGGGTACCTGGCCGGTGAGAGCCGTGCGCAGAGCGCGATCGAAGCGCGAACCGGTACCGAACAGATCGCCCTGGGGGGGCACCTTCTCCCCCAGAGCGGGCAAGGAAATCGTACTGAGATCGGCGGTGCTCACCGAGCCCACGATCACCAGGTGGTCGTAGCCCTCGCTCTGGTTTTTAGGAGCGCTGAGGGTGATCGTCACCTCTGGACCGTAGCCAATCGCGAGCGTCTCACCTGGCCGGGTCGATTTGCCAAAGCCCGAGAGCGGGTACAGAGGCGCAAGGCGAATGTCCTGGTCGAGATCGAGTACGTAAAAATAGAGAGGCAGGCTCGCCTTGTTGGTCACCTCGATCACCAGTGAGCGGCCACTGGCGATAAGCACCGCTTCTCCTTCGCCCGTCAGCGGCTCCGCCTCACCGGGCTGATCTTTCGTTGCCGGACGGCTGAGGCGCTTGAGTTCGACGGCGATGGTGTCCTTGAGTTTGGTATACGGATTGGCGAGCGATCGCACATTCAGGTAGCCCGCCAGATGTTCGAGGGCGCGCAGGGCAATCCTGCTGGGGCGCAGGCCAGAAAAACGCGCCGCTCCCAGAGGACGGCCATCGAGGATGAACACGAAGCGGCCATCTTGCACTTCGACGCTGAGGGCCGCCTGTTCCGCTTCTGAGGCGATGAGTAAGGGCGAGTCTTCGATCTCCTGGCGCAGAGCGTCGGCGACGCGGTTCTTGCCATTGATCAAAACGGGTTGGGGGCGCGGCGCGGGCATAACCTGACGGTGAACAACCCATCTAGATTACCGCTTTTTGACAGGCCCTAGCCGTTCCTCACCAGCCTCTCGAACTTGCTGCGGTCTTTACATGATGCTCAAGTTGTCTGAAGGCAGATAGCTCGCGCAAGGGCGCAAAATCATCGATCAAGCTGGTCATAAACGCGGCGGCACGAACTGCGTCAAGATCTTTTCGCCGTCTGCCCCTCAGTCCACTTGCTGCCTTCAGACAGTCCTGCAGGATTTGCTTTGGATCCGGTAGATTTTCCACATCGCGTAAGCGAGGCAAATTCACTCGATGCTAGCCGTTGGGATTACTGGCAGCTCTCCGAAGAGCCACTTCGTCAAAGAGTAGCCATGCTTCCTGCATGCGCACGGGTACAACACAGACAACAGGTAGAGAAGCCAGGCCAGCTGTCTGCACTGCCTGGTCGATCTCTTGATATCTTTTCTGCGGAATCTCCCGTTCTGCATCCCTGTGAACAAATAACAATTCGCAGGGGAATAGCTCGACACTGAGAAGAAGTTTTTCAGCAAGTGTCCCCGGCCTCTTTCTTTTTGGAACCATCGTCAGGTCTGCCCATTGAGGCTCAAAAACGCATTTCTGACAATGGAATCGCAGCAACCATTCTAAAACAGGCATCAACGCTCGATCGGAGCTTCCATCGGCAACAAAAGTAAATCGAGCCTCGATCATACTTCTGCATTAGGAATTGGTAACAGCAATTGTAAGTCTGGTCTATCTATCACTCTTCGCGTTTTGGTCTTACCGTTTCCTCGACTTTCAGTGCCTCTTATTGCCTCGTCAGATTGGATGGGATTCAGATATGACAGAAGTTTTCCCCTGGCAACAGTCGGCATACCGGCTCGTGCTCGCCAAGTGTTCTCCAGGCAACTGAAACTTGCACGCCGAAAACGAAAACCGTCTTTCATCGATTCCTTGAGCTCCGCAACTACCAGGCTATCGTCAGGAACCTGAGCAACAACTGCAGGAGAATGAGTATTGATGATCACCTGCCGGAGAGAATTGTTCTCATCCATTGTTTCATCAACATCCACAGCGATGTCCTTTAGTAACCTGAGTATGGCAGGAATCCGCTCCGGATGAATGCCGTTCTCCGGTTCTTCGAGGCAGAGAACCCCCTGGGCCTCTGAGTCCAGTTCCAGTACTGCTAGTGCAAGAAAGCGTAGGGTTCCATCCGACAAAGCCCGCGCTGCATAGGGAATCTGATCCTTGCCAGAGACGAGCAGAGAAAGTAGTTCGCGTTTTTCATCTCGATCGATAGTAACGTTACGGACATCGTCGATGAGTTCAGATAGACGATTAGCCACTCTGGCATAAATGCTTGCTTCTTGGATTCGAGGATCAGTGTTTGAATCTTGCTGTGTTTGTGCCAGGCGGTAAAGGGTTGCTGGTAGATGAGAACCATCTGCGCCCAGTCCCTGAGGGGCAGTGAACTCGTCTGGCTTACGCAGCGCGCTTGGTTCAAGCTGTAATAATCGCCAGGACTGCATTTCTCTTCGAGCAAGAAGTGCTGTTGGACTTTCGGCTGCATTCGTCACTGAAAGGACTGTCCTGGGCAAGTTGATAGCGGAACGAGACAGAGGTCTACCACTACTGCCGCCGTCTTGGTGTAACTTGATCACCCGATAATCGCCTTCTCCTTCTGTAGATATAAAATAAGGACTATGGCGTTTACCAGTGATGACGGAGCGCCGCCAGAGTTTGGCGCTATGAGGGAAGAGCAAGTGCTTTGAAGCATCGCCAAGTGTGATGTGCGTTAGTTCTTCTTTGGTGATCTCAAGAGAGCCCAGTGAACGCAAAGCACTATCTGTTCTGTAGGCTAAATTAAGAGAATATTGTAGAAAGGTGATACTTGCTTTACCAGTTTGGCCTAGATCGTCCTGACCTTCGCGTGGAACGATCATCTCGGCAACGAAACACATTTCATTGGTGTAATGTGAACCACCAAATCTATGGAATAAGCTGCGCAGATCTGCTGAACGACCTCCTTCTTCTCGAACAGAAAGCGCCGCGTCAATCAAGGGACGATCTGTCAAAGCAGAGAGAAACAAAATAGCATCGAACAAATTGGATTTTCCAACTCCATTTGCCCCTGCGATACAGGTGAATGATCCAAAGCGAATATCTACATCAACTAAATTTTTAAAACCCGATACTTTGAGCCGCGTCAACATGGGAAACCTCGATTTTTCGCCTTTTCAAGCCAGGAGAGACCTTTGAATCAATAATCTTAATAAACAGGGTACAGTAAGGGAGCACTATTGTTGTACATCCCTCTTTTTGCCTGGTTTACTGTTTCAGAGCACTCATCAGCTTTAGTAAGAACAGCTGACCATCCTGTACTTCTTAAAAAATAGATGCTTAAGCAGCACTTTCAGCATATTCTAAGCAACCTGATGGGCATGCCATGGAGCAAGGGCCATCACAAAGATCTGTGAAGGCAGCGATGGACTTGTTTGTCCTAGAATTGTCCGGGACAGGGCTCAATATCTAAGAGACTGCCCGGTGAGCCGTTTGCCTGGGAACATCCGTACATCTGCGGCGGCGACCATCTTTCATTCAAGAGGAACACCCGATGCTCAGTCTGTCTACCGACCGTTCCCTGCCCCGTGTGCCCAGACTCACCACGGCGCTGCCTGGCCCCCGCGCTCGGACGGTGATCGAGCGCGACAGGGCTGTTACCTCGCCCTCCTACACCCGTGGCTACCCGCTGGTGGCCGCCCGTGGCGAGGGCTGTATGCTCGAAGATGTCGATGGCAATGTCTTTTTAGACCTGACAGCCGGTATCGCCGTCACCGCCACCGGCCACGCCCACCCGCAGGTGGTGCAGGCAATCCAGGAGCAGGCGGCCCGACTGCTCCATATGTCGGGAACGGACTTTTATTATGAACCGATGGCGGATCTGGCCGAGAGCCTGGCAGCGCGCGCGCCGTTTCCAGTGGTGGCCGGTGCTCCCCGCGCCCGCGTCTTTTTTAGCAACTCTGGAGCGGAGTCCAACGAAGGAGCGCTCAAGCTGGCCCGCTACTACACCGGTCGGCAGCAGGTGGTCGCCTTTTTGGGTGCCTTTCATGGCCGTACCTTTGGGGCGATGTCGCTGACCGGCTCCAAGGCTGTTCAGCGCAAAGGTTTTGGCCCGCTGGTGCCGGGGATCAGCCATATACCCTACGGCACCCACGCCGCCCTCGACCACCTCGAACAGCGCCTGTTTGCGACGGTGCTGCCCCCGGAGGAGGTGGCGGCGATCGTCGTCGAACCGATTCAGGGCGAAGGCGGCTATATCGTGCCGGAGGACGGCTTCCACGCCCGCATCCGTCAGATCTGCGATCGCCACGGCATCTTGATGGTGGTCGATGAAGTGCAGGCCGGTATGGGCCGCACCGGTCGCCTGTTTGCCATCGAGCACTGGGGCGTCGAACCTGACATCATTACCCTCGCCAAGGGGATCGCGAGCGGTCTGCCTCTGGGGGCGATTCTTGCCCGACCGCACCTGATGAGCTGGCCGCCCGGTTCTCACGCCACCACCTTCGGCGGTAACCCGGTGGCCTGTGCGGCTGCCAACGCTACCCTCGTTCTGCTCGAAGCGGGGCTCATCGAGAATGCCCAGCGCATGGGCAGCCTGTTGCAGGCGGGACTCGCCGAACTGGCGGTGCGCTTTGCCCGCATTTCGCCCCCGCGCGGCAAAGGTCTGATGGTCGCCGTCGATCTGCTCGATAAGAACGGTCAACCCGACCGCGAGCTGCGCGATCACCTCGTCGATTGCGCCTTTTATAAGGGGCTGTTGCTTCTGGGCTGCGGCAAGGCGGCGATTCGCTTCTGCCCGCCTCTGGTCATCGATGCCGACCAGATCCGCACTGCCCTCGACCTGTTGCGCCAGCTGGCCGAGGAGGTTTTCTGATGAACGGCACTTTTGCCCGCGCTCTCTGGGAACGGCTCTGGAAGCGCTATCAGCAGCGCGTGAGCTACGCCCGCGTCTACCAGGAGATGATCGAACAGGCGGGCGGCACGGTTGCAAACGACCACATCGCCTTTCGCTCGTTGCGCCTGAGTAGCGGCGGACAGGACTTTGGGATCGGTTATCTTGAGCGCTTCATCGAGCCGCTCGGCTACGTTGCTGCTGGGGAGTACGTCTTTAGCGGCCAGCACCTCTGCGCTCGCCACTACCAGCACCCCGAACAGGAGGCGCTGGAGCTGCCGAAACTTTTTGTCAGTGAACTGCTCGTAGACGATCTGAGCGAACCGGCGGCCCTCGCCATTCGCGCTGCTGTCGAGGGGGCGACGCTGGTCCAGACTGCCCGCACCCTCGAAGAGTACGAAGCTGTCTTCTCCCGCCCCTGGCAGCCGCCCAGGCGCTCGGCAATCGAGGTGGTCAACTCAGCCAGCCAGTACGGTGCCTGGGTGCTGCTACACGGCTACGCTGTCAATCACTTCACCGGCTACGTCAACCGCCAGAACACCGAACGCTACTTCGACATCGAGAGTACGGCTCAGGGGCTGGCCGAGCGCGGCGTACCGATGAAATCGGTGATCGAAGGCGATTGGGGCAGTGGTCTCAGGCAAACGGCGACCAGAGCGGTGAGCGAACCGGTAACGGTACTCGACGATGGAGGTAGACCGGTCGAAATCCCCTGGACCTACGCTTACTACGAGATTGCCGAGCGGGGCACGATCGAGGTGGCCCCCGGTCGCCGGGAACGCTTCGATGGTTTCCTCGGCCCCCAGGCCAAAAATCTCTTCGAGATGACTCGCAAAGAGTCGTCCTCCCGTCCAGTCCATCCGTGACCCTGCAGCCTTTCTCAGGTTGCCAAAACCTCCTGCTCATCTAACTTCGCCTACCTGGCAGTTCGCATCGGGGTGGAGCCGTGCATAACTATCTGGTTAACCGGTCTACATGAACAACTAGCGGGGGAGATCCAGAACACTCAGGAGACCCAATCATGGACCAGGAAAAAGGCAAAGGCCATCACGCCATTACCCAAAAAGCCACCGATCAGCTCTTCGATGGCAAGAGCGAGATCGACGGCATGGACAAAGAGACCTATTACGAAAAGCTCGACGAAGGACAGGAGCACGCCGATCGGATCGTCGGCGGCGATACCTGGAAGCCCTACTGGATGGCTCCCGACGCCCAGCGCGAGCACAGCATGGCGGACCCGAGTAAAAGCGGCGAGCAAAACCTGAGCGATATCCGTAACTTCGTCGCCGGCGGCCTGGAATCAGCCAAGGCGGCCCACGACGCCACCACAAAATTCGACGGCCTCGATCGCGACCACGACGGTTTTCTATCGCACGACGAAGTGGATCAGGGCGTCAAGAGCGGCACCATCGATGGCCGGGCAGCCAGCTATCTGGGCCAGAATCAAGATTCGATCGAAGACCTGCACGACGATGAGAGCATCGATGACTTGAAGGGCGTTTCCAAAGCTGACCTGCAGGCCCAGGAGATGCGCGAACTGGGAGCGGCCACCCACGCCCTCGAAGATAGCTACAGCAACGCCCACATGTTCCGTGACACAAGCGACCCATCCGATCCGCACGCGGCGGTCCAGGGCATCAATGTCTTCAATCCCCTCGACGAAGAGACGGGCGGTGCAGCTCTCGCTGGGGCTGCTGCTGGGGCAGTGGCTGGGCTCGAATTCGGTCCCCTCGGGGCGGTCGTCGGGGGAGTTATCGGCGGACTGGTGGCCGGTGGGGCAGAGGCGCTTTTGGGTGAGGACGCCGAAACCCATGTAAAAGTGTTCGACGAAGTTCCAGTAGACGATCAGGGCCAGCTTGAGCGCAGCTCGGACCAGGCCGCCGCCCAGGCGTCGGCAGAGATGCTCAAAAACTACTACGACCACCGCGACGACAGCGAAGCGGACGCCGACAGTGCCTTTACCCAGAACGTCGATTCGTACTACCAGGCCAGCCCCAACGGCGTCGAGGTCTACGACGACAACGACGATCCCCACTGGCAGCAGGAGCGCGACGCCCGCCTCCAGGAGCAAGAGCAAGAAGTTGCGGGCTACGGTGCCGACGGTGGCGCAGGAGCCGATCCTACTTCTTACGCCGTACCGGACGATGGCGGCAGTTGCGAGCCACCGGTGGATACGGACAGCGCTTCCTACAGCTATCAGGACGACAGCAGCTACGAAACCTCCGAGGGCAGCAGCGAGGAATACACCCCGCCCCTGGACGAGCAACTGTACGAGTGATCTGCGGGTCGCTCAGACTCGATAGTAGAGCGCTGCCTTCTGGGTCTCCTTGTCCTGGAGGGCAGCGCAGTGCCCGCAGGCGTTGGCCTCGTCGCCAAGAAGCTCGTAGGCGAGGCGGACGGCTTTGAGGGTGGCAGAATCGCTGTCGTCCTCCGCCGCCTCAAAAAACAGATGGTCCGCCGGGAACCAGTCGCCAAAGCCCAACTTGCTGAAAGGGCGGGCCAGATCCGGGCGCACTCCGGCGAGCAGGACGGTGATGCCCTGCTTCTGGGCGCTGTGCAAGAAGTGCTCCAGTCGCTCGACACAGACCACGTCCGGGTTGCGCACGCGCTTGACCCGCAGGACGATGTAGCGGATCGACGCTGCTTTTGCCTGGGCGATGAGGCCGTCGAGGTAGCGGTCCAGATCCGGTGCTGCCCCAAAGAAGATCTCTCCTTCGAGATCAAAGAGGATCACCGAGGTGCAGGGTGGATCGGAGGGCCAGCGGTCGCGCACGATGCCCTCGTTGCTCACCACCAGTTCGGAAGCTTTGAGTTTTGCTGCTCGCGGCACGAAGAGCAAGATCGAGAGGGCGACGCCGGTCAAGATCGAGTACTCGATACCGATGAACAGAGCCGTAAAGAGTGTCACCAGCACCAACCCTGCGTCGAAGAGCGAGGCGCGGAAGGTGTAGCGCAACCGCTTGAGGTCGATGAGCCGGGCGGCGGTGAGAAACAACAAACCTGCCAGGGCAGCCTTGGGGATGAACTTGGTGAGTGGTGCCAGAACCAGCAGGGCAGCAGCGACGACCAGGGCCGCGAGCACCCCCGAAAAGCGGGTCAGGGCTCCGGACTGGTAGTTGATGGCCGAGCGCGACAGCGAGCCGGATCCCGGCAGGCACTGCAAAAAGCCGCCCCCCAGGTTGGCAGCGCCCTCCGCCAGGCACTGGCGGTTGTAGTCGAGGGTCTGGCCGGTCTGGGCAGCGATCGCTTTCGCAATCGCCAGCGCCTCCAGTAGACCTAGAAAAGCGATCGCGAGCGCCCCGCTCGACATCTGGGTCACCCAGCCAAACTTGATTTCTGGAATGTGGGGCAATGGCAAGCTGGCCGGGATCGCACCGGCCACCGCAATCGCCGTCTTGCCCCCATCAGCCGGGGGTATCGTCCAGCCCAACAGGTACGCCGCCACCGCCGCAACGATGAGGACCACGAGCATGTCCATCTGGGGCCAGCGGTACTTGCGCACTAGAGGCCGCAGGGCGAGGCCAAGGATGACCGTGATGGCAGTAATCGTGATGGCACGAAAGTTGGGGCTGCCGGAGGTGACCGTGAGCCAGAGCCGATAGAAAATTTGATCGTGGGCTGTTCCTTTCTCCCGCAGTCCGAGGGAATTGCCGATCTGACCGATGCCCAGCAAGATGGCAGCGCCGGTCATAAAGCCCAGAATCACCGACTCCGAGATGTAGCGCGTCAGATCCCCCAGCTTGAAGACTGCGATCAGAATCTGGATGCAGCCGACCATCACCCCCAGTAAAAACATCGCCTCGTAGGCGTCGGGCCGGGCGTCCGGTTCGATAAACGCGAGGGTACTGAAGACGACGAGGGAGATGGCGCTGGTCGGCCCATTGATCAGATGCGAGGAGGAGCCCAGAACCGAGGCAATCGCCGTGACAAAGATGGCCGAGTACAGGCCAAAGCGCGGATCGACCCCGGCAATCAGCGCGTAGGCCATGCTCTGGGGCACGGCGATCGCTGCCACCGTCAGGCTCGCGATGACGTCGGCCCGCGCTTTTTCCCAGGTGTAGCTAATGTTCATCGTTATCCTTAGATTTTTCTCGGGTGGAGGTGATCACTGCGGCTTTGGCTTGTAGACCAGGTCGATGATCCCGTTTTCGGCAAAGAACTTTTGTCTTGCGTCGTCCCAGTCTCTGGCAATCAAGGTGATCGGAAAAAGTTCGATCTTTGGAAACTGGGTGCTGTATTTTCTGGCGATCTGGGGGTTGATGGGCCGGTAGCCGGATCTGGCGATCGTTTCCTGCCCCTCGTCGCTAAAAAGAAATTGCAGGTAAGCCCGCGCATCCGCTTCGCTCCTGTGGCGAGTAGTGTTCGCATCCACCCAGGCGACGTAGGGCTGGGCGAGGATGCTCACCGGCGGATAGACGATTTCGAGGTCGCCCTTCGATTCAGCCACCTCCCGGATCGCCTCGTTCTCCCAGGTCAGATGCACATCGCCCACTTTCTCGACGGCGAAGGTTGTCGCGGAGGCGCGGGCACCGGTATCCAGCACGGTCGTATGTTCGTAGAACGCCTTGAGAAAAGCGCGGGCCTGCTCCTGGGTGCCGCCGCGCTTGATGACTGAGCCCCAGGCGGCGAGGGCGCTGAGCTTGCCGTTGCCGGAACTTTTTGGATCCGGAGTAATGATCTCGACGCCGGGACGAAGCAGATCGGGCCAGTCGTGAATCTTTTCGGGGTTGCCCCTGCGCACGACAAAGACGATCGTCGAGGCGTAGGGCTGGGAATTGTTGGGCAGGCGCTTCGACCAGCCTTCGGCGATGAGACCCTGCTTGCGCAGCGCGTCCACGTCCGAGTACAGACCCAGGGTGACGACATCGGCGGGAGCACTGCCGTCTATGACCGCCCGACTCTGGCGGGAGGAACCGCCGTGGGACTGTTTGATCTTGATTTGCCGGTGGGTTTCTTTTTCGTACTTTGCGACGAATTGCTGATCGATGTCGCGGTAGAGTTCGCGGGTCGGATCGTAGGAGACGTTCAGCAGTTGCCTGCCGGTGTTGCCTTCGACGTTTTTGACTACGACCGCCGTAATCGCCAGAACAACCGCCGCAAGCGCTATCGCATTGGTCCAGGAAATTTTTTTGACAGTCATCGCTGGAGCGGGGAACAGGATTTTTTGGCCAGTCTACACTAAGTTGATCAACTTACTGGTCTTTGCGGTCTTTTTCTGCGCCGCTGCATCGAGTCGGCGCAACGCGCTTCGATGTCCGGGGGTAGCCCTCAGCGGCGGACAATTTCGCCTTTAATTGAAAAACAGCATGGTAAGGGAGGCCCGGATACCGATGGAGATGCGCTACAACCCCGGCGCTATCGAACCCAAATGGCAGAAGCACTGGGAGGCGATGCCGCCGCTTGCGATGGACGGCAGGCCCAAGTTTTATGCGCTCTCGATGTTTCCCTATCCGAGTGGGGCGCTGCACATGGGTCATGTGCGCAACTACTCGATCACCGATGTGATCAGCCGCTACAAGCGGATGCGCGGCTTCAACGTCCTCCATCCGATCGGCTGGGACGCCTTCGGGCTACCGGCTGAGAACGCGGCGATCAAGCGCGGCGTGCATCCTGCCGAGTGGACCTACCAGAACATTGCCCACATGAAAAGCCAGCTGCACCGCCTGGGCTTTGCCTACGCCTGGGAGCGGGAGGTGGCGACCTGTTCGCCCGACTATTACCGCTGGACGCAGAAGCTGTTTTTAGAATTTTTTGCAGCCGGGCTCGCCTACCGCAAAGATGGCATCGTCAACTGGGATCCCGTGGACCAGACGGTGCTCGCCAACGAGCAGGTCGATGCGGAGGGGCGCTCCTGGCGCTCGGGGGCACTGGTCGAAAAGCGGCCCTTAGAACAGTGGTACCTGCGCATTACCGACTACGCCGAAGAACTGCTGGCGGATCTGGCCCGGCTGGACGAATGGCCGGAGCGGGTGCGGGTAATGCAGGAAAACTGGATCGGCAAATCTGTAGGGGCAGAGCTGATCTTCCCGATCGTCGGTGAGAGCGCCCACGTTCATGTCTTTACGACCAGGCCGGATACGGTCTACGGTGTCACCTACATCGTGCTCGCCCCCGAACATCCTCTTGTCGAGCAGATTGCCACAGCCGAACAACTGGCCGCCGTGGGCGAGTTCGTCGCCAAAGTGCAAAGCGAAAGCGAGATCGAGCGCACCAGCGAGGAGCGGCCCAAGCAGGGCGTCTGGACCGGCGCTTCGGCGATCAATTCTTTTACGGGCGAAGCAATCCCGATCTGGATCGCCGACTACGTGCTCTACGAGTACGGCACCGGCGCGGTAATGGGTGTGCCGGGCCACGACGAGCGCGACTTCGTTTTCGCCCACCGCTACGGGCTGCCGGTGCGCCTGGTCGTCCAGAACCCGCAAAAGACGCTTAGTGAGCCCTTGAGTGCCGCCTACGTCGATGCGGGCAGCCTGGTCAATTCCGGTCCCTTCGACGGGCTCGATTCGCCCGCCGCCAAGATAAAGATCGTCGCCTACGCCGAGAGCCAGGGCTGGGGCAAAGGCCGCGTCCAGTACCGCCTGCGCGACTGGCTCATCTCCCGCCAGCGCTACTGGGGCTGCCCGATTCCGGTGGTCTACTGTCCCGACTGTGGCATCGTGCCGGTGCCGGAGGCGGACCTGCCGGTGCGGTTGCCGGAGGACGTCGAATTTTTGGGCCGTGGTCCTTCGCCCCTCGCCCGCCTCGAAAGCTGGCTCCACGTTCCCTGCCCGAGCTGCGGCGCACCGGCCCGGCGCGAGACCGACACGATGGACACCTTCATCGACTCGTCCTGGTACTTCTTGCGCTTTGCCGACGCCCGCGACAGCGAACAACCCTTCTCAAAGGCCGCCGCCGACTACTGGCTGCCGGTGGACCAGTACGTGGGCGGCATCGAGCACGCCATCCTGCACCTCTTGTACTCGCGCTTTTTTACAAAGGTGCTGCGGGACCGGGGAATGCTCAGCTTCGATGAGCCCTTCAAGCGCCTGCTCACCCAGGGCATGGTCCAGGCGCTCTCCTACCAGAATCCGACCACCGGCGAATATATTCCGGTGGCCGATGTGGCAAACCCGGCCAACCCCGTCGATCCGCGCACCGGTGAAGCGCTCAAAGTGGGCTTTGCCACCATGTCCAAGTCCAAGGGCAACGGTGTCGCCCCCGAGAGCGTCGTGGAGCAATTTGGCGCAGACACCGCCCGCATGTTCGTCCTCTTCAAAGCGCCGCCCGAAAAAGAACTGGAGTGGTCCGACGCCGACGTAGAAGGGCAGTTCCGTTTCTTGAACCGGGTCTGGCGGCTGGTCTACGAATTTGTCTCTGGCGAAAAAACTGCCAAAGAAGCGAGCGCCGAGCAGGAGCGCAGCCTGCGCCGCGAGATCCACCGGGCGATCCAGGCGGTGAGCGAGGACATCGAACAGTACAAATTCAACACCGCCATCGCCGCCTTGATGAAGCTCAGCAACGCCCTGGGCGACTATCCTGCCAGCGGTTCCCCCGTCTACAAAGAAGGCGTCTACGCCCTCGTCAAATTGCTCGCTCCCTTCGCCCCCCACATCAGCGCCGAATTGTGGCAGAACCTGGGCGACGGGGATGTCCACGCCGCTGACTGGCCCAGCCTCGACGAATCAGCCCTCGCCGAGGACACGATCACCCTCGTCATCCAGGTCAACGGCAAAAAGCGCGACGACATCCTCGTCCCCGCCGACGCGACTGCCGAGCAACTCGAAGCCTATGCCCGTACCAGCGAGGCTGTCCAGCGGCACATCGACGGCAAGCAGATCAAAAAGGTGATCGTCGTGCCCAAGCGGCTGATCAACCTCGTGGTGGGTTAGGTTTCGCCAGCACCGGAACGCGCAAAGCGCACCAGGGCTTCGATGCGGCCCCGATCGGCTTCCTGCAAAGCCTGGATGTAGCGACTACGCGCCTCGCCTGCGTCTACCAGTGTGGCCTGCCCCCAGTCGAAGCGCTCCCCGCCTAACTGCACGATCAGCACATCTGCAGCCAGGCGAGCGTGGCGTCCGTTACCGTTGGCGAAAGGGTGGATGTACACCAGGCGGTGGTGAAAGCGGATAGCCAGTTCGTCCGGGGAATAGGTGGCGTGCTTTACCCAAAAGCGAGCATCGTCGAGAAAGATGCGCATTTGAGGCGCAATCTGCCAGGGGTCCACACCTATATTGCGGGGGGTAGTGCGATAGCGGCCCGCCCAGGACCAGACTTGCTCGAACATCCGACGGTGCAGTCGCTTGAGCCACTTCTCATCGAAAGGGTCGGGGCGGCGCAGCCCGTATGCCCAGCTTTGGGCGGCCAGGATGTTTTGCTGTTCTGCCTCGTTGAGTTCAGCGCGGGTAGCGATGTAGCTGGGTAGCAAGTCTCGCTGTTCTTCTGGTGTCAGGGGCGTGGAAGCATCGTCAGCTCCGAATAGATCGTTCACCTCCGCTCCCACAACCGGCGCGTCTCGCTTTGAATAATCTTTTCGATCAGGCGCTCCTTCTGGCGGCTGCTCTCGGACACGCCGATCGCCTGATCCTCCAGGCGCATTGTTCGCTCGACCAGCTCCATACGTTCTGTGGCCAGCCGCTCCGCTCGAACGCGCACTGTCGCCTCCAGCGGCTGGTTAGGCACCAGAGCATAAATCAGGGTGCAATCAAGAGCCTCTGCCGCCTTCTGCAATGACTTCAATGTAAGGGTGCCTTCCACTTCCCCCTTCTCCAAAGCCACCACTCGCGGCTGGGAGACACCGAGGCGTTTTGCCAATTGAGGTGAGGACATGCCAAGCGCTTCACGGATCGCCCGCACCCACCCGCGCGTCGGTCGGGCAAACCGCTCCACCGGCCTCATCTGCCCAAATCGCGCATCTAGCCGCTCCCGCGCTAACTCCAGGTTCTGCATTGATAACCTTCGTATTATGACTTTATGCTCAACCAATAACTTAAATATAGTAGCAAATAACCCTTTTTATACTGAACAAGTAATAGCCTGGGTCAGATCCCAGCGAGGCTGTCCAGCGGCACATCGACGGCAAGCAGATCAAAAAGGTGATCGTCGTGCCCAAGCGGCTGATCAACCTCGTGGTGGGTTAGGTTTCGCCAGCACCGGAACGCGCAAAGCGCACCAGGGCTTCGATGCGGCCCTGATCGGCTTCCTGCCTAGCTGCACGATCAGCACATCTGCAGCCAGACGAGCGTGGCGTCCGATGCCGTTGGCGAAAGGATAGATACCGAACGGTAGTGAGGGCAGAGGACCAGCTTGTCGGGGAACAACAGGAATCACTGCCTGGTCTGTGTCCTTCGGCTTCCTCTGACTACCGTGGATCAACTTTTAACCACTTCGGAACAGAGGGTTCTGAGGATTCTGATGTATAGTTTGTTCAAAACAAACAATTACACAAACATGACTCCTACGAATAACCGAGCAAACCAGATCAAATTAAACATACTTGCCGCACATCAAGCTGTTGGGGCAGCGGATCCAATAGAGATTTCTATAAAGTATGACCAGCTCACCAGCAAATGGAAGTATGCATGTACTTATGACAGGGATGTTGACATCAACAATCGTGAATTTGAACTGGTCAGGCAAGTATTGCACAAGCAAGAGTTTTTATAACCAAAACAGTTAAACCTCTTTACATCAAAGGGCGCGGAAACCAGAGAGGCTAACGGTGCGGGCGGCTGTCGTGTGAGAAACCACCGGCGCGGGTGATGCTGATGGTCAGGGGCACTTTGGCGCTCTCGGGCACGAAGAAATCGAGCTGTACTGGATGGGTGCCTGCAGGGACCAGATCGATCGAACCGATACGGCGGCGGGTAAGAGCCGGTGTGCCGTTGGCGTCGGTGACTCGACCAAAAACATCGACATCCCTGGCATCCGCTGTGTCGGAGTTGACGGCGGTACCTGTAAGCCGATAGCACTTAGAAGGCTGGTTGGGCCGGTCGTTGGTGCTGACAACCGGTTCTTTGGTGTTTTGAGCCTCGGGGCAAGGCTCGACCCGCACATCTTTGAAGGCTATTTCGATGGGTTTGGCCTCAGCGGCCACCGATAAGAGAAGTCCCAAGCCGACGGACCAGATGGTTGCTCTTGCGAACACGGCTTCCTCCTGCTGCACTGGATAGCCAGTCGTCTGAATAAGCTTCATGATAGAGAGCCTGGATGTTTTGGAAATGCCTCTGAGGTCATAGGGCTTCTGCCCAAAAAGAACCCGCCTCGGCGGGAAGCGAGTGCTTCCTACTGAGGCGGGCAATTGAGGAGTGGCTTCTAACCCGAGAACTGCGATTCAGGCCATCTTGTGCTGAGGGATTTTGCTCGCCGGCACTGGGAGCGCATCCAGAAGCGGTGCTCTTTTATGGCATCGACGAAGGCACCGGCAAACTCCTTGATCTGCAGGGTATTCCGGCTGGTGACAACCCCCAGTTGAACCCTCGTCCGGCCATCGGTCCGGCTCAGGTCGATGCCCCTCAGTCCTGCTTGCTCCAACAATTCGACACCCTCACCGGAGGCAGCGAGCGGCTTGTAGTGCTTGAACGCCTCCTTGAAGAAGCTCAGCGCTTCTTCGTTCTTCTGCAAAGTTTCGACGCTCTGCAGACCACCCGGCCCTAGACCGCATCGAACATCACCGAAGCCGCCGTCAGGAAGGTGTGCTGCCCTTCGATCTCCGTAGGCGGCACCACGGGCATGAACGACGCGCTCGGGGATGCGCTCTCGATCGAATCGGGTGAGCTTTTGTTGAAAATGGAAATCCTGGAGCAAGGTGGGGCCGCGCACACCGGCTTTAAGAGAATTATCGGTATCGCTGAGGGGCACGCCGGTATCTGTGGTTAACCTTTCGCCTGCTTCTTTGCGACATTCCTCCAGGCTCTGGTCCTTGCTTTGCTCGTTGACAAGGAGTAAACAACTCCCCTGTATTGCTGTGGCTGCTTGTTTTAAACGCTATTTCTTTGCCTGGGATCCCGGCTCGGACATCTGGCGATGCTGCTCGGCATTCACAGAATCAGGAAGAACCTTGGTCAGGTTGGCCTGAAGCTTGGTCTTGAGCGAGCCTGCGATCACTTCTTCTTTGCCTGCCATCAGTGCCTCAAATCCCTCCTGCGCTACGTCGGCTGGATCGTCTTTTTTGTCTGAACCAACTTTCGTATCGTCCATCTCGGCGCGGTGAAAGAAGTTGGTTTCGGTTGCTCCCGGCAGCAGGGCGGTGACACTGACACCGGTATCTTTTAGCTCGTTGCGCAATGCCTTGGCGAACGATTGGATAAACGCCTTGGAGGCAGAATAGACTGCTTCGTAGGGTCCGGGCATTAAAGCGGCAATCGATGAGGTAAAAAGAATCCGGCCCTGATGGCGTTCGAGCATGTCCTTTACTATCCGCTTGGCAAGATGGACCGTAGAGACAACGTTCAGGTTGATTAGATTCAATTCGTCTTTTAGATCGGTTTCACGGGCAAATTCACCTCCCACACCCACACCGGCGTTGATCGCAATGGCTTCTACGGGCCTGCCTGCTGCTTTGATCGCTTTATAAAGCGCCTCGACGCCATCGTAGTCTGCCAGGTTGGCCTGTACTGTCTGCACTGCGGCTCCCAGTCCTCGAAAAGCTTGGGCGGCCTGGTCAATATCTGAACCTTTTGCTGTAACCAGTAGATCAAAATCGTGCTGGGCAAACTGTTTTGCCAGTTCAAATCCGATGCCGCTGGAGGCACCGGTGACAACGGCCAGGGGCCGAATTGCGGGATTGTTCATAATGCTTGAATTCCGTTAAAACTGTCTCACCCTGTCTATTGAGATGTACGGCCAGCTCGAAATAGGGAGTGAACGTTTGACTCCTAGCAGCATAAAAAAGAGAGTATATCCCTGCATCCACCGAAAGAGATACTAACTCTTTCATCACAAACATACTGAGGAATTCTGTGTGATGACTAGCAACGGTTACAGTGGTCAAGTATGATTGATTTTAAAAGTAATTTGTGTGCAGTCTCTCTAAAGGTTTGCGCTGTCCTATTCCAAATTTGGCCAGCCTGGGTGCATTGCCTGGAACTTGCTGGGCACCGACAGGCGCATTCTCGCCAGGAATGTCTACGCCTGGGTGAAGCGGCTCGGTCGGAAGCAGCCCGTTTTTTTATGGAATACCGCTGGCTTGCCTCTCCTGCCGTACAGCTCAAGCCGGATGGGGAAGAATCTGGACCGGGAGCAGCGCTCTGGCTTAAGCTTGAGGTCGAGCGTTCACCGAAGAAGCGATGCGGCTCCTGATTTGCGAGAGCCCCGGCAAGATCAAGACCTTCAAGAGCATTCTCGGCTCCGGCTGGGAGGTGCAGGCGTCGATCGGCCATGTGATGGAACTGGCAGACGACGGAGCGGATCATCTCGGATTCGATCTGGGTAGCGAAACGGTGAACTGCCGCTATGTGCCCAGAGGCGAGCGGGCGGCGGCGACGCTCAAAAAGCTCAAAGCAGCCGTAAAGGGGGCCGAGGCAGTGTATCTGGCGACCGACCCCGACCGCGAAGGGGAGGCGATTGCCTGGCACCTGGCGCGGGAGTTGCGCCTCAAGTCGCCCCGGCGGGTGAGCTTTACGCAGATTACGGCCTCGGCGGTGCAGGCGGCCCTGGGCACTCCCCGCAGTCTCGATCTGGATCTGGTGAGCGCCCAGCGCGCCCGCCAGTGCCTCGACAAGCTCGTAGGCTACAAGGTCTCGCCGTTGCTCTGGAGAGCGACCGGCGGGCGCAGTGCCGGACGGGTGCAGAGTGCAACGCTCCATTTTCTCTGCGAGCGCGAGCGGGAGATCCGGCAATTTCAGCCGGTCGATTACTGGTCGGTGTGGGCAGAGTACGCGGGCGGCTGGCGGGCGTATTACTGGCGCGGCGACCAGCAAGAAGAAGGGGAAGGGCCGGGCGAGGGCGACGACGCCGTCGATCGCAAAGCAGCGAAGTCTTTTGAATCGACCAGGGTGATAAGTGAGGCGGAGGCAGAGCGGCTGGTGAACCTCGCCCGCCAACACCCCCACAGCGTCGTCCATAAAGAGCAGCGCACCGTCAGCAAATCGGCCCCGCCACCTTTTATCACCAGTTCGCTGCAGCAGGCTGCCGGTGCCCTGCTGGGCTACAGCCCCGAGTTCACGATGCAGGTGGCCCAGCAACTCTACGAGGGCGTGGATCTAGACGGTGGCCGCCGGGGGCTCATCACCTACATGCGCACCGACAGCGTCGAACTCGCTCCTGAATTTTGCGTTCAGGCCCGCCAGTACCTCGAAACCAACGACCCGGCCAACCTGAGCGAGCGGGCCACCCGCCACCGCTCCCGCGCCACCGCCCAGCAGGCCCACGAGGCGATCCGACCGTCGTCGGTCAGCTTCACCCCCCGCACGATCCGCTCACAGCTGAGCGAACCGCAGCTCAGGCTCTACGACCTCATCTGGCGGCGGGCGATCGCCTCGCAGTGCGCGGCAGTACAGATCGAGCGCACGACCGTCCGCACCCGCTCCGGTCCCCTCCAGTGGCAGGCAAAGGGGATGAGCGTTCTATTTGCCGGTTACAGCCGCTACTGGAACGACCTCGACGCCGCCCTGCTGCTGCCGGATCTCGCAGTGGGCCAGCCGCTGGTGCTGGTAGAGGCGTCCTACGAAAAAAAACGTACCCAGCCCCCGCCGCGCTACAGCGAACCCCGGCTGGTGCAGCTTATGGAGCGTCGGGGAGTGGGGCGGCCCTCCACCTACGCTTCGACGATCAAGACCCTCAAAGAACGCACCTACGTCGAGGCTCAAAATAAAGCCCTGGTGCCGACGGAGCTGGGGCTCGCCACCGACGCGCTTCTTGCCCGCGCCCTGCCGGACCTGGTCGATAGCCACTTTACCGCCCAGATGGAGGCGAGCCTCGATGCGATTGCAGCGAGCAAACAGTCCTGGGAGCCCTACCTCATCGGCTGGAACAATAGCTACCTGCTGCCGGCGGTGGCCCAGGCAAAGGCGCTGATTTCAGCTGAATTTCCAGCCTCTGCCCGCCCGGCCCGGCCACGGGAGAAAGCCCGCTTCTCGTGTCCTGAGTGTCGGCAGCCCCTTGTTAAGGTTCCTTCCAAAAAAGTCAAGCGGGGCTACTTTCTCAAGTGCGAGCGCTGCCCGGATCTGGTGATGTTCTGGAACGCTGCCCAAAAACAGTGGCAGCGGCCAAAGCCCAGGCAAAGTTAAGGCGTCGAGGAGCCGGCGGGCAGAGGGGGAAGGGGTTTGAGATCGCGAAAGTCCAGCAGCTGCACGAGGATGAGATAGCCGATCCCCAGGGCAAGCGCCAGGATACCGGTGACAATTGCAACCAGCTTCGGACGGTTCATCGCTCAGGCCCGGTAGGGCACGAACACCCCGCCTTTGATCACGTAGATGTCGAAGGGCGCTTTGACCACATCGCCCTTGTCGTCGAAGGCGATTGGACCTGCCAGCCCCGGAAAGACCTTGATCTTACGCACTTCCTCCGCGACGGCCTCGCGGGTGAGTTTGGGTGCCTTTTCCATCGCTGCAAGCAAGATCCGGGCGGCGTCGTAGGCGTAGGGCCCAAAGGGACCGGGGGCTTCGTTGTTGAACTTGGTGCGGTAGGCATCGACGAACGCCTTGTTGTTGATCTGGGCGGGGCCGCTCACGTAGATGTCGCCAGTCGTCTTGCCCACCAGTTCGACGAAGCTCTGGTCTTTTGTGCCGTCGCCGCTCATAAAGCGCGCATCGATCCCCAGTTCACGCGCCTGGCTCACCACCAATCCGGCCTCGACGAAGACGCCCCCATAAAAGAGCAGGTCGGGGTCGATCGTCTTGATCTTGGTGAGCACCGCTCGAAAATCCTTGTCTCCACGGGTAATCCCCTCAAAGAAAACCACCTCCGCACCGCCCTTTTCGACCGTATCGCGGAAGAAGGCAGCCAGCCCCTGGCCGTAGGGCGTCTTGTCGTGCAGGATGGCGATGCGCAGAGCTTTGAGCTTTTTGAGGGCAAAGTCACCATCGACGCTGCCCTGCTGGTCGTCGCGACCGACGATCCGGTAGATGTTTTTGAGTCCCTGCTCGGTGAGGGTCGGGTTGGTGCTGCCGGGGGTGATCATCACCAGATTGCTCTGGCTGTAGATCGATGAGGCCGGAATCGAGCAGCCGGAGTTGAAGTGACCGATGACACCGTATACGCCGTCGGTGGAGGCCAGTTTGCGGGCGACGCTGGTCGCATCGAGGGGTTTGGCCTGGTCGTCGCCGGTGACGATCTCGACAGTCTTGCCCTTGATGCCTCCTTTTTTGTTGACTTCATCGACGGCGAGTTGAACGGCTTTGAGCATATACTCTCCCTGGACCGCTTGATCGCCGGAGAGAGGGGCTGCTACAGCAATATACACTTTGTCGGCGCTGCTACAGGCTCCCAGCAGGGTGAGCAGCGCCGCACCTGCCGCAAATTCTCTTCTTTTCATCTGTTTGTAGAGTGATCGCAGGCCAGTTTTCGGCACTATATTACAGCGCCCACCGGACCCTGGCGCAAACTCTCTAATTCACCGATTCATATAGTGCCCAGGAGGACCAACAGGCGATACACTCAAGTGGCTGCAACTTGTGGCGGGTAGATGCCCTTCCTGATCACATTCGTAACAATGGCCAGCGCCCTGCTGGGACTGGTACCGGCTGCTCAGGCGGCGGGCATCGATTTGAGCCCCTTGCCGCCGGGGGATCTGCTCAGCTGTGGGGTCGCCTTTGCTGTCGCCATCCTGACGGTGCTGGTCGTTACTCCCCTGGTGCGGGCCGGTGGCCTCAAAAGCGGCCTGGGAGTCGATACGCCCGGTGGCCGTCGGATTCATACCCGACCGACGGTGCGGGTTGGAGGCATCTCTATATTTCTGGGCGTCACCTTCGCACTGTTGCTGGTCTGGGGGCTGGGTAGCTTCGGCATTTTGCCTCACCAGAAAGAGTACGAGGTCTGGGGGGTGACGATCGGGGCGGTGCTGTTTTTCTTTTTGGGCCTGTCGGACGACTTTTTGCAGCTCAAGTGGCAACCCCGGTTGTTTATCCAGCTCGCCATCGCCACCGCTGCCTGGAGTGTTGGGGTCGATGTCGCCGCCCTCTCGCTGCCTGGCATCGGTCTGGTCAAGCTGGTCTGGTGGTTGAGTCTGCCCATCACCATCCTCTGGCTGGTGGGGGTGGTCAACGCGATCAACTTTATCGACGGCCTCGACGGTCTGGCGGCGGGCGTGTGCGGGATCGCCGCCGTCGTCACCTTCGTCGTCACCGTCTTCACCGGCCAGTGGCAGGCCGCCTTGATTTCAGCGGCGGTGGTCGGCGGCACCCTGGGCTTTTTGCGCTACAACTTCCACCCGGCCCAGATCTTTATGGGCGACGGCGGAGCCTACTTTCTGGGGTTTTTGTTGGGGGGGCTCTCAGTCATCGGCGTGGTCAAGGTGGTGACTACCGTCGCCCTGGTTATTCCCTTTTGCATCCTGGCGGTGCCGATCTTCGACACAGCCTCGGTGATTATCCAGCGCCTGCGCAACGGCGTCTCCCCCTTCAAGCCCGACAAGCGCCACCTGCACCACAAGTTGCTCGACGCCGGTCTCTCCCAGCGCTGGGCAGCCCTCGTCGTCTATGCGCTGACCCTCTGGGCCGGCAGCATTGCGCTTGCCATCTCCGGAATGCCCGCCGGAGGCACCTACACCGCCCTTGCCACCCTGTTTTTGATCTATATCGGTTGGAGCGCCTGGAAGCGATCGCAGGCCAGCCGTTCGTCGTAACACCGGAGGAATCAGCATCTTGGACCGCCGCAGACAGATCGAAGTCGATGTGGCGGGGGCGATGGTCCGCATCCTCAAGGAGATGACGGGCCGGGGACCGACCGAGGCGGTCGCCCACGTCTTTCAGGACATGGTGATCGTGCGCCTCAAGGGCACCCTCACCCGCGAGGAGCAGTTCCTCGCCCGCGAGTTGGAGGGGCGGCGGCTGCTCAAGCAGGTGCGCGCTTACCTGCGCGAGCAGTTCAGCCTCCAGATGCAGCAGTCGATCGAGAATATCACCGGCGCACGGGTGACCAGTTCCCACCACGACATCAGCACCCGCACCGGCGAGGCGATCGAAGTTTTTATTCTCGACCGCGTTTTAGCAGAGGAAATGCCCCCTCCGGCAGCAGATTCGGAGAAGTTTTAGGTTTAATAAGATAGCACCACCGTCCTCACTCACAAACTCGTCGCGTCCTAATGAGTTTCTGGAAACGCCTGTTTACCGGTTCCGACAGCGCCAGCGTCAGCGAAACCTACAACAACATTTTCTTCACGAGCGATCGCGAGATCGACCTGTACGCGCTCGAAGAATTGTGCGATGCGGTTGGCTGGTCGCGCCGTCCCCTGCGCAAGGTCAAAAAAGCGATCGACCACAGCTTCTGTGTGATCTCGATGTACGAGCAGCGGGGTGAATTCAAGCAGCTGATCGGTTTTGCCCGCGCCACCTCCGACCACGCCTTCAACGCGACGATCTGGGATGTGGTGGTGCATCCGGAGTACCAGGGCAAGGGGCTGGGACGCGCCCTGATGGACCGGATTATCGCTGAGCTGCGCGCCGCCGACATCAGCAACATTACCCTCTTCGCCGATCCCCACGTCGTCGATTTTTATCGCCGCCTCGGCTTCATCCCCGATCCCGAGGGTATCCGGGGCATGTTCTGGTATCCAGATTAGAGCGCCACCACCCTGGCGCGAGTGAGCAACTGGCCCCGATAGCGGTAGCCGACGGTCTTGATGCGCGCCGCAGTACCGGGAGCCAGCCCCGCTCCCTGGTGCTGTTGCGGATCGAAGCGGATAACTTCTCCGGGCGCGCCGACCGGCTCAAAACCGGCCTCGGCTACAAATTCATCGAAGGGCAACAATAAGTCGAGTACCGAGCGCGCCGTAAGATCTGACCGCTCGTCCGCTGCGCGCCTGATCGTCGGCAACTGCAGCAGCAACAGTTCGACGCTGCGATAAAAGTTCAGATCCCACGCCTCGCGCCACTGGGCTTCTCTGGATTTGGTCTGCTCCCGCAGGCGCTCGTACTCGAAGCGCCAGTCGGTGGCCGCACCCCTGCCGGTGGGCAGAAACTGCTCGATGAGGGCGGGCAGATCGAGGGCCAGTACTCCTGCAATCCGCTGCAGGCTCTCCAGCCGGATCGCTGTAATCTGTCCCTGCTGCAGCCGCCGGGCCGTGGAACGGCCAATTCCCGCTGCCCGACAAAAACCCGTGACACTCCTGTAACCTGCCTTCGATACCAGCTCTGCCAGGATGGCCTGGCTTTTGTGCGGCGGCTGTGTGTTCAAGGGGACTTCCCTGCTGATTAGTATCTACGCTAACATTCTAACGGCCCGCTCCGGCGCGTTCACGCGCAGCGATTCATCCATCCGTACCAGGAAGTAACCGATGATTTCTCAATCCCAGATCCCACCGGACACTGACGCTGCGAAGGCAGCTGCCGAGCAGGAAGAAGAGTTCATCAATCTGCTGCAGCTGAGCGACATCGAGTTTCGGGGAGAGACGATTTACTTTATCGTGGTCGATCGCTTCTTCAACGGCGATCCGGGCAACGACGAGGGACCGGACCCGAGTTTGTACGACCCGGAGCGGCGGGACTGGGGAAAGTACTGGGGCGGCGATCTTGAGGGGATCATCGCCAAACTCGATTACCTGCAAAAGCTGGGTGTGACGGCGATCTGGGTGACGCCGCTGTTCGAGCAGATCGAGGCGATGTCGTGGGAGGCGGCTCCCATCCACGGCTACTGGACCCGCGACTTCAAGCGCATCAACGCCCGCTGGGTATCCGGTCCCGAGGAGGTGCGCCTCTTCGAGCGCAACGACACCACCTTCGATCGGCTGATTAAAGCGCTGCACGAGCGCGGGATGAAGCTCATCCTCGACGTTGTCTGCAACCACAGCTCCCCCGACGCCGCCGGGATCAAGGGCCAGTTGTTCGACGACGGCAAGCTGATCGCCGATTTTAACGACGACAAGGACTTCTGGTACCACCACTACGGCGAGGTGAGCGACTGGAACGACGAGTGGCAGGTCCAAAACTGTGAACTGGCGGGGCTGGCAACCTTCAACGAAAACAACATCCACTACCGCAACTACATCAAAGGGGCGATCAAGCTCTGGCTCGACAAGGGCGTGGACGCGCTGCGCGTCGATACGGTCAAGCACATGCCCATCTGGTTCTGGCAGGAGTTCAACTCCGACATCCAGGCCCACAAGCCGGATGTCTTTGTCTTTGGCGAGTGGATCTACTCGCATCCGCTGAGCGAGCGCTCGGTCGAATTTGCCAACTTCTCAGGCATGTCGATGCTCGATTTTGGCCTGTGCATCGCCATCCGCCAGGCTCTCGCCCAGGCTGACCCGAGCGGCTTTCATCTGATCGAGGACGTCTTTCGCGAGGACTGGCGCTACCGGGGGGCAACCGAGCTTGTCACCTTCATCGACAACCACGACATGCCCCGCTTCCAGTCGCTCGGCGCGGACGACGAGACGCTGCGCCTGGCGGTGGACCTGATCATGCTCAGCCGGGGCATTCCCTGCCTGTACTACGGCACCGAGCAGTACCTCCACGACGACACCGACGGCGGCAACGACCCGTATAACCGACCGATGATGGCGCTCTGGGACGAACGGACGCCGCTCTTCCGCGACCTGCACCGGCTCTCGGCGGTGCGGCGGCGCAACCCGGCGGTCAAGTGGGGCGGACAGTGGACGCGCTATATCAACCCGGACATCTACGCTTTTGTGCGCAAGTACCGCGACGCGCGCTGCTTCGTCGCCCTTAACCGCAGCATCGAGACGGTGCTCGTCGAGGATGTGCTCACCGAATTGCCGGACGGCACCCACCGCTGCGTGCTGAGCGGCGAGGACTACACGATCAAAGCAGGCCGCCTCGAAAAGCTGGAACTGGCCCCCCGGCAGGTCGTCGTCTTGAGCGTCACCGGCAAGCCGGTGCGTGGCCGCCAGGTGGCGCGTATCCAGCTCAACGGCATTCGCACGCGACCGGGAGAGATCGTAGCGATCGTCGGCGACTGTCCGGAACTCGGTAACTGGGACCGCGATCAGGCGGTGGCCCTCGAATACATCAACGAGAACACCTGGCTGGGCGAGGTTGCCATCAAACAGAGCGCCGACAAGATCATCTCCTACAAGTACGTCGTCCTGCGCGAGCAGGGCCAGCCCATCTACGAGAACCGCACCAGCCGCCGCCGCTTTGCGCCCAACGGCACGATCGCCAAGTGGCGCGACATCTGGGAGGAGTGACGCGGCTTGATTGTGCCCTTAGCGCCGCTCGATCAAGCTGGGGTCCGCCTTGCCCCAGCTCGGCACCCGCAGGTCGCGGTTGCCCAGCCAGACTTCGAGGCCGCCCAGGGGATTGTCGGTGTAGGTCCACTGGCCGTTTTCTTTGACGGCGACGCGGGGACCGAAGGGGTTGGCGGTGCCGATAAAGAGTCCGGCGGGGGTGGAGACGATGTTGCGGATGCCGTAGTTGTACATGTTGCCAAAGCCCCGGCGGTCCACCGGCAGCCAGTTCTCGCCGTCGCAGCTGCGCCACAGCTCGCCCCCGCCCTCGTCGGCTACCAGCGACTCAAGCCCCATCTGGTCGATGATGTAGCGCACCTTGTCGCTGCTTGCCAGATCCATGCTCATGTAGAGCAAGATCGTGCTCCAGTTCATCGTCCCGGCGTAGATCCAGCCGTCGTGGGTGCCCATCCGCCAGATATAGCCGTTGCGCACGTTGTTGAAGCCGCCCGCCAGGCCGCTCAAAGGAAAGTGCCCGTCGCGGGGATCGCCCACGCAGACTTCCCAGGTCTTATCGGGAAAGACCCGGATGATCTCTGCTCCCGCCGGACCGATGTTGTTTTTAAGATCGCAGCCGCCGTTCTGGATGCCGGTGCCCAGGTACAGGGCACCCTTGTGGGGGATCAAGCTGACGGCCACCTGGTTGAGCGGGCCGCGCCCGGCTCCGTCCTTGATCACGCACTCCCACTCGTAGGGGGGCTCTCCCTCGGCGGCGGTGCGCCAGAGCTGGAAGCCCCTGTTGTTGAACGTCCCGGCGTAGAGGTGATCTTCAAAGGTATTCATGATGAAGACGGTCAGGTTGCCCGGATCGCCGAAGCCGGGGGTATTGACCTGCCGCCAGACGCCCTTTGCCGGGTCGTCGCTCTCGAAGACCAGGCAGACGCCGCTGGCATTTTGATTGCCGCCCTTTGCGCCGGTGGGAGCGGTGAAGAGCTTGCCCTTGAAGGGCACCAACAGCCGCAGGCTGGTAAAAGCCAGGCCCATCAGGCCCCCTTCGGAGCACGCCTCGAAGTGAACGCCGTCGATCGAGCGCACCACCTGGGAGCCCGGTCCCTGGGCGCGGGAGAAGTTGCCCAGGTACAGGGCCGGTTCCGGATCGGACTTGCCCTGGAAGACGACCATCGAGCGAAAGCCCATCTCGCGGGCAATGGACTGGCCGTGGGAACCGAGGATCAAAGGCGAGCGAAAAAGCCGCTCCCAGTGGTCCGTGGCCGGGTCGTAGCGCCAGATCTCCGCCGGGGCGACCCGCTCTTCAAAATCTGGATCGTCGAGGCAGGCCGCATCGACAGGCCAGAACTCGGTCTGCAGCGGGATCATCGTCTTGAGCTTCTGCAGGACGGCGCGGGTGGTGCCGACGTAGAGACGGCCCTTGAACCAGCCCATCGCGTGGGCGTAGCTGTTGAAGCCGTCTCCCAGACCGTTGAGGCAGGTTTTGCGCAGATCCGCGAGCCGCAGGCCAGGCCACGGTTCAGGATTGCCCATAAGCGGTTTTTTACTTACTCCACGTAGCCTAGCATCTGCAACTGTTCGAGCAGCTTTGCCTTCTCCGCTTCGTCCATCGCGTTCTCCTCGCTCGCCCCCTTGCCGGTGAGCGCCGCCGAGCCGGTGCGCACCGGGTTGACCATCAGGTACTCGTCGTTGAAGAAGTCCTGGGCGACTTTGCCCTCGAAGTTGTCGGGGATGGGCAGGCCGAGGCTGTAGAGCAGAGTGGCGGGCACATCGGCGATCTGGTGGAGCGGACCCAGATAACCGGGCCGGATGCCGGGACCGTAGGCGAGAAAGACGCCTTCGGGGTGGTGGGTGCCGAGCGGTTCGGGCCGCTTTTCGACCACCGGGCGCACGTCGCGGATCGACACGAAGCCGTGATCGCGCAGGGTGAGGGTCAGATCCGGCGCGTCGGCCAGGGCGGGACCGTTGTAGATCTCCTCGCGCTTGCGCACCGCCTTGATAATTTGCTCGCCCGTAACCGCATCGCGCAAGTCGTAGAGATCGGCGATCAGCTGATCGCGGAACGCTTCGTATTCCTCCGGAGCGATCCCCGGCTCACCGGGCTTGCTCGCGACGCGGATGACGATGCCGTTGCTGGAGGGCGTCGGGCAGTAGGCGCGGGTCTTCGTAAAATCGACGTTGGCAAACCAGGTCGAAGTCGGACGGCCATCCTCCAGGCCGTCGCCCGCCTTGAGCACCAGGTAGCCCCGATCGGCCAAGTAGGCGTTGATGCGCACCACCTCGAAGGAGGCGGTAAAGCCGTGATCGGAGTTGAGAAACACCTGGGTGTCGGGACCGGCCAGCTCGACCAGCCTTTCGATCCAGCTATCTAACTTGCGGAAGTACTCGAAGGAGAGGGCGCGCAGTTCGAGGTAGGCGTCGCTCGGCTCCTCGGGGGTGAGGTTCGGATCGAGGTAGTAGTAGATCTGGTGCTGGAGCTTGTCGGTGCCGTCGAAGAGCACCGCCATCAGATCCGGCTGGTCCTCGACCAAGAGCTTTTCGGCGACCGCCAGCCAGTGCTCGTCGCGGCGGATGTGATAGCGAATCCAGTCTGCCAGCTCACCCTGGCCCAGCGCTTCCATGATCTGCTTTTCGTGCTCGAAGTCCCAGGCGAGGTTCTTGGGGCTGAAGTCGGGCATCTCCTTGAGGCGCTCGTAGAGTTCGGGCGGCGAGGTGCTGCGGCGCAGGTGCTTCCAGTGGGTAAAACCGGGCACCAGCGAGCCGGTGTTGGGCCGGGGCGGAGCCGTAAACGGATAGTTGAGGGCGACCACTTTTTTGCCCGAGCGCGTGGCGATCGACCAGATCATCTCGGTCTGGACATCGCGGGCGTCGTAGAGCGTATAGAAAACGTCGTCGCCCTTTTCTTCCATGCGGATAAAGTCGTAGACGCCGTGGTTGCCGGGGGTGCGACCGGTCATAAACGACACCCAGGCGGGCGGTGTGAGCGGGTTGGGCGTCGAGAGCAGCCGCGAGCGAGCGCCCCCCTCGAAGATCTTTTTCATGAAGGGCATGGCGAGGCCGAGGCCCGGCAATTCCTCGACCATCTGATCGAGGATCGTGAAGGTGGCACCATCCATGCCGATCGCGAGTGTTCTTGTCATGGTTAATCCTGATTGAGTTTGCGGGTAACGAAGTTGACCAGTTCTGCGACGGAGATATCGCTGACGTACTTGCCGTCGTTTAAGATCAGTTCGCTAAAGTCGAGCTTGCGCCCGAAGTGCTCCTCGATCGCCACCACCAGCTGCACGTAGTCGATCGAGGCAAATTCGAGTTCGTTGACCAGGCTGGTCTTGGGGGTAATCTCCTCGACTTCCAGATCCCAGTCCTGGGTCATATCGTCCAGAATTTCGATGATTTCGGTTTCTACTTTTTGAAGGGTGACGGTCATGGGTAATTTCCTGATGACAGGGGACAGATTCAGGCCGTCGGCACTGCGCGGCAGACGGCAAAGACTTCTTCTGACGAAGCCCAGAGCTGCACGCCAAAGAACAGCCCTGCGTGGTGGACGGTGAGGGCAGAGCCATCCGGGCTGCGGGCGACCACCTGCCATTGGCGGGGAGCACCGGCAAGCCCCGTGCCGTGGGCCTTGGCCGCCGCCTCCTTGGCGCACCAGAGGCCCAACAGCGCCAGTTCGTCCGTCGCGTCGGGCAGCAGCGCCAGCTCCGTGGATTCAAAGGCGACATTCACCCAGTCGGCGGTACGCAAAGGCAGCCGCCGCTGCAGGTCGATGCCCAGGGTGTAGCCGTCGGCAGCCACAGCGGCGACAGCGCACCCGTCGCTGTGGGCAATCGACACCGCAGGCATCCAGCCCAGCTGGGCCAGAGCCGGGCAGTGGACTTCCGGACGGCCCAACTCGTTGCCCCAGATTTCAAAATCTGCCGGAGCGAGGGCGACGCCCAGATAGGTTCCCGCCCACTGCCGGAGGGCTTCTTTGGCGGCGAGACGGCCCAAAAGCCAGTCGCGGCGGCGGGTGCCCTGCTCGGGCAGGCCGTACCAGAAAGCCCGCTCGCCCTCGCCCAGGATCAGGTGGGCGGTGACCCGCTTCCAGATTTCCCAGCTTTCTTCGAGATAATTGCCCGGATTGGCGTAGCGGCGGCAGATGAGCCCCGTTTGCTCCTGCAGCCAGGGTTCAGAAAGATAGTTGTGCTGGGGAGCGATCCGAAAATCTTGATAGTGGGGGGGCGAGAGAAAGAAGCGGTTCAGCCAGCCGGTGAGGCGATAGACGAGCTGCCCGTCGGGAGTGAAATAATCGAGGTCCGATTCGGTGACCGACTCGCTCAGGTAGCGCGAGCGGCAGCGGCAGAGCAAGATCGTCCCGGCGGGTGCGGGCGGTCCGAACTGCTCGAAGCGGCCCACCTGGAACGGAAACATGCTGAATTCGGGACTGTCGATGTCCTGAGAGAGCCAGAAAGCCGAGAGCTGTCCGGCGGCATCGATGATGCTCTGATCGATCTGAAAGACGCCCTGGCGGCCATCGGCGAAGTAGTCGCTGTTGCCATAGACGTACAGGTCCGCCTCGATCCCTTTTTCGCCGCAGCAGCGGATGTGGCGCAGGCTCTGGAAGCGCGGCCCGTGGAACATGCCGGTGAGGTAGAGCCGGTCGTCCGCCAGCTCCTCGCTCATCTGCCAGAGGGTACCTGGATCGAGGTCGCGGGGAGCCGGAGCCGGGGCATAATTTTCGGCAATCAGCACCGTCGCTTCAAAACCGAGAATCCGCTGCTCGGGATCGTCCTCGCTGAGCTGAAAAAGCTGCGCCTGGACGCGGAGGGGTTCACCCGATCCGCCGGGCAGCAACCGGGCGACGACTTCGAGCGTCAGCGCCCCGCGATCGAGGGCGAGCCAGCGGTAGCCGCGCACGTCGCTCATACCGCTTACCACTCCGCTGCCACCCGCCAGGTAGAGAGCCGCCTGGGCGATCATCTCCATGCTGGTCGTAAAAGGCAGAATCGGCAGCGGCAAGAGTTCCGGCTGCAGGGCGGAGGGGTTGCCCCCCAGGGTGTGATCTTCGAGGAAAGTGTCTGTTTCGGGTGCGTAGCGGCGGCGGCAGTGGAGCATTCCGTCGCTGCAGGCGAGAATCTCTCCCAGGTACGGCCAGGGATCGGCCTGTACAGGCGCGTGAGTCGATCCTGCCTGGGCGGGGGCAGCGGAGACGAGGCTCGCAAAGAGCCGGTCCTGGCTGGCTAGAAATTCTTGCATCAGGGTGAAGTGATCGTGGACGATCGCCGCCCCGGCGTCGCCGATGACGACCGGTTGCGGATCGGGGGCGACCGGGATGGCGCTCAGCGCAGCGTGACCGTTGTTCGCTGCGGGCGGGGGCGGGGCGGGGACGGGTGGAGCAGGGGCGGGAGCAGACGGAGCAGTAACCTTGCCGTTGAGACTGGGCAGGGCAAAGTTCTCCGGCAATTCCATGTGCGGCAGGGTCAGATCGAGGATCCGGCCCCGGCGCTTTTTGGTAGGTGCCGCCTCCGGCGCTTCGGGCACGAGCCCGCGCCGCTTGAAAAACGGGTCAAAACTGACAGGCTGACCGGCGACGAACAACTGGCCAATCAAAAATTGCAACTGCTCGAGGCCGCTCTTGCGCTGGCTGTTGACCGGCACCGCCCGGTAGTCGCGGCCTTTAAGAATGTCGTCTACAAAGCCTGTCAGGTTGCCGCTCGGACCGACTTCGATAAAAAAGCGCACCCCTTCGTCGTGGAGTTGGCTGATCGTCTCGCGAAAGCGCACCCGCGAAGGCCACTGCCGCACACCCAGTTCGCGGATCGCCTCCGGCTCGTCCGGAAAGCGATCGACTGTAGCGCAACTGTAGAGCGGCGTCTGGGCCGGGCCAACGTCGAGGGCGTCGTAGAAGGCGCGCAGCACCTGGGCGGGCGCTTCAAAGAGGGGCGTGTGGTAGGCGCGGTCAAAGGGCAGGCGCTGGCAGATCGCCCCGCTCGTCTGCAGCCGATCCGCCGCCTCGGCAATCGCCCCTTCGTCGCCAAAGAGCACCACCTGATTCGGGCAGTTGTCCATCGCCAGGTGCAGCCGGTCCGGAAATTCGTCTAACAGCTTGGCGAGCACCTCGCTGCGCAGTGCGCCGACGGTGAGCAGTACGCCACGCGGGATGAGGTTGGTCTCTTCGAGCTGCTGGTAGAGCGTATTCATGAGGAGCAGCTTGCTCATCATCTCGGAGCGATCGGCGAGGCGGACCACACCCGAGGCGACCAGACTGGTAAGTTCGCCGGTGCTGTGGCCCACCATCACATCGGGCCTGACCTCGAACTCGCGCAACAGCTCGTAGAGGGCCATGCTGGCGGTGGCGACCGAGGCGACGGCCAGTTCCATCTGGTAGAGCGTCCGGTGCGTGCGCTCGATCACCGCGTCATCGATGGCTGTGGGCGGCGGGAAGATATAGCGGCTGGGCGGGTGGGGCCGTCCTTCGCCCAGGGCCGAGTCAAGAAAATCGAACCACTCGCGCACCACCGGAAAGTACAGGCAGAGATCCGCGAGCATATTCGGATACTGGCAGCCCTCGCCCGGAAAGATCATCGCCGTCTTTGCACCGGCAGCGTCTGGAGCGACTTCGTTGTAAAAAAGCCCGCCCCGAAAGCGAACGCGGCCAGAATCTTTGAGCTTTTCGATGGCTTGATTGAGCTTGTTTGTGAGTTCTTCGCCGTTGCGGGCAATCAGGGCCAGACGACAGCGCCCCTCACCGGCTGCAGCAGCGAGGTTGCAGGCGAGCTGAGCGAGGGAGGTCCGATCGGCCAGCGCCAGGGCCGCCTCGATCTGGCTTATCAGGCCCGCCCGGTCGGCGGCAGCAAAGACGAACAACTCCGAGGGCCAGTGCCGGTGCAGGATCTGCTCAGGACCGCTTGGGCGGTACTCTTCTAAGAGGGCGTGGGCGTTGATTCCACCGAAGCCGAAGGCATTGATCCCGGCTCGACGGGGCCGCTGATTGGCGCTCACCCAGGGGCGGGTCTGGTTGTTGAGATAAAAGGGCGTCCGCTCGACCCCCAGATCCGGGTTGACCGCATCGAGCAGGGTGGGCGGCAGGACTTTGTGATAGAGGGCCAGGGCAATCTTGATAAAGCTCGCCGCCCCCGAAGCGGGGATGCAGTGGCCAATCATCGACTTGACCGAACCCATGCCGACCCGAGGCAACTCGCCTGAGCGCGCGCCGTAGACCTGGGCGAGGGCTTCCATCTCGGTGCGGTCGCCCACCGGAATGCCGGTGCCGTGGGCTTCGACCAGATCGACGCTCGCCGGATCGATGCCTGTCTGGGCGTAGGCTTCTTCGAGGGCGAGCACCTCCCCTTCGAGGCGGGGAGCGAGCATCCCGAGCGCCTTGCCGTTGCTGGAACTGCCGACGCCTTTGACGACGGCGTAGATCCGATCGCCGTCGCGCTCGGCGTCTTTGAGGCGCTTGAGCACCAATATGCCGCAGCCTTCGCCCATGACGTTGCCGTCGGCGGCTTTGTCGAAGGGCCGGATACTGGTGTGGGAGAGGGCACCGAGCTGGCAGAAGGCCATGTTGTACTGCGGCGGCAGCGACGCCTGGACGCCGCCTGCGAGCATCAGGTCGCATCTGCCGCTCGCCAGTTCCTTCATCGCCAGCTCGACCGCCACCAGCCCCGAGGCGCAGGCGGCGTCGATGAGATAGTTGGTGCCCATCAGGTCGAGGCGGTTGGCGATCCGGCCTGTGATCACGTTTGGCACCATCCCCGGCACCACCTCGGCGTTGAATGCCGGAGTGTTGGCCCGCAGCGCCCGGCGCACCGCCTCGATCGAGGCATCGTCCATATCTGGGCAGACCCGCCGGAGGGTGTCGATCGTCTGATCGAGCACCAGCGTCTGCTGGAGCATCGCCATGTGGCCACGGTTGACGTAGACGCCGTGGCCCAAGATGATCCCCGCTTTTTTGCGGTTGAAGGGCCGATCGAGGTAGCCGGCGTCAGCCAGCGCGTCGCGGGCCAGCTTGAGGGCAATAAAGTGATCCGGCTCGGCAGCGTCGATCGTATTGGGCATGATCCCAAATTCGGTCGGATCGAACTCGGCCAGCTCGCCCAAGAAACCGCCCTTGGTCGTGTAGATCCGGTCCTGTTCTTTGGAGTCGGGATCGAAGTAGTGCCGCGCCCAGGAGGGGGGCGCTTCGCTCACCGCATCGACTTTGTCGAGAATGTTCTGCCAGAAGGAGGCCGCATCTTTTGCCTTCGGAAACAGTGCTGCAACGCCGATGATCGCAACCGGTTCGATGGGCAGGTTCATGGCACCCTCGCCAGCCGGTTGAGCGCGCGGGAGCTGTTGCTCTCGCCGTGGATGAGCACCAGGCGCACGTGGCCGTCCCTGTCGATGATGTGGGCGTCGTAGCTCAGCTGGTGCTCGTTGGCGCTCGTCACCCGAAAAGCGATCCGCAGCGGTCCTGCGAGCGGTCCGCTGCCGTAGCGGATCACCCGGCCCAACCGGCTCGGCAGGGCAAAGGAACCCTGGTTGATGCGCGCCCAAAAAAGCGCCAGCTGCGGCAGTGTATCGAGCAGGCCCGGATCGAACAGCCAGTCCGGCAGCGACTCGCCGGTGGCCAGAAACTGTGCCGGTCGGCTGGGCTGGACAACTGCATCGATGCCGTGCTCGTCGAGGCGCTCGATGGCGCTCAAAAGCTGGAACTGCGGTCCGTGGAAAGTGTGGTCGCGGTAGGCGGTGGCCGCATCGAGGACGCTACCGGTTGTGCGCAGGGGTTCCGGGAGGTCGGTGGGTTCCTCCTCAAGGCGGGGCCGCATCACCACCAGCGCCCGGTAGAAGGGCGCTTTTTTGTCGGGATCGAAGACCTCGGCGCTCACCTCGAGGGCGTCGGCGTCGGCGTGGACCGAGGCGCGGGCGCTCAGGGTGACCCGCCGGCCCTGGGGAGCGTTCAAGACCACGCCGCGCAGCACGCGCAGGTCGCGCACTTCGGTAACTACAAGATCGGGCCAGGCGTCCTGGACGAACTCCGCCAGCCATTCGAGGGCGACGGTAGCAGGGAGCACCGGGTTGCCGTCCATGCTGTGGTCGATCAAGTACGGGTCACTCGCCGTCGTGAAGGTGTGATCGAGGGTGACGGTCGAATTGGGCTGCAGCACAAAGGGAGAACGAATCAGGGCAAAGGGGCGCACCGGCGGTCCAGAACTGACCTGAACGGCTGCCTCGGGCTTGAAGTTGCCCCGCGTCAGCTCTGCGGTCTCCCACGGCCCCTCGCCGTGGACGATCTCGACCGCCCCTTTGGGACCAAAGAACAACTCTTCGATAAAAGCCTTGCGGCCCGATTCAAGCGGGATCGGGATCACGTTGCGCTTGCGGAACTGTTCTTTGACGGCCTCGGAGGCCATGCCCGATTCCCAGGGACCCCAGTTGAGCGAGATCACCCGCGTCTGGGGCCACTGGTGGTCCATCTGCCAGGCAAGGCGATTCATGGTCTCGTTGGCGGCGGCGTAATCGACCTGGCCCCGGTTGCCAAAGCGGCCCGCCACTGAACTGAAGAACACCAGCAACTTGAGCGTCTCGGGCCTGAGGGTGCGCGCCAGGGTAAAGGCGATATCGACTTTTGTATCGAAGACCCGGCTGAACGACTCAAAGCTCTTGTCGGCGATAAGCTTGTCCTCGATAATCCCGGCACCGTTGACCACCGCATCCAGCCGCCCGTAGCGCCCATAAATTTCTTCGATCAAGCTCGCGAGTTGCTGCTCGTCGCGCACACTGTAGTAGCCGACGCGGGCACCGAGCTTTTCAAAGCGGGCCAGGTTGCGGGCGATCGCCCGTTCTTTTAACAGGTTCTGAACCTGCTGCTCAATGAGCGCGGGCGTTGGCTTTTTGCCCGCTGCCTGCAGGCGAGCGAGAAAGAGCTTGCGCAGGGTGCCAAGGTTCTCGATGCCCTCGGTCTCCGCCGATTCGGGGGTGGGCACCGGCGAGCGGGCGGCGACGATGAGCGTCATGCCCGTCTCGGCCAGATCGGCGGCGATCTCTGCGGTGATGCCTCGCGCTCCGCCGATGACGAGCGTTACCCAGTCGCTGTCGGGGCGCAGGCGGGGCGTGCCTCCGGCAGCAAGCGGGGCCGGGACCGCCTGAAAGACGGTGCGCTGACCCGCCGGGTAGCCCACCTCCTGGCGGCTGTCGGCGGCAAAAATTTCGGCAAGCAGGCATTCGCTCATCTGCCGGGCGTCGAGACTCCCGTCGAAGTCGAGAGCTTTGGCGTGGGCGTCGGACCACTCCTGGGCGACCGTCTTGACGATGCCAAAGACGCCGCCCCCCGCCGCCAATCCTGGTCCAACGGTGTCCTTGCGGCCCAGGTAACCGCCCAGAGCGGAGGCAGCGAGCACGTGGGCCTTTGCCCCGGCGGCTGTGAGATCGGCGCTGCAGGCTTTAAGAATCTGGAAGAAGCTCTTGGCCTGGATCTGGGTGCAGTTGCGCCAGCCTGAGAGATCCCCAGGCAGCGCCAACCTGTCGAGGGGGGCGAGGTGGACGATGCCCGTCACCGGCCCGTGGCTTGTACGCAACTGCTCCAGGTGAGCGTTCAATGGTTCGGGCGAGGCCAGAAGCGCCGCTGGAACCGTGACCGTGCGCGCACCGGCAGCCTGGAGCGCACTGGCCAGATGGCTCGCGACTCCCAGGCTGTCTTCGGTGAGCAAAAACAATCCTTCGAGCGCTGTCCGCTCGCTCCGCAGCAGAGGCTGCACCTGCGCTTCCATCACGAAGCGCGGTGCGGCCTCAACTGCGGACCAGGATTTTTTTGGGCCCTGGCCCTCCTCGGTGGCCGTGGAGGAAGCGAGGGTCAGTACCTGGTCGATGAGGTGGTTGAGGGTCTTGGCGCGGGTGAGCGTTTCCATCTTGCTCTGCACCTGGGCTGTCCACTCGGCGGGCAGCGCCTTTTGCAGGGCACCCATAATCTCGACGCGCTTGATCGAGTCGATGCCCAACTCGGCTTCGACATCTTGATCGAGTCCGAGCACCTCGACCGGATAACCGGTCCGCTCGCTCACCAGTTCCAGAATCGTCCGCGTCACCTGCTCGCGGCCCATCGCTGTCGCAGGGGCAGGGACAGGAGCCGCTTTGATGGCAGGGGGCGGCGGTGGGGGCGGGGGCGGCGCAGCAGCCACAGGGAGGACTGGAGGTGCAATCGTCACCGGGGCGGGTTGGACGACCGGAGCCGGTAGGGGCTGCATGGCCGGAGCCGGGGCTGCTGGTGCGGGCAGGGCAGCGGCGGGGACCGCTACCGGCGGGGCGATGAGCGGCGGGGCCGCTGATTGGGGAAGCGGGGCGCTGAGCGGCCTTCCTGCGGCAAATTGCAGGAAGTGGCGCATCACCTGCTCCTCAGTCGCCAGGAACTGGCGCATCGTCTGTTGGTGAGCCACGTAGGCTTGCAAGGCGAGATCATTCGACATGGGGCTGGCTGGCTGCTGGATGGTGTGGGACTGGACCGGCATCACCTGCGGTTGGACCGGCGGGCGGCTGGATGGGACGGGACTGACAGTGGGTGGATGCAGGGTCGGTTTGTGGCCGTTGCTTGCAGGAGCGGTAGGGTGCTTGCCATTACCGTTGCCGTTGCCGTTGCCGGCTACGGCAGGTTTGGGCACAGCGATGGGGGTAGGGACCGGTGGACTGGCTGCTACCGGGGCCGGTAGAGCCGGACGAGTCTGGTTGAAGGTTTCGAGGGTCAGAGGCGGCTTGTTGCCCGTGTAGGCGACAGGTTCGCGCGCAGGCCGGGCAACGCCACCGTTGACAAGCCAGGCGGTAGCACTCAGAGCCGGAGCCGGAGCCGTGAGCTGGCCCGTGCTCAGGGCGACCGCCTCGCGGCCATCAAAAAGGGCTGTCCAGCGCAGAGGAACGCCGCAGGCCGCCAGACCGGCAAAGGCTGTCAAAAGACCGCGCAGGCCACCGCCCTGGCCATCGAGCGCAAGGGCGGTGTGGGCCTGCCCTTCGAGGATCTGGCCAATCAGGCGGGTGAGCACCATCTTGGGCCCGAGTTCGACAAAAAGCCGCGCACCGTCGGCGTACATGGTGCGGATCTGCTCGACGAACTCGACCGAGTGCAACAGATGACCGGTGATTTGCTGGGCAATTGCCTCGGGCGCACTCGGGTAGGGCCGGGCGGTCGTGTTCGAGTAGACGGGCAGAACGGGCGGCTGGAGAGCCGCTTCTTCGATCGCGGCCCGCATCGGTGCTTCGGCGGCGGCGATGCGGGGCGAATGGAAGGCACCGGCGACATTGAGCAGGGTGGCGTCGATGCCCTGGTCATTGAATTGCTGGACGACCCGGGCCAGGGTCTCGCGGTCGCCGGAGAGCACCGACTGCAAGGGAGCGTTGTGGTTGGCGACGATCACACTGCCGGTGGGGTCGAGTTTGGCGAGCAACGCCTCCAACTGGGCGCGCTCGGCCTTGATCGCCGCCATCGCCCCGTCGCCGCCCCGGCTTGCTTCGGCCATTACCTGGCCGCGCCGCTGGGAAAGGCGCAAAAAGTCGGTGCGGCTCAGTACCCCGGCAGCGTGCAGGGCGGTGTATTCGCTGAAGCTATGGCCACAGACCATCGCCGCTTTAAGGCCCAGGCGATGAGCCAGATCGAGGTAGCCCGCCTCCAGCGCACCGAGGGCCGGTTGGGCCACCTGGGTGCGGGTCAGATCGCGGCGCTGCTGGGCTTCGTCCGCTTCGCTGTGGGCGGCGGGCGGGTAGATGTAATGGCTGAGGGGCAGGGGCAGATGCTGGGCGAGCAGCCCATCCGCCTGCTCGATGGCGCGGCGCAGCTCCTCGAAGTACAGCACCGCCTCCCGCGCCATATCCGGATACTGCGATCCCTGGCCAGGAAAGACAAAGGCAATCTCGGCGGGCTGAATGGCCGGGCCGATGCCGATGCGGATATTTTCGGGCAGAACCGGTACCTGGGGCGCTTCGAGGGCAGCGATCGCCTGATCGAGGGCGTCGGCCAGTTCGCTATGACTGGCGGCGACGATGCCCAGGCGCACCGCCTGGCCCTGGCGGTTCATCGCCTGACGGGCACAGGTATAGGCCAGATCCCGAAGCGAATGTCTGGTGCCGGCGACAGCCGCCTTGCGCAGGGTGCGCAGGTCTTTTATCAGCGCATCTTTGCTCGCCGCCTGCCAGACAAACAGCTCCTGCGGCCAGCGCGCCGCACCGGGAGCTGTCTCGCGCACACTGCCGCGATATTCTTCGAGGATGGCGTGGAAGTTGGTGCCGCCAAAGCCGAAGGCACTCACCCCGGCGCGGCGGGGATGGGCCGCACCGGCAAACCAGGGCCGGGGCTGGGAGAGCAGGTAGACCGGACTATCCGGATCGACGATCGGATCGAGCGGATCGGGGATGGGGTGGCCGGGCAGCACCCGCCAGTGCAGGGCGAGCGACGCCTTGATCAAAGCGGCGACGCCGGCGGTGCTCTTGGTGTGGCCGATGAGCAACTTGACGGAGCCGATGGCGCAGGATTTGGGGGCAGCCTTTTCGGCGGCAAGCGTCTCGGTGAGCGTCGTCAGCTCCGAACTGTCGCCCAGGGCAGTGCCGGTGCCGTGGGCCTCGTAGAGACTGAGCGTCCTGGGGGAGAAACCGGCTTTTTGATAGGCGCGGCGCACCGCCCGCTTCTGACCGGCGGGCAGGGGGGCGGTCATTCCGAGGGCTTTGCCGTCGCTGGAACCGGCGGTCGCCTTAATCACCGCGTAGATCCGATCGCCGTCGCGCTCGGCGTCGGCGAGGCGCTTGAGGACGACCATCGCCAGACCTTCGCCGATCACGATGCCGTCGGCGGACTTGTCGAAGGGCCGGGGTGTGCCCCTTGGCGTGAGCGCCTGGGTCTTGCTGAAACAAAAATACGGAAACGGACCCTGGCTCGTATCGACGCCGCCCGCGATTGCAAGCGAGCTGTTGCCGCTTTCTAGTTCGCGCACCGCCAGGTGAATCGCCGCGAGCGAGGAGGCGCAGGCCGCATCGACCGTAAAGTTGGAGCCGCCCAGGTTGAAGCGGTTGGCCACCCGTCCGGCGACGACATTGGCAAGCAGGCCCGGAAACGATTCTTCTGTCCACTCCGGCAGGCGATCGAAGACCTCCGGGTCGGTCTGGCCGACGATGCGGGGAATTTCGGAGCGGGCAGCGTACTGCTGACCCAGATCGCCGACGCTGCCCCCGATACCGAAGATCACGGAGGTGTGCTCGCGATCGAAGTCGCTCCCCTCGTAACCGGCGTCGGCGATCGCCTGGCGCACCGCTTCGAGGGCGAGAAGCTGCATCGGCTCGATCGAGCGCAGCGACCTGGGCGGGATGCCAAAGCGCACCGGGTCGAAGGGCACATCCTCCAGGAAGCTGCCCCACCGGGAGTAGATCTTGTCGCGCTTGTTGCGGTCGCTGTCGAAGTACAGCCGCCAGTCCCAGCGCTCGGCAGGGATTTCGGCGATCGTGCTTACCTGCTTGATAATCGTCTCCCAGTACGACTCGGCGTCGAGGGCACTGGGCAGCAGCGTGCCGATGCCGATCACGGCGATATCCGAAGGCGTGGGAGCTGCCTCTTGATCTTCGATGGCTGCACTCTGTTCGACCAGCCGCGCCGCGCTGCCTTCTGAGACACCGGCGTGCAACTCGCGCACGGAACAGACCCGGTCGCGCATCGTCGCCACCTGGCCAATCATGTACATGCCGTCCTTGATCTGGGTCGGCTCATCGACGGCCTTGATGCCCTCGGGCCCACGCACCATGCCCTTGGAGGCGGTGCGCAGCCGTCCGAGGGTGAGATCTTCGAGGGTGTTTTTGACTTCTTCGGGCGAGTGACCGGCGGCGACCATCCGGCGGCGAGTCTGGTAGAACTCGTAGGCAAAGGGGGTGACCGCACAGCGGCTGGCATGGCCGGGGCCAGTCTCGAGGTTGATCGTGCGCCGACAGGCGATCGCCTGCTCCTGAAACTGCCTGACGATCGCTCCGCAACTTACGGCTTCTTCGGTAAAAAGATAGGCGCTGCCCATGAGCACGCCTACCTTCATCCCCCGTTCAGTCAGGGGAGCGGCGAGGGTGGCGACCATCGCCGCCGAGGTCGCATCGTGAATGCCACCGGCAAAGAGAATGTGCATCGAGGCCGCCCTTTGAGCGGGTACCTCGGCAAGCAGCGTGTCCACCATGCTCTCCCAGAGCAGGAAGCTGCTTAGCGGACCGACGTGGCCGCCGCACTCGCGCCCCTCAAAGACAAAGCGATGGGCACCCTGTTCGAGGAACATCTTGAGCAGGCGGGGCACCGGCACATGGATGTAGGTGGCGATGCCGATTTCTTCGAGCTGTGCCGCCTGGTCGGGGCGGCCACCGGCGATCAGGGCAAAGGGCGGCTTCACCTCGCGCACGGCCTTCATCTGCTCTTCGCGCAGGGCGTGGGAGGCAAAACCGAGAATGCCCACCCCCCAGCTGCGGCCCTGCATCAGTGCCTGGGTCTTGACTAAAAGTGAGCGCACCTGCTCGCCGCGCATCAGCGCCAAGGCCAGTAGCGGTAGACCACCCCCCCCGGCGACGGCGTCGGCAAATTCGCTCGTGTCGCTCACCCGCGTCATCGGTCCCTGGACGATCGGGTACTCGGTGCGGTGGGAAGCTGCCAGAGCTGAGCCCGGCTTGAGGGGCTGACATTGCTGGGCCAGCTCGATGTGGCGAGCACTTTCTTTGAGGATGGCCTGCACCAGACGGCCAGTGGTGCGGTAGCGCTCGCGGAAGACTGCCGCCAGGCCCATCGCCTGGCCGATCGGCCAGGCCGTTACCCCCGCTTCTCCCCAGCCGATGAGGGCGTCCGCCTGCTGCTGCCACTGCCGAAGCGCTTCGGTGCGGTCCTCGATGAGGTCGATCTGCTCGGCGAGTGCCTGCAACCGGGCAATCACAGCGAAACCAGGCCGGGCAAGCACCCGCAGGGGGGCGTCGAGCCGTTCACCGATGGGGATTGCTTCCTGCCCGTTCAATTCGTTGAGGTAGCTCTGCTGCTCGGCACTCAGGGGCGATTCGGGCATCAACCATAGCTGGTCGTCGAGGATCACCCCAGCCACCCCCGCTACCCGGCAGGCTCCGGCGGTATGGATGCCAATACCGCCTTGAACGTAAATGGAAGTCGTTCCCTCCAGGCGCAAGAGCTTCTGGGCAAGCACAAAGGCCGAATCTTCGCCGACCCAACCGCCGCACTCGTGGCCGCGCACCACCAGGCCGTCTACCGGTAACTGCGCCTGGACAATGAGTTCTGCCTGGTCGAGGTCGGTGACCTCGACGAGAACCCGCCGCTCTGCCCCCTCCGGCAGGCTGGCGAGAGCCTGGGCGAGGGTCTGGGTATCCCAGCCGCAGAGGATGAGCCAGTGCGGCTGCCCCGCCAGCGGTTCGAGCAATGGATAACTGGTCGCCACCTGAGAAGCCCGCAGGCGCAGACCGCAGCTGCCCGCTACGGCGCGGGCGGCCTGGCACAACTGTTCGAGCGCCGTCCGGGCTACCGGTAGCTCGTCTACCGGGCAAAATTCTCTATCGAGGATGCCGATGCCGCCACCGCGCACAGTGGCAATTGCGATACCTGGATAGAGATTTTGAATAGGACTAATCGATAAGCAGGTAAAGTTCATTGGTGTGGCAGAGTTCTTGGTAGGCATCGAGGGCAGCACGGAGTAATGGGGGAAGCGCAGACCATTAACGAGCTAGACTTACACACATATAGCGACCGAAATCTGACAGAAGGTCAACAAGCCAGACTCGTCAGCAGCAGGCGGCGAGAAATCCTTCCAGGTGTGGTAAGGTATTCGCCGACACAATCGAATCATCCCCATCGTCAGCTAGCTGTAGCCTTCTACACATCGACAACAATCCAACAACTGGCATTTCGCACGAAGGTTTTAAATTGAGACGAAGGAAGGAATGTGCGACCACGAGCAAGCTTGCGATTCTCAAGAGCATAGCTACCACATTTTGACAGGAGCATGCAAGTCTGCCACTCTTAAGCACTAATCTAAAAGCCTGCTATATCAGCAATTGATGACCGAGCGTATTTTTGGCCACGGAGCAAATATCCCGCCATTTCAAGTAGAAATAGCAGTAAATCCTAGTATTTATGAGCCTTTTTTATAAATAAGAAAACCCGAATAATTATCGCTATTTTTCTTTCATTGAATTCGATTGATGAGTTGCGCTACCGTAAAATAGCCATCGAAGACCGGTAGTAGACGAGGACACTGTGATCGACCTGAGCAAGATTCCGGCGCGGCCAAAAGAGGGGCTGCTCAACGTGCTGGTAGAGATTCCCAGCCGTTCGCACAACAAGTTCGAGTTCGACAAGGAACTGGGGGTCTTTGCCCTCGATCGCGTACTCTACTCAGCGACGTACTATCCGGGCGATTACGGCTTTGTCCCCAATACGCTGGCAGACGACGGCGATCCGCTCGACGGGCTGGTGCTGATGGACGAGCCGACCTTCCCCGGTTGTCTTATTGCGGCCCGGCCCATCGGGGTGCTGGGGATGATCGACGGCGGCGACGGCGATGAGAAGATTCTCTGTGTGCCGGCCAAAGATCCGCGCTACGCCGGGATCAAAGACATTGGCGACCTCGAGCAGCACCGGCTCGACGAGATCGCCGAATTTTTTGCCACCTACAAGCGGCTAGAAAAAAAAGTGACCGAGATCACCGGCTGGCAGGGTGTGGCCGTCGCCCAGGCGTTAATTGACAAGTCTATCGCGGCCTACCGCTAGAGAGAAAAAGGCGATGCTGCGCACCGTTTTGCTGGGTAAGATTCACCGCGCCACCGTCACCGGTGCCTGCCTGGAGTACGTCGGTTCAGTGAGCGTCGATGCTGACCTGCTCGATGCTGCCGGTATTTTGCCCTACGAGCAGGTCCACGTCGTCAACCTCAACAACGGAGCGCGACTGGTCACCTACGCGATCGAGGCGACGGCGGGTTCTGGAGCCGTCGTCCTCAACGGAGCCGCCGCTCGGCTCGCGGTCGCGGGCGATCAGGTGATCATTCTTGCCTACGGCCAGGCGAGCAGCGACGAGTTGCGTCACCACCAGCCGCTGGTGGTCCACGTCGATGCCAACAACCGGATCGTTGCGCCCCAGAGGACTTCTGAACAGCACGCTGGTTGAATTCCAGAACGGTTGTGCTTTTGGGTTGCTGGCTCTCAACAGCCTGGCGGCCCTGTGGCTTTTTTGCTATGGCATCAACGCCTACTGGCTCACCTTCAGGCGGCATCGCGGCGGCAACACTGCCGGTTCGTTTGCGCCTCCGGTGGACTGGCCGGTGGTCACGGTGCAGTTGCCGATTTATAACGAACTGTACGTCTGCCGCCGGTTGCTCGCCGCCGTCTGTGCCCTCGATTATCCTGCCGGAGCGCTGCAGATCCAGGTGCTCGACGATTCGACCGACGAGACAGGATCCATCCTTGCGGCTGCCGTCGCCGAGTACCGCGAGCGCGGCTATCGGATCGACTATCTTGCGCGCCGCGACCGGCGGGGTTTTAAGGCCGGTGCCCTCGCCGCCGCCCTGCCGGAGGCGCAGGGCGAATTTATCGCCATCTTTGACGCCGATTTTTTGCCGCCCGCCGACTGGCTCAAGCGCACCCTCGTCCACTTTGGCGATCCAGAGGTCGGGCTGGTGCAGACCCGCTGGGCTCACACCAACGCCGACTATTCGCTCCTCACCCGCCTGCAGGCGCTGGGTATCGATGGCCACTTCGCCATCGAGCAGCAGGCGCGCTACGGCAATCACTACCTGCTCAACTTCAACGGCACCGCCGGGATCTGGCGCAAGGCGGCGATCACGGGCGGCGGCGGCTGGCAGGCTGACACTCTGGCTGAAGATCTCGACCTCAGCTATCGCAGCCAGCTTGCCGGTTGGCGGGCGCTCTACGACAACCGGATCGTCGCCCCAGCCGAGCTGCCGGTGACGATGGTCGCCTACAAACTGCAGCAGGCGCGCTGGGCCAAAGGCAGCATCCAGTGCGCCCGTAAATTGCTGGGGCCGGTCTGGGCCGCTCCCCTCGGCGCTGCGCAGAAGCTGCAGGCGACGCTCCATCTGACGGGCTACGCCGTCCATCCCTTGATGCTCTTCATCGTGCTGGCTTCTGTGCCGCTGCTACTTACCCCCTGGGTGGGCGATCACCCCCTCAGCCGCCTCTGGGGAGTGCTGATGGTCCCGGCGACCTTCGGTCCACCGGTTCTTTATCTGGCCGCCCAGCGCGAACTGCATCCTAGCCACTGGTGGCGCGCCCTGCCCCGCATTGTGCTTCTCGCTGTCCTCGGCACGGGCCTGTCCCTCGCCAACAGCCGGGCGGTGCTGGCGGGTCTGGTCGATCGCGGCGGTTCCTTTCGCCGTACCCCCAAATTTGCCGTCGTCGCCCCCGGCGACCGCTGGCAGTCCAAGCGCTACCAGTTGCCCCTCGATCCGCTGAGCTTTGCGGAACTGGGCCTGGGGGCTTACGCGCTCTGGGCGCTGGTTCTCGCTATCGCCGCTCACGCCTGGGGGGTGCTGCCTTTTTTGCTCCTGTACGTCTCAGGTTACGGCTACGTAGGCGGGCTGGGAATCAGCCAGCACCTGCAGAGCAGCCGCAGACAGGAGCACTATCCTTCGGGCGGGCTGCCGTCGCAACTGGGAAACTGACGCTTTGCCCCTGCTTCGTCTGGAAATCTTTGTTTTCAAGTTGCCAATCGCTACTGAAATCCCCTGATTCAAGATGAGATAATCTTGCGGTGTTCAATCCCTTTTTGTCGCAGGAGTGTTCAATATGCTTTCAGGTTTCCAGCAATTTTTGTTGAGGGGCAACGTCGTCGATCTGGCTGTCGGCGTCGTCATCGGTGCGGCATTTGGCAAAATAGTAGACACATTCGTAAAAGGATTGGTGACGCCTCTGATCGCTGCGATCGGCGGCCAGCCGGATTTCTCGAATCTCTATTTCACGATCAACAACAGCAAATTTCTCTACGGTGAATTGATCAACGCGATCATTTCGTTTTTGATCATCGCAGCGGTTATCTATTTTCTGGTGGTTCTGCCCGTCAACGCCTTGATCGCCCGCACCCGCAACTCGCCCGCTCCAGCTGATCCGACGACGCGCAAGTGCCCCGAGTGCCTGAGTGAGATTCCAATCGAAGCGAAGCGCTGCGCCTTCTGCACCTCGGATGTCGCGCCGGTGAAGTAAAGCCACTACCGGCTGGTCGTCTGTTACATTGGCGGGGGGTCCGGCGCACCCGGACTTTTGCCTTACAAGTCGATGTATTTTCGCGGGAGGACAGGATGTTCCCTCGAAACCGGCGCAGTCCGCTCCTGATCGTCGGTGCGGCGCTGGCGTTTATTCTGGGCGCTGTCTTCGCCTTCTGGCCCGCCGATGCCCAGCGGCCCCCGCAGATCGATGCCAGAGCCGACGCCACCAGCAATGCCTACGCTACAGACGGCACCTACCGCGTTCAAGAAGCTTCTCAAATTGGCCTCACAGACCAGCGGCGCGGCAAGCAGTTGCCGCTCTACATCGCCTACCCAGACGCAAAAGGACCATTTCCAGTCATCATCTTCTCCCACGGCACCGGTGGCTCAGGCGAGCGCAAAGCCCCCTTTGCCCAGTTCTGGGCTTCCCACGGCTACGTCGTGATCAACCCGACCCACGCCGATTCTTTTGGTGGGCAGGGCGAGAACCCCCAGCAAAACCGGCGCGGTGGTTTTGGTGGCGGTGGCGGTTTTGGTCGTGGCGGTTTCGGCGGCGGGGGCGGCATGGGTATGCTGGGCAGAATCCGCCGGATCAACGACGATCCCAATACCTGGATCAACCGCGCCCAGGACATCTCCCTTGTCATCGATTCGCTGGGCAGCCTCGAAAACCAGATTCCCGAACTCAGGGGCAAGATCGACCCTGCTCGCATCGGCGTCGGCGGCCATTCCCTGGGAGCCTACACTGCCCAACTGATCGCCGGAGCGCGGGTGAACATTCCGGGCCGGGGCAGCACCAGCTTTGCTGACAACCGCGTGCAGGCGGTACTGATGCTCTCCGGCCAGGGCAGCGGCCAGCAGGGCCTTACTGACAATTCCTGGAGTGGCATCAGACTGCCCCTCATGGTGATTACTGGCTCCCTCGACCGGGGGATCACCGGCCAGGATGCCCAGCAAAAATTAGATGCCTTCAAACTTTCCGCCCCCGGCAACAAGTACGGCCTCATCATCGAAGGGGCGAACCACGCTGCTCTGGGCGGCCCCGGCGAAGGGGGCGGGGGAAAACTGTTCAACCAGCTTCGAGACGAAGTAGGGACCCAATCGGCCATCTGGGACGACATCAAGATTGCTACGGTCGCTTTCTGGGACGCTTATCTCAAAGGCGACAGCCGGGCAAGAGCTTACCTGCAGTCCAACGCCCTCACCGCCTACAGCAATGGCACAGTCGAGATCCAGCGTCGCTAATGTACTGTTTCAGAACCTGCAGTTGATGGACGGGGATTGATCAATTCTTCCAGAATGCGCCGCTGTTCAATTGGGAGGGCCAGCAATACGCGCGGATCGCCCTGCTTCTCCTGGTATTGCACCCAGCTTGCGAGCAGGCGACCTGGCACTTGAAGCTCCGAATAACGCTCAATCAATGGCTTCCACAATTCAAACCACTCTTTTAGCTCTCTGAACTCCGCTTTTACAGCCGAAAGGGCGCGTAGGCTAGTGGTCATCCTGCCTGCTAGTGAGTATGACCAGTAATCATCGGGTAGCTCGTAATTATGAACGGCGTGTTCATGAAGGAGAAGCTGAATATATTTCAGAGTCTCTTTCCATTTTTCAGCACCGATGCAAGCATCGATCAGATGAGAAAGAACTCCTATCTCTCTAAACTTGTTACCAGTTTTTTCAAGAATATGAAAGCTCTTCCGATAACTCTCAAAAGCTTCTAACCACCGAGACTGCATCGTATATAGGATAGCCAGGTTATTGAGACTCCTAGCTATATCTAAATGCTCCTGATCCAAAAGCTTCTGTCGCAGCTCGAGAGCTTGAGTATACAGTAACTCAGCCTTCTCATACCGGCCCTGAGAACGGTAGAGTCCAGCTAGGTTGTCGAGAACGAGAGCTATGTAAGGATACTCCTGATCCAAAAGCTTCTGTCGCAGCTCGAGAGCCCGAACATACATCAATTCAGCTTCTTCATACTGGCCTTGAAGATTATAAAGCAAGCCCAAGTTATTGAAACTTCTGGCTACGGAAGGATGCTGCTGGCCTAACAACTTTTTATTCATCTCGAGAGCTTGAATAAACAGCGGCTCGGCCTCCTTATACGAACTTTGGTATAAGTAGAGTAAGGCTAGGTTATTAAGACTTGTAGCTACGGAAGGATGCTCTTGACCCCATCGCTCCTGGCACACCTGCAAGCAGCGTCGGTACCAAGACTCTGCCATATGGTATGCCTCCTGCCTCTCGTAATATCTGGCAACACTTGAGAAAACCCAGATCAATCCATCATCTTCGATCCAGCGCACCAATTCAGTCGCCGTCTCCTCCAAGTATGGCAAAAGGGGAGCAAACTTTTCAAGGTCTTCGCTCGTGGGTGTTTGAGGCATTAGCTTGGCCAACTGGACGATGACGTGGCAATACGCTCGCTTCGACTCGTCCAACTGCTCAAAACTTTCCCATTGCTCTCGGAAATGGTGTATCTGCTTGGAAAGAGTTCCTAAGAGATCGAGTGTATTCCTTGAAGAATCGTGCTCTTCTATTGCCATTTGCAAGTGCGTTATCTCTATCGAGCCAGAGTTTAGGAATTTTGAGTGAAGTTCCTCTAATTCCCTTCGAGAATACCAGTTCTTCAGAAACTCAACGAATAGACGAATTGGCCTTCCACGACTCTGCTTAATTTCGACACATAAGCGCATCAAGGGTTCTCGAATTTCATAGAAAGATTCTCGACCCTCAAACATCGACTGGACATATCCTTTCTCTGAGAGGTCTTTTAGTTGGCTTGAAGCTGTTTGATGGGTAATAAAGCACTTCCTGGCAATTTCTTTGACCGTTACTCCTCCACCTTGAGTACAGAGAAATTCAACTATTTTTCTTTGTTGCATTGAAAGTGAAGCCATTCTCGATTGATAGTAAGGTGTCAGCTCATCAAGAGTTTCAAGGAAGGAACTAGACAACTCATCGAGGCTTTCTCTGGTTAGAAATTGATAAAAAATGATATAGATCCTATGGCATCCACCGGCCAGATGATGGATAGCTTTAATTCTGTTCAAAGCTACTTCTGTTGCCAAGAAAGTTTCTAGATCCCGGTTGCTGTCTTGTTGAGCGAGCCTGATAAGCAGTTCTCGAACTTCCTCTAGGCTCAATCCTTTCAGTGTCTGTATCCGAAAGAATCCATAAAATGGCGAAGTTTGTAGCGAAATGCCGTTGAAGAGACTTTGGGAAGTAGCCAGAATTGTGCAGAAAGGGTTCTCCTGTAGATAGGAGCGCAGTTTTTGCTGACCTTGCTCTTTCAGACCATGAAAGACATCATCCAGGTTTTCGACAATTAACAGAAGCGTGCGCTGGCCGAGCCAGTCTTTCAGTATCTTTCTCGCTCTTGATTCTGCCTCAGCCGCTGAGGACTCGTAGAGGCTTTCGATTTTTTCCTCTAGCTCCTGATCGTTGTATTCCTTCACTAGAGCCTGCAGAATACGAATCAGCAGATCGAGCAATGAAGAGACTCCCCATTCTTCCTCATGAAGCCAGGCAATGCGTAGGGCTTCTTTGAGTTCTTCTTGCTTTTTTAGTCGGTGATATACCAGTGAGACGAAGTGAGTTTTGCCAATACCACGCGGCCCGATCAGCAGTGTGTGATGCTTGGCCTGGGTTAGGGCACTGGTGCGAATCAAGTCCGTAAACCGCTCGACCAGTTTCTGGCGCTGCACGAAGATAGCTTCCAAATCTTCGGCAGCCATCAAGCTGGGAGTGAACCGTGAGAGAAATTTCCTGCGCATCACAACACTCCCCGAGCAAATCGCCAGTAGCGCTGGATGAATGAAGAGCGGAATGCATAATTACCCTGACTGTCTCTGGTAATATAGTGGTCTTTTTGCAATAAAGTTAGTATCTCGCGCACGGCTTCATCCTCTGAATCTGCAGTCTTTGGGTTTGCCTGAATGCCGCTGTGTATCTCACTAAAGCCGATGGCGGGGCTGGTAGCCGCAAGGACATCGAGTACAGCCAGGGCAAGTGGCTGCTCTGCAGAAGTGTAGTAAGTAGCAATGCGCTCCCGGTAATACCGCAGGTGGAGAACATCCTGCGGATCGCACAGAAATTGTTGCACCACCTCCTCTACCTGTCCTGCACCGATGGCGCTGCCGATGGCTGTCAGACGATCGACGACATGCTGAATGTAGAAGGGCATACCGTTGCCAGCTGTAGCAATCGCTCGGGCGAGGTGCTGCGGATCCGGGGTATTCAGTTGTTCTCCCTCAATCAGTTGCGACGCCAGTTCCTGTGCCGAGCCGGGATCTAGAGGCGGCACGTCCTCCTGCAGCATGTCGTTGGTGGGATCGTTGGCGTATCCGGCTCGCTTTAGGGACGTGAGGACGTTGTGCAGTCCAATCGAACCGGTGAAAACCATCCGCAGGTGCGAGCCGTGCATCTGCCGCAGAGCACGTAATGTGTCCAGGACTTCCATAGCTGTCTGCTCACCGCTGCTGTTGCGGATGTTGTAAATCATCAACGGCAATTCGTCCCAGAAGAAGACTACTGTTTGAGCCGGCTCTCGCATCAGATCTGTAATCAGCACCTCCAGCAATCTTTTCCAACTGGGAGCGGCAATCTCGGGAAGTTTGACTCCGGCTGCCTCACCCCCACCCAGAGTGGAAAGCAGCTTTAGAAAGCCCTGAGCCGTCCGTTGCCGTAAACTCAAGGCACTTTGAACGTCCTCACGGATGACTTCGACAAATTCGATGGGAGTGCGAACGTTCTCAAGATCTCTGTAAAAGGCCAGCACACCCTTCTGCGACACCTCAGCTTCCATCTTGCGGATGATGGTTGTCTTGCCCATGCGACGCTCAGCACTGAGAACTAGACTCTGGCGCTCCAACACGCGCCAAAGCCTCTTGATCAGTGCGTCACGACCAACGACCTGTGCAGGGGCAATTTGACCACCAGGATTGGCTCTCATCAGGCAAAAGTAACGTACGTCATTTTTATTGTACGTCAAAAGTAACGTACGTCAAAAGCGACGTATATAATCTATGCCCTTGCATTGTCATTGGGAACGTACCTGGAGGATTGCTTCCAGGTAGCGATCTGCTGCCGTTGCTGCCACCTCCGGGCTACTGCCCGTCTGACGCGCACCCAGGTAGGGCGCGTACCAGTCCCACCAGTGGTGCTCACCGTGCGTCTTCTCGTAGTGGTCGTGGTGCTCTGCCGTCTCACGCAGCAAATCTGCAAGAGCTGGCACGTCTGGGGCCGGTGCCTGCGTCAACGTCCACTCACGACCGGGAAGCCGTTCGGTAATCTCCTGGAGCAGCCACTCGTTGCCGTCCGGATCCTTGAACGAAGCAAATGAGGAGTAGGAACGGCCCTGTGGGTCGCGACCGTCGATGCGTGGGTTCTCAACGGTGTTGTTGAAGGGGCCGCCGGCATAGTGGAAAATCTCACTCACCTCGATGCGGCGGGCGATCAGGTCGGCTCGGACAGTATCGAGGTCGTCCACAACGAGAACCAGATTGTACGCCGGACCGGAGCTGGCCGAGGTGACTCCCTTGCCAAAGATGATCGAGGTTTCCGAATTGTGCGGCGTGAATTGTATAACCCGGAAGTCGTCCTTCACCGCATCGATGTCGAGCCGCCAGCCGAGATTTTCATAAAATGCTTTCGCCCGGTCAACGTCAGAAACACCGAACACCACGACCTCAAGCTTCTGATCGATGGGTACTTTTTCTTGTTCGGCCATTGTGTATTCTCCTTTATGAAAGTTGTAATTACGCGAGAACGATCTGTTCTCCTTTCAAGACAGGGAATTGCCGCGATAGCCTGGAGAGAAGATGTTAAGTCAACGCTCCGCCTCTAAAAGGTGCTGCTCTGGTCTTTCCTGCAACCAAAGCGGGACAGAGCCAGTATGACTGTTGCAGTTACATGGGCGGGTTGTATTCTAGCGCAGGGCGGCTGCCAGCGCCTGGACCAGATGCTGGGCGGTGCGGCGGGTGCCGTGCTGGATCTGCTGGCGGCAGGAGATGCCGTCGGCAATCAGGACCGTCTGGGCGGTGGCCTGTTCGATCGCCGGGAAAAGGCGCTGGGAACCGATCGTGAGCGAGAGGTCGTAATGTTCTCGCTCGTAGCCAAAGGAACCGGCCATGCCACAGCAGCCTGAAGCTATCTCGCGTACGTCGTAGGCCAGCTTCAAGACTTCGAGGGTGGGCCGGGTGCCGGTGATTGCCTTCTGGTGGCAGTGCCCATGTACCAGGGCCGGTGGCCGGTCGCTCTTGAAGGGTAGGGCAAGTTCTCCTGCGCGCAATCGGTCGTGGAGAAATTCGTCGATCGTCTGGCTGTGGGACGCGACATCCTTGGCCGCTCCGCCGGGCACCAGATCGAGGTATTCGTCGCGCAGGGTGAGGATGCAACTGGGCTCACAGCCGACAACAGGGATTCCCGCCTGGGCATAGGGGGTCAGCTGCTCGACGTTGAAGCGGGCATTTACCTGGGCTTCTTTGAGTAGACCCTTCGAGATCATCGGCCTGCCGCAGCAGCGGCGCTCCGGCAGAATCACCTCGTAACCGAGGCGTTCGAGCAGCTCCGTGGCCGCCATTCCGATCGTTGGGTCGTTGTACTCCATGTAGGTGTCGTGGAAGAGCACCACCTTGCCCCGGCTGGTCCCACTCCAGGGACGGTGACGCCGGAACCAGCGGCTGAAAGGCTGGGAGGCAAAGGCCGGAAACTCTCGGGCAGGAGCAAAACCCAGCATTCGCTTACCGACCGTGCCGAGCCCGCTGTGCAAAAGCCAGTTGGAGAAGGGAGCGGTGGCGCTGCCGATCCGGTTGACCAGGGCAATGTTACCGATCACGCGATCTCTGAGGGGCGTGCCGTGCTCGCGGTGGTAGTGGCTCAAAAATTCGGCCTTGAGCTTGGCCATGTTGATGCTGGAGGGGCACTCGGTCTGGCAGGACTTGCACGAAAGGCACAGGTCCATCACCTCGTAGAGGCCACGGCCAGTGAAAGTTTCTGCTCCGGCCTGACCGGCGAGCACGGCGCGCAGGGCGTTGGCGCGGCCACGGGTGGAGTGCATCTCGTCGCGGGTGCCCTGGTAGGAGGGGCACATCGTTCCCACGTCCTGCTTGCGGCAGTTGCCGTTGCCGTTGCACATCTCGACGGCGCGGGCGATGCCGAATTCGCGGCTGAAGTCGAAGGTGGTGGCAGGCTCCACCGTCCGGTAGTCCGGCCCGTAGCGCAGGTTGCGATCCGGCGGCGGTGCATCGACGACTTTGCCGGGGTTGAGGCGATTCTCGAAGTCGAAGGCGCGCTTGACCTGCTGAAAGGCACCGTACAGCTCGCCGCCGAACATCTTTTCGTTGAGCCAGCTTCTGGCCAGACCGTCGCCGTGCTCGCCGCTCATCGAACCGCCCAATTCACGCGTCAGATCGCTCACCTGCGCGAAAATAGCGTTCATCCGCTCGATGTCGGCGGTGTCCTTGAGGTTGAGGGCCGGACGGATGTGCAGGCAACCCACCGAGGCATGGCCGTAGTAACCCGCCCGCACTCCATGTTCGGCGACGATCTTTTGAAAGGCGCGGACAAATTCGGGCATCCGCTCGACGGGCACCGCCGGGTCTTCGACGAAGGCCACCGGTTTGCGCTCGTCGCGCACGCTCATCAGCATTCCCAGTCCCGCCTTGCGCAGGTTCCAGACCTCCGCCTGCTCCTGCTCGCCAAACACATCCGTCAGGGCGTAGCCGAGGCGTTCCCGTCCCAGCCGCTGGCGCAGCGCCTCCAGCCGGCCAGCCAGTTCCTGCTGCTTTTCGCCCTGAAATTCGACAATGAGCAGTGCCGCCGGATCGCCCTGGACAAAGCCCACCCGGTCCTGGAACTGGCGCGAGCGCATCGCCGGGCCGAGAATCTGGTGATCGACCAGTTCCACCGCCGAGGGCCCCAGTTCGAGAATCGGGCTCACCGCATCCACCGCCGCGTTGAGATTGTCGAAGTGGACGACGCCCAGGGCCGTTGCGGCAGGTAGCGGGATGAGCCGCACTTTAATTGCCGTGAGCACCCCGAGCGTACCCTCCGAACCGACCAGCAGCTTCGCCAGGTTGAAGCGGCGATCCGGGTCGGCCATCGGCGAAAGGTCGGCAAATTCGCTCACCAGCGCGTCGAGGTTGTAGCCGCTCACCCGCCTGAGTACGCGCGGGTAGCGCTCCAGAATTGCTTCTTTGTGCCGCTCGACGATGCGCGGGATCTGCCGGTAGAGCTGGGCTTCGAGGCTGCTGCCTTCGGCTTTTTGCCGCCGCTCCGCTTCGGAGACAGAGCCGAAGGTGACGAGCGAGCCGTCCGCCAGCACTGCCCGGCAGGCCAGAATGTGGTCGATCGCCTTGCCGTAGACCACCGAGCGCGCTCCAGCCGAATTGTTGGCAGCCATCCCACCCAGGGTGGCGCGGCTGGCGGTCGCGGTCTCAGGACCAAACTGCAGAGCATAGGGGCGCAACTGCTTTTTGAAGGCATCCTGCACAAGCCCCGGCTCGACCCAGGCCCAGCCTTCCTCCAGATTCAGCTCCAGAACCCGGTGCATGTACTTGGAAAAATCGAGCACGACCGCCTCGCCCACCGCCTGGCCCGACACACTCGTGCCGCCGCCCCTGGCAAGCACCGGCAGTTTTGCCCGGCGCGTCTGCTCCACCGTCGCCACCACATCCGCCTCGGTGCGCGGAATCACCACCCCGATCGGTTTAATCCGATAAAAACTGGCGTCGGTGCTGTAGAGCACGCGATCGAACTCGCCAAAGCGGACTTCACCCTCGATCTGACGCCGCAGATCCTCTACAAAGCTTTGCACAGCGGATCTCAAAACCTGCGATCTCAATAGATCTACTCTACGCCTGCCAGGCAGCCTCCAGTAGGCTACTTTGACCTGAAATCTCGGCGGGCACCCAGCTCATCCTGCTTCCTGAACAAAGCCGGGCAGGATGAAAGGATACACTCCCACTAACCCTGTCATAGAGCCGCGCGCCATGTAGCCCGTAGATTGAGTATATTTATTGCGTCACTGTCACCGTTGCAATCGCGGATCTCGTCTTGTCTGCTGCGACAATAGCCAATACTTGATAGGTTCCTGGTGTAGCAGGTGCTGTATACAGTCCATTTGGGTCAATTGTTCCGCCGTCGCTCTGCAAGATAGCCTATTTTACCTCCGCATCTATATCTGTAGTATTTGCTCTAAAATGAAATGTTGTACCCTGTTTCACCTTGATAGCGTTTGGAACAAGTAATACTCCTGGTACAGGTGTGAGCTTTTGTGCGTCCTTCACATAGCCAAAAAACTTCTGTAGCGTGTTTACAGCCTCAGTACCTGCACCGACGACCAAAGCGCTGACGATCAAATCTATCCAACCTGCTAGCTCCGTGCTTATGAACTTTAACAAGCGAATATCGCTAAACAAAACAATCACTATGCCCAATGCAAATGACAGAAGTGACATCGTTGATTTTTTGAGGTCATTATCCGACTGTCCTTGAAAAAATTTTTCTTTAAGCTTGCTTACTAAGCAAATAACAAGCGGATCGAAGATTTGGAGCACTTGCTGTACAGCGAATCCAGTAAGAAACACAATTGCGGTAATTTGTGCTGGGGTCCATGAATTGTTTGGCAAGATATCCTCCTGATAAGTCGCGAAGACCTTAATGAAGACGCGTGAATTCTCTCAGCAAGCAGGCTGCCTGCCTGCCCTTATAATGTTTATAGGCTCTTTGTGAGAGAGCCTATATCTTCTAACAAACTCCCACTGTAGACGTAGCTAGTTCTTCATCAGAACCGCTAATTCATTTTTTGCTTTCTTGAAGAATCTATTCGTGCTTACAGTTAGTGCTGGCGCACGAGTATTATGCAGAATTAGCCCTTTCCGTTACAATTTTAAACATGTTAATGAATGGCTCATTATTACCTGCTCGAACTCCGTATGAGGTAATTTAGGGCAGATCTCTTGGCTGATCGCGCAACCACCAGCTCAGGGGCAGATAGGCCAAGGGTGCTTATAGGCTGCTAATCAGGGCAGAACCGAGGGCGACCCACTTGTGGTGGAACCAGATTTCCGCGAGGGCGATCCGGCCCATCAGCGAGTTCTGCACTGTCATGCAGGTTTCCGAGAGCACCGCCACGGCAAAATGATGAGCACCATCGAGATAAAGTCCTCCCAGATGAAGCGCTGTTTTTCAAGGTGGGCGGTGAGCACGGCAGCAAGCGCCAGGTCTAAGGTGTGGGTGGGACGGGCCACGGTGATGCCGTCTTGGGCCCGGCTTATGGTCAGTCCTGCTACTCCCGCTATCAGCAGTGTGCGCCGAACGCTAAAACAAACAATCCAGATGAGGGGCCGATCGACGCTGCTCCCAGCGATCGCCCAACTTGGGACCGGAGCAAGAAGCGCCAGCAAAGTGCAGATAGCTGAGAGAAAAATATTAACACTATTAACTATCTGGCGGGATAGGGAGGGTTGCATCGGGATGGTCCGGCGGAGGCTGAGTGGTTTCGGTGCAAGCTGTTGCTTCCCGCTGCTGGAGAACGCGCGGCAGTGTCCGGCTTGGCATCGCGGCAGCAGGCAATCAGATTCTTAGAATCTCTCCATCAACTGGGTGAGGGAGCTGATCGCATCGGCTTCTGGTTCTGCGTCGCGGACAACCTTGAAAGCCCGGATTCCGGCGGCTTCAGCGCCAATCACATCCTCAGGCGAATCGCCGACGTGTACGGCTTCATCGGCGGTGCAACCCAACTGCTGCAGGGCATAGACAAACAAGCGCGGATCGGGCTTGGCAAAGCCGACTTCGGTGGAGATGGCGACTGCCTCAAAGTAAGAAGCGAGATCGAGGGCGCGCAGCACCGGATAGAGTCGCTCGTCGAAGTTAGAGACGACCGCCAGTCGCAGGTGACGCTCACGTAGCACCTTTAAGACATGGGCGGTTTCTGGAAAAAGCTGCCAGGCAGCGGCGGTGGCAAAGTAATGCCAGACCTGCTCGAAGTAGCGCTCAAACTCAGGAAAATTGGTGTCAGCAAAAATCTGGACAAGCAACTGGTGCCACCACTGCCGGGCATCGGCAGCGGGGGCACGCCGAGCGGCAAAAGCCTGCCGAAAGCGCTTTTCGATCGTGAGGGGGTCCACTTCGATACCGAAGGGGCGGGCCTGCTCACTGTAGATGGCTCCCACCGATCCCCGGACAGCGAACAGCGTGCCCACAGCGTCGAAGAGGACGGCCTTCATAGTTCAAGCTGCAGCGCATGGCTCAAAGCCGGTACCGGGAGCGGGGCGGAGCGAACCTCGTAGAACCAGCCTTCGCCGCCGGTGGCCGTGCGCTCCAGGGTCCAGCCGCCCTGCCAGTGCCCTTCCTCCAGACCGACCTCGCGAGCCAGCTGCACCACCCGCTCGATCGGCTGGGCAGGCTCGATCTGTCCTGCCGGGTACTGCACGACCAGTTGCGCCTGCCAGGTGCCCGCTTCCAGGTGCAGGCGGAGCTGGCCTCTCAGTTGCTGCCCGCTGCAGCGATCGAGAAAGGCTTTGAGGGGCAGGGGACCAGTCGTAACCGTATGGGTCACAGCCGGTTGTGCAGGAAGTTGCTGCACCGGCAGCCCCGCATAGGGCTGGGCAAGGGAGGCGACGGGGTTGACGAAATGGGTGCCCCAGAAGGAGCGGGCCGCCTCGATCCAGCTCCAGAGCACCTGCCAGCTTGCACTCCAGCCACTGCCGCGCGGCGGACGCGCCTTCCAGGTGCGGGGACGCTTTTCAAGAAACTGCTGCACCTGCGGGTCCGGTAGTTCGACCAGGCCCACTGGCCGAAACTGCATGGTTCCCGCCGCATCGATCTCGAAGTGCTCCGGTGTGAGGTGCAATAGCTCAATGCCCGCTTGTAACAGGGGCACAAACGGCTCGATCTCCTCTTCTTCGTCCCAGTGGCCAAGCTTTGGAAAGTTCTGGATCAGGGCAAAAAGGGGAGCGGTCTGGGCGGTGAAGGCCCGCCAGTCCTCGCCGCCAATGAGAGCGCGGATCGTCTCGGTGCCCTCGACCACCAGTTCGCTGGTAGGCGCTTGCTGCCAGGAGTGAACTGGCCACGGTCCCGGCAAATATAACTGCCACTCGCCCTCAGTGCCGCGCCAGACATTGAACTGCTCAGAAAGGGCCGCCCGCGCCCAGGGTTCATCGAGAATTTCTACCAGTGCAAACACCCGCCCTCTCCCCACTCGGACGCTCAGGACCGCTCAATTGTCCCATATCGCGCTTAGAGATCGTCGGCTGCGTAGAGTGCGCCGCACTGCTCCAGCCCCAACCGCGATTGCACAGCCAGAGTGAGGGGAGAGCGGTAGCCGCCCTCGAAGCGGGCGACACCGGCACAGGCGATCATCGCGGCGTTGTCGGTGCAATAGCGCATCGGCGGAAAGATCGCCCGCCAGCCATTTTGCTCAGCCAGCGCGCCCAGCCGCTCGCGCAGCCCCCGGTTGGCGGAGACGCCCCCGGCGACGACGACGGTGCGGTACCCCAGATCCACCAGCGCCCGCTCGACGCGCACCGCCAGCGCTTCGACAATCGTGCGCTGGAAGCTGGCAGCCAGATCGGCGGGATCGAGGGGCAGATTCTGGAGGGCGTGCTTTTCGGCCAGGCGCAGGACGGCGGTCTTGAGGCCGCTGAAGCTGGTGTCGTAGGGCGATTCGACCCGGCCTGCGGGCAGGTTGAAGGCGCGGGGGTTGCCCGTGAGGGCGAGCTTGTCGATCGCCGGGCCGCCGGGATAGCCCAACTGCAACAGCCGGGCCACCTTGTCGTAGGCTTCACCCACCGCGTCGTCGCGAGTTTGACCCAGAATGCGATATTTGCCGTGGGCAGCCACGTCCACCAGGCTGGTATGGCCACCGGAGACGAGCAGGCAGAGAAAGGGCGGTTCGAGGGCAGCTTCGCTCAGGTAGGCCGAATAGATGTGGCCTTCGTGGTGGTGAATGCCGATGAGCGGTCTGGCGTGAACGAGAGCCAGGGTCTTCGCTGCCATCGAACCCATCAACAAAGAGCCCACCAGGCCGGGGGCGGCGGTAAAGGCAATAGCGTCGATGTCCTGCCAGCCGAGGCCACTATCGGCAAAGCAGGCTTCCACCACGCCGCCAAGAGCCTGCAGGTGCTCGCGGGAGGCAACTTCCGGGACGACTCCGCCCGTGCGCCGATGCACGTCTACCTGCGAGGCAATGATCGATGCTACGACCTCGCGGCCCCGGACAATCGCGGCAGCACTCTCATCGCAGCTGGTTTCGATCGCAAAAATCGTCGTCATCGTAGCGAGTACAGGGCGCGCAGCATCTGGAACTGGTAGTCCAGGTGGCCCTCAGATCGAGTGTAATCGAGGCAGTCGCGGTGCTGGGCCTCGACGTTGATGTAGCGCAAGCGGTGGCGCGCTGCCCAGACGGAGAGCGAGCCATCGGCGGTCGGATGCGGCGGCTGCAGAGCGACGTTGTAGCCCAATCGCCCCAGCGCCTCAAAGTCGTGCCCGTGGGTGACCAGAAAAAAATCGTCCGTATCCACTCCGGCAGCCCGGTGAATCCGGCCTGCCGTCCCTTCAGCGTTGTCTACGGCAAATTCGCCCTCGGTATTGTTGTGGACTGCTACCAGCGGCCCGTAGCCCCGGCGCAGCCAGTGCGACAGCTCCCTTAGAATCTGTTTTCCGATGCGCTCGAAACGAGCAGCAGCGTCGGCCAGTTCCCCATCCCCCAGCCTCTGGTTAAGAACGGTTCCGCAGGCCCAGACAGGCGGCAGTGCCTCAATCTGGGCTTTTACTACGGCGCGCCCGTCGTAGAGGCGGTTCGGATCGGCGTAGAACCGGCGACCGGCGAAGCGTTGATAGATATAGCGATTGCCAATCTGGCGAACTTCGACGAGCACCCCGACTGGTCGCTCCGTCCGCCAGAGGCGCTCGACAGCCCTGACGGCAATGTTCTCGTTGTCGTGGGGAACAAAATAAAGCGGACCAGGGCGGCCACTGTCGCGGATGGCCAGGCGAAGACCGTCGGCGGGGTTGCCGATAGAATGCTCCTCGACCGGCAGAGCGTGGGCAGGCGGTGGGCCAACTAACAGTTCACCCATTACGAGGGCCAACAGTGACCGCCGCCGCATCCGGCCTAGAGCTTAGGCGCGGGCCGACTCTGCAGGCGGGCAAAGATCATCCGTCCGGCACTCGTCTGCAGGGCAGAAGTTACTGACACGCTCGCCTGTTCGCCGATATGCCCGCTGCCTTCTTCGACGACGACCATCGTGCCGTCGTCGAGGTAAGCCACGCCCTGATGGGGTTCCTTGCCTTCGCGCAGGATCTTTACCTGCAACAGGTCGCCGGGCAAAAAGCGGGGCTTGAGAACGTTCGCCAGTTCGTTGATGTTGAGCACCTTGAGGCCCTGGAGGCTCGCTACCTTGTTGAGGTTGTAGTCGTTGGTGACGAGCGCCCCTTCGAGATCCTGGGCGAGGCGCACGAGCTTGGCATCGACGGTGGTGAGCTTTGGATAGTCCAGTTCGTGTAGGATGAGCCGGTCGTTGAAGCGCGACTGCAACTGGCTCAAGATGTCGAGGCCACGCCGTCCTCGGGCCCGCTTTTCGGCGTCGGCGCTGTCGGCGAGCAGTTGCAACTCGTCGAGGACGAAGCGGGGTACGACGAGAAACCCTTCGAGAAAAGCGGTGGCGAACAACTCTTCGAGGCGGCCATCGATGATGCAGCTAGTATCTACGATCTTTGCCAGAGACATGCTCTGGAACTGGCCAGGTTCGGTGCCGCCCTTGATGGTGGCAATGTTCAGGCGGCGCAGGAAAGCCTGGCCGTGGACGTCGGCGAGGGTCATCCCAAGATAGGCAAATACGAGGCTCGCCAGAATCGATGCCAAAAACTTGATAAAGGCGAGCTGATCCGGAAACGGAAATAGAAAAATCGGTCCGAGCAAAAAATTGGCGAGCAGCAACCCGCCTACCAGCCCAATCGAGCGGGTAAGGAGCGCGTCACTCGGCATCTCGCGGATGTTGCGCTCAAGGCGGCGATAGCCCGAGCGCACCAGCGCTCCGAGGGCTGCTCCGAAGACGAAACCAAAACCGAGGGTTACCCAGCGCAGGCCGCTGACATCGACATTTGCTGTCCAGGAAGTGGGCAGGAAAGCGACGATGTGAAAACCGATCCCCGCGCCTGCTAGGATGAACAAGCAAATAATCGCAGCATCAAACATCCGGACTCATTCCGCTCAGTAATGGAACGACAGGACGAGGCAATCAAACAGATTATAGCCTCCACCGTCCCCGCTTCCCGAAGCGCAACACTTCCTCAAGTTTGCCCCGAAGTTGCCCGCCGTCTGCCCGACGCGGCGTATATTCACATTCCGTTTTGTCGGACGCGCTGCAGTTATTGCGACTTTGCGGTGACCGTCGGCACAGAGGCGCTGATGGGCAAGTACGTCGATTACCTGCTGCGCGAGATCGCCTTTACCCCGGCGGCCCATTATCCGCTGCAGACGATCTATCTCGGGGGCGGCACACCGTCGCTGCTCACCGCTGAGCAGCTTGAGCGCATTCTGGGGGCGCTCGCCGCCCGCTTTGGGATTGCTCCCGACGCAGAAATTTCGCTGGAGGCCAACCCCGGCACATTTGATCTGGTCAAGCTCAAAGCCTTTCAAAGGGCCGGTGTCAATCGGCTGAGCCTGGGGGTGCAGGCATTCCAGCCCCATCTGCTGAAACTCTGTGGCCGCTCCCACGACCTTAGAGACGTCTTCGACGCGATCGAGCAGATCCAGCGCGCCGGTTTTGCGAACTTCAACCTCGATCTGATCTTCGGACTGCCGCACCAGAGCCCCGAGGACTGGGAGCACTCGCTCACCCAGGCGCTCGCCGCCCAACCGGCGCACATCTCCCTGTACGATCTGATCCTCGAAGAGCAGACTCCCTTTGGCCGCCGGTACAGGAGCGGCCAGGCTCCGCTACCGGACGAAGAGCAGACGGTGCAGATGTACCTGAGAACGCGCGAGCGGCTCATCGCGGCGGGCTATGAGCACTACGAGATATCCAACTTTGCCCGGCCCGGCCGTCAGTGCCGCCACAATCAGGTCTACTGGCACAACCGGCCCTACTACGGCATCGGCAACGGAGCCACCGGCTATGTCTGGGGGGCGCGAGTCGAGCGGCCCCGGCGGATGCATGATTACTTCTTATGGGTAGAAGCAGGACAGTTCACAATTGCTGAAGCGATGGGTTCTGACGAAGAATTGTCAGATACTTTGCTGCTGGGGCTGCGCCTGCTCGCCGGTGTAGAACTGTCTGCGCTCCAGCAGCGCTTCGGCTCGGCGGCTGTCGAAAATCTGTGTGCTGTGCTACAGCCGGCCTTCGCTGCCGGTTGGCTGTTGTACGACGAAGGGCGATTGCGCCTGAGCGTCCCCGACGGGCTGCTGCTGTCCAACGAAGTCTTCACCCTTTTGGTATAGAGCTTAGCAAAATCTAGCCTTTACAATGTTCGCAGATGACGGTCACAGAGTCAGCCCTCCGGTTATCTTAGAATGAATAAGTGCCTGTGTTCTGCTTCCTTTGTGAGTTCTTTCGTGTGAGGAAATATCCATGAAGGCTTTCGTGCTCGCCGCCGGCAAGGGAACTCGTCTGCGCCCCTTTACCGATGACATTCCCAAGCCGCTGGTGCCCGTACTCAATAAGCCCGTGATGGCCCGCATTCTTGAGTTGTGCCGCACCCACGGGATAGACCAGGCTGTTGCCAACCTCCACTACAAAGGGGATAAAATCAGTCACCTTTTTGGTGACGGTTCCCAGTTCGGCGTGCAGCTGCAGTACTCCTGGGAGAAAGATCTGATGGGTACGGCGGGCGGTGTGCGCCGTCAGGCAGACTTTCTTTCAGACCAGACATTTTTGGTGATTTCAGGCGACGTTGTCACCGACATTGACCTGACGCGCCTGGTCGAATTCCATCGCCAGAGCGGAGCGATTGCGACGATGGCGACCAAAGAAGTAGGCGATCCGAGCCGCTTCGGTATCGTCGTCACCGATGAATCTGGCCGCATTCAATCTTTCCAGGAAAAGCCCGCTCCCGGCACCGAAAAATCTAATCTGGCCAATACCGGCATCTATATTTTCGAGCCCGAAGTTTTCGACTGGATTCCAAAAGATCAGGTATATGACTTTGGCAAAGACCTGTTCCCGGCTCTAGTGGCAGCCGGTGCGCCGGTCTATTCGATGCGCACCGGCGCGTACTGGTCCGATGTCGGCACCCTCGGTCAGTACCTTTATACCCACTGGGATCTGCTCACCCATCCCCACCTTAAGCAGCGCATCGGCGAAGGTACGGTGATCGAGCCGGGGGCAATCGTCTCAAGCCACGCCCTCATCGGCGACAACTGCCACATCGAAAAAGGAGCGGTCGTGCTGGGCTACAGTTGCATCGGCAACGGCTGCGTCGTGCGCTCTGGGGCGACGGTCTTTGACAGCATCGTCTGGGCTGCCGAACAGTTGTCCCTCACGGTGGCCTGCGAACTGGTGCGCTCGATCTGCGGCGACAACAAGCAGGTCGCCCTCGGCGTCCCCACCCTCTAATAGAGAGTCAAGCGTGAACCACGGCGAATTTCAAAAGCGCCTCAAGGCGCTCGCTGCCGCCCGCGAGGGCCAGTTCGGCTACCCATTCGTTTCGCTGAAGGCGGTGGCCGAGGCTCTCGCTCTGGGCCTTCCCGAGTTGAGCAAGCACCTCGATCAGGAGCGGCAGGCCGGGCGGCTGGTAATGAACCCGATCGATGAAAAGACCGAGGAGAACCTGCCCACCGGTCTGATCGCCGTCCATCTCAAAGACGCCGACGGCACCAGCCGCTCCTACGTCAGCCTCGCCCTCAAGCCCTGATCCCGGCAGTTGGATGGCCAAAAATGCTAGGGTATGTCTTATCCGGTGACTCCGATAGGACTTGAGCACCATTGAACATTTTGATGTACGATTGCCGCCCAATTTTCTGATGTTCTCCCTCAGAAGATCCAGGCGGCATTCTCATGCAAGGACGTTAAGGGGCCTATGACGATCATCCCGACCAACCTGCGCAACGAGATGCAGCGCTCGTACCTCGAGTACGCGATGAGTGTCATTGTTGGGCGCGCTCTGCCCGACGTGCGCGACGGTCTCAAACCCGTTCATCGCCGTATTTTATTTGGGATGCACGAGTTGGGCATGAGCCCCGACCGGCCCTACCGCAAGTGTGCCCGCGTCGTGGGCGACGTGCTGGGCAAGTATCATCCCCACGGCGATACGGCAGTCTACGACGCGCTGGTGCGGCTGGCGCAAGATTTTTCGACCCGGTATCTGCTGATCGATGGCCACGGCAACTTTGGTTCGGTCGATAACGATCCGCCGGCGGCGATGCGCTATACCGAGTGTCGGCTCACGGCGCTCGCCCGCGACACGCTGCTTGCGGACCTTGAGGCGGAGACGGTCGATTTTATCGACAACTTCGACGGCTCCCAGCAGGAGCCGATCGTTCTACCGGCGCGGTTGCCGCAACTGCTGCTAAACGGCAGCGCCGGGATCGCCGTCGGCATGGCGACGAACATTCCGCCCCACAACCTGGGCGAACTGGTCGATGGGCTGGGTGCGCTGATTGCCAATCCGGATCTGAGCGTGCTCGAACTGACGCGCTACGTCACAGGACCGGACTTTCCCACAGGCGGCACGATTTTGGGCCAGTCGGGCATCCGCGAAGCTTACACCACTGGCCGGGGCTCGATCACGATGCGCGGGGTGGCCAACATCGAGACGATTCAGTTGCGCGGGCGGCCCGAGCGCGAGGCGATCGTGATCACCGAGTTGCCCTACCAGGTGTGCAAGGCAGCGCTGATCGAAAAGATCGCCGAACTGGTCAACGACAAGCGCATCGACGGCATCAGCGACATCCGCGACGAGTCCGACCGCGACGGTTTGCGGGTGGTGATCGAATTGAAGCGCGACGCCTACCCGAGGGTAGTGCTCAACAACCTCTACAAGCTCACACCGCTGCAGACCAACTTTGGCTGCAACATGCTCGCCCTGGTGGACGGCGAGCCGCGCCTGCTCGATCTCAAAGAGTTCTTGCAGACGTTTCTTGATTTTCGGATCGAGGTGATCACCCGGCGCACCCGCTTCGAGTTGCGCAAGGCGCAGGAGCGCGATCACCTCCTGCAGGGCCAGCTGATTGCCCTCGCCAACCTCGAAGAAGTGATCGCTCTCATTCGGGCTGCCGATGACACAGCGACGGCCCGCCTCCAGCTGGTCGAGCGCTTTGCCCTCTCTGAGACCCAGGCTGAGGCGATCTTGCAGCTGCAGCTCAGGCGGCTCACGGGACTGGAGGCGAGTCGCATCGAGGCGGAGCACCAGGAGTTGCTCATCAAGATCGCCGATCTGACCGACGTGCTCAACCGCCGCGAGCGGATCAACGAGATCATCCGCACCGAGCTGACCCAGGCCCGCCAGCGCTTCGGCGACACCCGCCGCACCGTGATCGTCAAGGCCGACGGCGAGATCGACGATGCCGACTTGATCGCCAACCAGGAGATGGTCGTCCTCCTGACCCAGCAGGGCTACATCAAGCGCCTGCCGGTCGATACCTTCGATCGCCAGCGGCGGGCGACGCGGGGCAAATCCGGTGCGCGGATGCGCGAGGACGATGTGGTCGATTACTTCATCACCTGCTGCAACCACGACACGGTGCTCTTTTTCACCAACCGGGGCGTGGTTTATGGCCTCAGGGGCTACCAGATCCCGGCGGGCTCGCGCACGGCCAAAGGAACGCCCATCGTGCAGTTGTTGCCGATTCCGATCGAAGAAAAGGTGACCTCGATCGTGCCGGTACAGGACTTTGCGAGCGACGACTACCTGGTGATGCTCACCCGCGCCGGTTACATCAAAAAGACCGCCCTCGCCGCCTTCGCCAACCTCAGGGCCAACGGTCTTATCGCCATTGGCCTTGAAGAGGGCGACGAACTGCGCTGGGTGCGCCGCGCCCGTGCCCAGGACGACATTCTCGTAGGCTCACGCGCCGGTATGGCGATTCGCTTCCGGGCCGACGAAGACCAGTTGCGCGCCCTGGGCCGCACCGCGCGCGGCGTCAAGTCGATGGAATTGCGCAAGAACGACGAGCTGGTGAGCATGGATATCTTGAGTTGCGAGCAGCGCGAGCGGGCCGAGGCCAACGGCGACTGCGGCCCGTGGGTGCTTGTCGTCACCGCCGGTGGCTTCGGTAAGCGGGTGCCCTTCAGCGAGTTTCGCGCCCAGAACCGGGGTGGCATGGGAGTGATCGCCACCAAGTTCCGCGACGAGGGCGATGAGCTGGCGGCGCTGCGCGTCGTCGGCTGCGAAGAAGAACTGATGATCGTTACCGCACGCGGGGTAATCATCCGCCAGCACGGCGACGAAATTTCGCAGCAGTCGCGGGCGGCCACCGGCGTCAGGGTGCAGCGGCTCGACGAGGACGACACGATCGTGGGCGTCGCCGTCGTGCCCGAATCAGAAGAAAGTACAGCGATTGCCTGTGCCCCCGAGGAGGAAGCAGAGGAGGAGTAAGCCCGTGGTCGTCTCCAAAGAATCGATCATCTACCCCGACTCCGACGGCAGACCAATGTCGGACAATACCGAGCAGTTTCGCTGGATCGTCTACATCAAAGAAGGTCTGGAATGGCTGTTTGCGGACCTTCCGGATGTCTTCGTTGCCGGGGATCTGCTCTGGTACCCGATCGAGGGGGCCAACAAACTCCGTCAGGCTCCCGATGTCTTAGTGGCGTTCGGTCGCCCGAAGGGCCGTCGGGGCAGCTACAAGCAGTGGCTGGAGGACAATATCCCGCCCCAGGTGGTCTTCGAGGTGCTTTCCCCCGGTAATACTCTGCCTGAGATGACCCGCAAGTTCCAGTTCTACGAGCGCTACGGCGTCGAAGAGTATTATCTCTACGACCCGGATCGGCAAATATTAGATGGCTTTGTCCGCCGGGGCGATAACCTCGAAGGGCTGGATACGGTCCAGGACTGGTTGAGCCCCCGCCTCGGTATTCGCCTGGGCCTGCGGCCCACTGGAGAATTAGAGATCCGGCGGCCAGACGGGGTAGCTTTCGAGAGCTACGAAGATCTAGCAAGGCGTGCGCAGCAGGCCGAGCGGCGGGCCGAGCTTCTGGCTGAGCGGTTGCGCGCTCTGGGCATCGATCCGGAGGAGGTGCGGTGACAGTGATGAGCAACATCGTCGTCAGCGGCCTGAACGTCTATCCGGTCAAATCCTGCCGGGGCATTGCCCTCCAGACGGCGGAGCTGGACGCACGGGGCATTTGCTTCGACCGCCAGTGGATGGTCGTAGACGACGAGGGCAAATTCATTACTCAGCGCACCCACTCCCGCCTCGCCCTGGTCGAAACGGCCCTCAGCGATGCGCAGTTGCACCTGAAGTTTCCAGACACAAGTGCGCTCGCATTTTCCCTCGAAGCGCAGCCGGGACCGACGCTCACGGTCGAGGTCTGGGGATCGTACTGCCAGGCCATCGACCAGGGCAAAATGGCAGCGGAAGCCTTCAGCGACTTACTGGCACAAAATTGCCGACTGGTGCGCATGGCTCCCGAGTGGGTGCGGCCTGTCAACCCAAAGTATGCGCCCGCCGGTTCCCAGGTGGGCTTTGCCGACGGCTATCCGCTGCTGGTTGTTTCGGAGGCGTCGCTTGCGGATCTCAATAGCCGCCTGGCTGCTTCTCTGCCGATGGAGCGCTTTCGGCCCAATCTGGTCTTGAGCGGTACAGCGCCCTACGCCGAGGATAGCTGGCATCAAATTCGCATCGGTGAAGTTGCCCTGCAGGCGGCGAAGCCCTGTGTGCGCTGCAAGATCACGACGATCGAGCAGCACACGGCTGTAGAACAGGGACCGGAACCCTTGCGCACCCTGATGAGCTATCGGCGAATCGAGGGTGGCCCGATCTTTGGCCAGAACTACGTTCACCTCGATCCTGGCCGGATTGACGTAGGCGATCCGGTCGTACCGCTCGCCGCACGGGTCTGAGCCGTGGATGTCTACCGCAATATTTTAAGGCCCGTTCTTTTTCGCCTCGACCCCGAAGACGCTCACCGCCGGGCACTTGCCACTTTGAGCTGGATGGCGAAGCAGCCCTGGGCGGGACAGCTGGATCGCTGGTTCAGCCACACCGATCCGGCTCTGGAAATGTCGCTCTGGGGGCTCTCGTTCGCCAATCCGATCGGGGTGGCGGCTGGATTCGATAAAAACGGCGAGGCAATCGCCGCCTGGGAACACCTGGGCTTTGGCTTTGCGGAGGTGGGCACGGTCACCCGCCACGCCCAGCCGGGCAATCCCCGCCCCCGCCTCTTTCGTCTGCCCGCCGACCAGGCGGCGATCAACCGCATGGGCTTCAACAACGAGGGAGCCGACAGTCTGGCCGGGAGGCTGAGCGGGCAAAAAACTGCTATTCCCGTGGGTATCAACCTGGGCAAATCGAAGATAACGCCTCTAGAACAGGCGAGCGACGACTACCTCTACAGCTTCGAGCGACTTTATAGCCTGGGCGATTACTTTGTCGTCAACGTCAGCTCCCCCAACACGCCAGGACTCAGGCAGTTGCAGCAGGCCGACCGGCTCGGGGAGATTTTAGGCAGGTTGCAGGCGGCAAACCAGGGCCAGAAGCCGCTACTGGTCAAGATTGCTCCGGATCTGGAGTGGGGAGCGATTGACGAAGTGATCGACCTGTGCGGGGAATATCGTCTGGCAGGCATCATCGCCACCAACACGACGATCGGCAGAACAGGTCTCAAGACGGCAGCGCAGGAAGCGGGCGGCCTGAGCGGCGCACCACTGCGCAACCGCTCCACCGAGGTCGTCGGTCGTATCTGGCGGCGCAGCGGCGGGCAGTTGCCGGTTATCGGCGTGGGCGGGATCGCGAGCGGCGAGGCGGCCTGGGAGAAGATTGTCCACGGAGCAAGCCTCGTGCAGATCTACACCGGCTGGATCTACGAGGGACCCTGGCTGGTGCGCGGCATTCTCAAAGAGTTGAGTAAAAGGCTGGCAGAAGCCGGGCTTACACAGCTGGAGCAGGCGGTCGGCCTGGCCTGGCGCACTTAGCGGGTAGCAGCAATCCAGCCTGCAATGTCAGAAACCACTTCTTCTGAAACGTGACCGGGGGTGAGGTATTCGGAGGGCACGCTTTTGCCCTCACCGGCGATGAACAGGTGATTGAGCCTGGGGTAGAGCTTGAGGCGAACGTTGGGACGACGGGCCAGAGCCTGCTTCCAGCCCTCGAAGTCGGCTGTCGTCACCTGATAGTCCCGCCCGCCCTGCAGGATCAAAAAGGGCTTATCGATCGTCGCGGCGACGGCGGCAGGCTGATAGCCGCGCAGGTCGAGCCAGTAGCTGGCCGGAGCCCCCGGCGGCAGTTCGCTCGCCGGTGTGGCAGGAGAAAGGGCCGGATCTTTGAGGCGTTCGGCTTTTTGCTTGAGGCCGGCAAGTTGCGCTTTTTCGGCTTCGCTCTCGGAAATGCTGCTCAGGTAGGTGAGTTGCTCGATAAGCAGATCGGCGAGGGGGCGGGTGGAACCGGCCAGAATGATCCAGCCTGCGACAGCCTTCTCTTCGAGGGCCAGTCTGGGCAGGAGCGTTCCCCCCAGACTGTGGCCCAGAACAAATAATCGGCTGCTATCGATGTCAGTTCGGCGGCGCAGCAGGGCGAGGGCACTGCGGGCATCGTCGAGCACTTCCTCGCGCACGGTGACGCTCGTGCTCTTTTGAAACTGCTCCGGGAAGACGCGGGTCCGCCTGTCGTAGCGCAACACGGCGATCTGGTGCGCCGCCAGGCCGTGGGCGAGGTCGCGGAAGGGTTTGTTGGCTCCTACCGTCTCGTCGCGGTCGGCGGGGCCGGAACCCTGCAGGAGGACGACCGCCGGGAAGGGACGCTTGCCGGTCGGTAGCGTCAGAGTGCCAGGCAAAGAACCGCCGCTGCCGGGAAGCTCGATCGGTTCTTCGCGGTAGGCGGCAGGTTGGGCAGGATTGGGTGCCTCCAGGCTGGAAGTGGCAGCCGGAGCAAAGAATAATCCTGACACGCGCTTTTGGGAGTTGTATCCAACCTTGATGTCGAGGTTGGTCTTCTCGAAGGCACAGGTAACGGTGACGCCGTCGTACTCGCCGGTTCTGGCAACCGTCGTCTTGAGCCGCTTTTGAAAAGGTCCGGCCTGATCGATAATCTGTTTCCAGACCTGGGCGAGTTTGTCGGGGGGGAGAGCCTTTTTGACGGCATCGTCGAAGTTGGCACTGGCGGCGACGAAGTCCTGCTTGACCAGTTGATCGACCAGTTGCTCAGCGAGAGCCGCCGGTTCCACCGGCAATGCCTGGGCGGCCATCGGGACGGCAAGGGCAAACAAAACAGGAACGATCCAGAAAAACCGCTTGAACATCATTTTCGCAATGCTCCTGGTAGATAGAGAACGGCATGTACTGGTTGATCGAGGCTCTGCCGGGCGATTCTAGCACTCGAAGCTGGGGAAGTAGCTGCAGTAAAGCCAAAGCTTTTTCTAGCACCACCAGCCTACCTGGACACAGCAGCTCATTCCCAGGGTGGATGTGGAAGTGACTGTAACGATGCGTAAATATATCTAAACTATCAGGACAGTGCTGCCTCTACAGGCGCAGTAGTAAGGAGAGTGACGATGCGAATTGCCCAGGTTGCTCCGCTCTATGAGCGCGTTCCCCCTCCAGGTTACGGCGGCATCGAGCTGGTGGTAGGACTGTTGACCGACGAACTGGTGCGGCGGGGACACGAAGTGACCCTGTTCGCCTCGGGAGATTCCGAGACGCTGGCCCGGCTCAACGCTGTCCATGAGCGGGCTTTGCGCCTCGATCCTCATGTCCGCGAGCACGGCATCTACGAGATGATGCAGATGAGCCGCGTCTACCAGCGGGCCGACCAGTTCGACATCATCCATTCTCACGTCGGCTGTGTTGCGCTTTCCTATTCGGGGCTGGTCAAGACACCGACAGTCCATACCCTGCACGGCATCTTCACCCCAGACAACAGCCGGATCTATCGCCAGTGTGCCCAGCAACCGTTTGTGAGCATCAGCGACGCCCAGCGTGAACCGGGTCTCGGCCTCAACTACTGCAGCACCGTCTACAACGGCATCGACTCGCAGCTCTACCAGTTTCGGGCTGAGTCGGCGCAGGAACCGTACCTTGCCTTTGTCGGGCGGATCTCGCCTGAAAAAGGACCGCTGCAGGCCATCGAGGTGGCGCGCCGCACCGGCTGGACGCTCAAGATGGCCGGCAAAGTCGATCCGGTGGACCGCCGCTTTTATAGCGAGCAGGTAGAGCCGCTCATCGACGGCGTTCAGATCCAGTACCTGGGAGAAGTGAGCCACCACCAGAAGGCGGAGCTTCTGGGTGGGGCGGTGGCGACGCTGTTTCCGATTACCTGGCGCGAGCCCTTTGGCCTGGTGATGATCGAGTCGATGGCCTGCGGAACGCCGGTCATCGGCATGGCTCTCGGTGCAGCGCCGGAGGTAATCCGCGACGGGGTGACGGGCTATCTGGTAAATAGCGTCGATGAGATGGCCGAGCGGCTGGGCCAGATCCGGACGATCAGCCGTCAGGCGTGCCGCGACCACGTGATGAGCACCTTTACGGTCGAACGGATGACCGACGGCTACGAGGCGGCTTACCTGCAGGTGCTCGCCAGCCGCAACGGTTCGCTCACCGCCAGGGCAAAGGCCGCCCTGATGGGCCAGAAATAACCAAAATCTCGGGATTCTGGCCCGCCGACCCGGCGGATCGCCTGCCGGGTTGGCTATCGTGGTGAATGGTCCAAAAACTACCCAGGACCGCACCATCGACAGTCATTCAACACCTCAATGGAAAGCTTCGTACTGAACGAGCAGCCGCTGGAAGGCTGGTCCTGCAACTACACGGACGCCCTCACACCCCTGCGCACCCTCAAAGAAAACGATATATTTTTAGTGTGCGACGCCCTGGGCAACATTCCGGGCAACTGCCGGACGACGAGCATGGGCCTTTTTTGCGCCGATACGCGCTATCTCTCGCGCATGGAACTGCGCCTCAATGGCCAGCCGCCGGTTTTGCTCTCGGGCACCGCCGATGCCGGTTACGCGGCGACGATGCGGATGACCAACAGCTTCGAGGAAGGCGGCCTGCAACCCGACAGCGTCGGCATCAGCCGCAGCATCGTCCTCTGCGGCGGCGTGTTCGAGCACATCGAGCTGACCAACTACTCATCGCATCCGGTCGATATCTCCCTCAGTCTCAGCTTTGGGGCCGACTTTGCGGATCTATTCGAGGTGCGGGGCTTTCACCGCGCCCGGCGGGGCCAGTCCCTCCGTCCGGGGGGCGAGTTGCCCGCCGACACGATCGTGCTCGCCTACCGGGGGCTGGACGAACAGGTAATGGAGACGCGCATCCACTTTAACCAGCTTCCTGATCGCATCGACGGGACGAGTGCGAGCTGGAATTTTTTGCTCAAGCCCCACCAGCAGGTGCAGGTGGAGTATCGGATGCTGCTGTTGCGCGAGGGCGAATCGGCCTCCTACACACCGGCACCGGCCACCTTCGAGCAGGCCCGCGCCACCGCCCAGAGTGCTCAGCAAGCCTGGCGGCAGAGCGTCACCCAGATCCATTCCAACAACGACCTGTTTAACCAGGCCCTCGAACGCTCGACGCGGGATCTGTTCTTGCTGCGCATTCTGCTGCCGGAGGGCCACTCCGTCGCAGCGGGGGTGCCCTGGTTTGCCACCCTGTTTGGCCGCGACTCAATCATTACTGCTTCGCAGACGCTGCTGCTCGAACCGGCGATCGCCCGCGAGACGCTCAAACTGCTCGCCCACTTTCAGGGCAAGGCGGACAACCCCTGGCGCGACGAGCAGCCGGGCAAGATTCTGCACGAGATTCGTCGAGGCGAGCTGGCCCGCTGCCAGGAGGTGCCCCACACTCCCTACTACGGCACGGTGGATGCGACGCCCCTGTGGCTGATGCTGCTTGCCGAGTACTACGCCTGGACGGCGGATATCGGCCTGTTGCGCGAGCTGTGGCCGAACGCGCTGGCGGCGATGGCCTGGATCGACCGGCAGTGCGACGAACAGCCTGGACCTTTGCGGGGCTACCTTGCCTACCGCCGCCAGTCCGAGCGCGGTCTGGCGAACCAGGGCTGGAAGGACTCCGACGACTGCATCGTTCACGCCGATGGACGGCGCGCTACTGGGGCGATTGCCCTGTGCGAGGTGCAAGGTTACGTCTACGCGAGCAAGGTGCGGCTGGCGCAGTTGGCACCGCTATTTGGCGACGAGGAACTGGCAGAAGTCTGGTACAAGCAGGCGCAAGATCTCAAGGAGCGCTTCAACCGCGACTTCTGGCTGAACGAACAGGACTACTGCGCCCTCGCCCTCGACGGCGAAGGGCGGCTCGTCGAAGGCATCTCCTCCAACCCCGGCCACTGCCTGCTGACGGGCATTCTCTCGCGGGACCACCGCCAGGCGGTGGCCGAGCGGCTGACCGCACCGGATCTATTTTCTGGCTGGGGCATCCGGACACTGCACAGTCTCTCGCCCGCCTTCAATCCGATCGGCTATCACACGGGCTCGGTCTGGCCCCACGACAACTCGCTGGTCGCCCTCGGCCTGCGCTCGGTCGGAGCCGTCTCCCAGATGCTCGAAATTGGCTCGGTGCTCTTCGAGGTGGCCCAGAACCAGCCGCTCTACCGCCTGCCGGAGCTATTTTGCGGTTTTACCCGCGACGCTCAAGATTCGCTTCTGGCAAGCTATCCGGTCGCCTGCTCCCCCCAGGCGTGGGCCGCCGGCAGCCTCTTTCAGATTCTCCAGGCGATGGTCAACCTCGTGCCCGATGCGCCCGGCAACTGTCTGAGAATTATCGAGCCGGTACTGCCTTCCTGGCTCAGTTCACTGGAGCTGAAGAACCTGCGGGTCGGCACCTCCGTCCTCGATCTGCGCTTTGAAGTTTCCGGCGGATCGACCAGTTGCCGGATCACCAACAAGCGCGGGAATTTGCGGGTGATTGTCGAGGCGTGAGGCACAATAGGTGTGTTCGTAGCGCAGCCTGAATTTCCTGTTCCGCTGCCGGTACAAAGCGAACAATTCGCGGTACCCTTTTTTGAAGGACACCTTCCGGCAAGTTTTTCCTGGGTGGGAAAGCGAGATTGCCGGTTACCTATCCTTATGGAGACCCCGCAAGATGACCCGTTCCCTGCCGCTCGGCATCAGCCTCGCTGCTCTGTTGCTGACCACTTATCCCTCCGGCCTGCTTCTGGCCCAGACGCCGCCCCTGCAGCAGCTTTTTAAGGACGCTTACGAACAGCAAAATAAAAAGAACTATCCCAAAGCGCTCCAGATCTGGGACCAACTGCTCGCCCAGTATCCCAACGAAGCCGCCGCCTACGTCAACCGGGCGCTCACCCGCTATTTTCTCAACGACCTGCGCGGTGCGGTCGATGATCTGAGCGCCGCCATCGCGCGCAAGGACGACTACGCGGACGCTTATTACAATCGCGGGGCAATCTTGAACTCCCTCAAGGAGTACGAACCTGCCCTCAAGGATTACGAAAAGTACATTAGCCTGGCACCCATCGACGATCCAAATCTGCCCCAGGTCCGCCAGACGGTCGCGGCTCTGCGCAAGAAAATTGGTCCCAACCAGCCTCCTGTCGTCGCGAGCAATCCGCCCCAGACCCCGCCGCCTGCCACCTCGACCCCCGCCGCCCAGACGACGAACCCGCCGCCCGCTGCCTCCCCTGCCCCCCCGGCGACAGCCGGCACACCGATCGCCTCCAGTTCCACCCCTGGCGAAAAGCTCGATCCGCAAAGGCTCCTGGCCACCCAGGCACCGACAGAATTGCCGCCCGGCGTCTACTCGCTGGGCAAAATTGCAGGCTATGACGCCACCACCGACGATCTGCTGCTCGGGGTCAAATTGAGCGTCCAGCGCAAATTGCTCAAACCCTCCGACGCGGTCTACAAGCAGGCCCAGAATCTGGTCGTGCTCATGCAGCGCGGGGCTACGGTCGATCAGGCCACCAGGCGCTCCGGCCTCGGTAAGCAGAGCATGATCCGTCTGGCCTGGCGCGGTGCCGCTTACCGCACCTACAAGGTCTTTATCAAATAAAACTACAGAGGCGAGCCGGGAAACAGGGGGGCGAGCCACAGTTGCAACTGGTTGTCCCAGCCGAGCAAGATCGCTATCGCCGCTAGGGCGATGCAGGTGCCGCCGATGCGCTGCAACTTTTCGGTGTGCCCTTTGAGCAGTTGCAGGCGCTCCACCAGGCCCTTCGAGCCGTAGGCGAAGGCGAGCATCGGCACAGCTGCCCCGAGGGCGTAGACGAGGAGGGCGAGAAACGCAGAAGCAGCCTGCCCGGTTATCGAAAGGGCGAGAATCGAGCCTAAGATGGGCCCAGCGCAGGGAACCCAGACAAGGCCCAGCTGAGAACCCACCAGAAATTCGGCGCTGAGGCTGTCATTTTCGGTCAACCTCTCGAACCAGCCCGGCAGGCGCAGGCTGCTCGCCCAGCCAAAGAGCCGATGGCCAAAGGCCGGAAAGGCGGAGGCGAGCCCTAAAAGCAGCAAAGCGAGCAGGGCAAACAGGCGCAAACCACTGCTGAGCGGCCCGAGCAGTGGCCCTGTGAGGCTCAATAGACTGCCCGTCAGGGCAAAGACCAGCGCCAGTCCAGTGACCAGCGCCAGCGGTCCGAGGCGATGGCTGCGCAGCGAGCGGCCCACCAGAATCGGCAGGATGGGCAGGATGCACGGCGAGAGAACCGTAGCGATTCCGGCGACAAAGGCCAGTCCCAGCAGAGAAGGGCTCATGCTTTTTCGGCCAACAGTTGCCGGACGACCTGTTCGTTGCGCTCGTAAGCACCCTCGCCGATGTGGTCGTAGCGCAGGCGGCCCCCACGATCGGCGATGAACAGGTGCGGCCAGTACTCGTTGTCGTAAGCCCGCCAGGTCTTGTACTCGTTATCGACGGCCACCCGGTAGGGAATGCCGTGTCTGGCAATCGCGGCGCGAATGTTGCCGATGTCGTGCTCGTAGGCAAATTCGGGCGTGTGGACACCGATAATCGTCAAGCCCTGGGCGGCGTACTTGCGGTGCAGGTCGATCACCGAGGGCAGGGTGCGCTGGCAGTTGATGCAGGCAAAAGTCCAGATATGCACGGCGACCACTCTGCCGCGCTGCGCCTCCACCGTGGTCGCTTCCCCGCCCAGCCAGGTCTCGATACCCTGAAATTCGGGCAGCGGTTTGCCGTTATCCAGCGCCAGCGCCCGGCCCGCGAGCGCCAGTAGCCCCGCCCCTGCGGCTGCCCCCAAAAGCCCCCCCTCCAGAATCTTCCGACGAGAAAGTGGTTGCATCTTTTTTTCTCCCTTGCAGCGCATTCAACTGAAATACGCACCATGGAGGTGAACAGATTGCTAGAAATAGAACCTCCAGATCCTGACCGGTCAGACCCAGTTGCGGGGAGAACGAAGTGTGCTGCGCAGGGCGGCCTCCTGGCTACCCGGAGCGGGTTCGTCGTCGTACTGCCAGTTGGCGGCGGCGGGCATACAGTTAAGAACGCTGTGGGGGCGGACCAGTCCGGTCTGCAGGCCAAAGCGGGTGCCGCGATCGATGCCCACGATAAATTCGACGTAGCGGCCCCGGTGCAGGCGGTGCCAGTACTTTTGTTCGTCGGTGTAGGGCGTGTCCTTGCGCCGCTCGACGATGGGCAGATAGGCAGGGACGAACGCTTCGGAGCACTCGCGCACGAAGGCAAACAGCTCTTCCCAGCTGCGGTCTTTGAGGTAGTCGAAGAAGATGCCTCCCACCCCCCGGCACTCGCCGCGATGGGGGAGATAAAAGTACTCGTCGCACCACTTTTTGAAGCGCGGGTAATAGCTCGGATCGTAGCGGTCGCAGACGTCCTTGTGGACCTTGTGGAAGTGAACTGCATCTTCTTCGAATAGATAGGCCGGGGTCAGATCGCCGCCGCCACCGAACCACCAGGAGCCAGGTTCTGACCCGTCACCCATCTCGAAGTAACGGTAGTTGACGTGGGCGGTGGGTACCATCGGGTTGCGCGGATGCATGACAAAACTGGTGCTGACGGCATAAAAGCGCTGTTGCTCGCCCTCCGCTGCCGGTGCAGACGGCTGCGATTGGGGGACGACATCGGCCCCCCTGAAGGTCATGCCAGGCGGTAAAACCACTTCGAGGGCTGCGTAGTTGACCCCGACTTTTTCGAAGACGTTGCCCTCTAAAAGCGTCCGGTCGGTGTAGACGCCCTCTCCCTCGTCACCGGCAAGCCAGCCGCCGCTATGGTCGCGGGACCAGACAAATTCGTCGAAGCGCCTGCCATCGATCCGCTCGATCGCCTCGCAGGTGCGATCGAACATCGTGCGCAGCACCTCCTCGACGCGCCCGCGCTGCGTCGTGGCCTGCACTACCGGTCTTGCTCTCAACTCATGCACCACCATATTTCCTCGCAGGCGTGAAAGATCGAGACAACCCTAGCGCACTTGTCTTTTAATTTATGGTAATACAGTACACATAACTGCAGAAGAAAGTCCAACAAATATTGGTCGTGCTGTATACATCTTGAAAGAAGAAGCCTGTGATAAGTTGACGAGCAATCATAATCGCTGATCTACTTCTTTAACTAGCCAGTGAACGCGATCAAGATCGCTTCAAAATTCGGCTTATGCGATCAGTAATACATCAAAAGATGAAGGCGAATGGCAAGTTGGTTTGAGAGTATAGACCCGTTGAACCGATTACCAGATTCAGGGGAGAACACGAGATGAATATGGGAGAGAGCGAGTGCGTGGGCATCGGGGACATCCAGATGTCCGATCTGATGAATATGACCGATTCTAAGGCACTCGCCATGTTCAAAAACCGCTTCAAAGCTTTTCGGACTCTGGCGGACAAGATCGGTGAAGACGCTGCCTTCGAGAAGATGATGCAGGGTTATCCGGAGCAGCAAAAAGCGTTCATGGGAGCGTTCATCGATCACACAACGATGGCCGCCGGATTCAACGAGGCAAAACCCGTATTTCGGCTGATGGGTTTTGAGATGGACGTCTTAGATGTCTCCCAGGGTGACACGGACGCCGTTCTTGAGATTCAGCACGTCTGCCCGGTTCTCTCTATCTACCGCGATTACGGCCTGAGCAGCCCCTGCCTGGTGCTCTGCGAGATGGAACAGGAAGCCGTCCGGCGCGCTTATCCGCAGATGAAGGCGGCAATCTTAAGCAGCAAGGCGAAGGGCGACTGCGTGTGCGTCTTCAAATACGAAAGACCGGCGGCGGTGAGGGTTGCCCGCCCATCGGTCCAGCGCACGCGCCTGCAGGATCTGCTCAAGATATTGCCAAAATTTATTAAGATCGGCATCAACGTTTTTGCTGCCAGACTGGGCAAGAAAACTTGAGAAGCTTCTCCAAAACTAATTTTCAGCATCTTCCGATGGAATTTTGGCAAGCGAGATAACAATACAAATCAGAAAAGTTCAAAAATCCTTTGCGGCCAATCGACGAGGGAAAGGCGATGGGTGAACAGGAGTCTTCAGCCAGTACACAGCCGGCGGGTTGCCTGACAAGCGCGATCGAACTGATCGGCGACAACCACCGGCGCGGCCAGCTTCGCCTCGACCACCGCGATTACAAGGCTGGAACCCTCCAGGCTTATGTGGCCGAAGTGCAACTGGTGATGGTTTTGCAAGCCCGCAAACTGATCGCCGATCTCTCGGGCATCGCCGGCAAAGACAGTGAGCACCTGCGCTTTCTTGAGCACGTGCAGCGAACCGAAGAAGTTGCCCTCTCAAGAAACCTCTATCATCTCTATTCCCATAAACCTTTAGAAAGTTGAGAAGGGCGACTGCAGCACCGAAAAGGGATCATATTTTTGCTTGAGGGCTTTGATCGTCTGCCAGTATTCGCCGAAGTGATGGTGCCATTGGGCGCTGTCAAACTGCAGCTGGCCAATCAAGTAGCGCCTGCCGCCCAGCTCAAGGCCCGCATTGCTGATTTGATTCAGCCCTTTTAAGACAAAATCGAGATGGGCAGCCGGGATTGTCGGATAGACACCGAAACCGACGACGAATTCTTCTTCTGGAAGGCGAATCAGGGGCAGGGAGATGCGGCTTTTTTGAAGGCAGAAAGCCCCCATCGGCGTTCTGGTAAAGTCCAAAAAAGTTGTAATCTGCTCCAAAGCCAGTTTGATGTACTGCGTTGCAGGATTTGCACTCAGAAACATGTCCATCCAGGGATTGGCGGTACCCGGCGAGGTGTCGAAGGGGATGGCGGGCAAAATGAACTCCTCGAAGGGCAGATCTTCTGTCCAGACCCGGCGGTAGAAGTGCAGGCCCGCGAGCAATTGCCCATCGTCGAGGGCGTCGAGGTTCTCGTACTCGACGGTGATCTGCAGAGAATAAAACCAGCCCACCAGCGGGCGCAGGCCGCCCGAGCGCGCCAGCCCCTGGATATTGACGGCGGGCACGGCCACCAGATAATCGACGCGCTCTTCGCTGGTGAGCGTCTTCATGTCGGCCACCAGCGCATCGAGGTCGTCGTAGAGCAGCGTGTAGGTGCGCGTCTGGGGAGGGCACTTTCTCAGGCGATGCTGCACCTGGCTGATGATCCCGAAGTGGCCAAAGCCGCCCAGGACGTGCTCGAACAGTTCGCGATTTTCGGCGTGCGAGCAGCGGACGATCTCGCCTTCACCGGTGACCACCTCCAGGCCCGTACAGTTGTCTGCCTGGCTGCCGAAACGGAAGGAAGAGGCTCCCATGCCGCCGGTGGAGTGGGTGCCACCGACCGAGACATCGGCGTAGTTGGTGACCACCGGCGGGCAGAGTTGCTGGGGAAGGGCAGCGTTCAACACCTGCCGCCAGGTTGTCCCGGCAGCAGCTGTAAAGAATAGTCCATTTTTTTGCTCAATCTTTTGCAGCGTATTGTACTGGCTCATATCGAGCAGAATGCCATCCTGGTTCAGGCACTGGCCGCCCAGGGAGTGGCCCTGAGCCCGGCAGGTGATCGTGAGCTGCTGCTCGCGGGCATAGCGGACCACCTGGGCGATGTCGGCGCTATCCAGGGGGCGGACGCGGACGCGGGGCAGCCGGTGGACGATGCCGCCAAAGTCGCGGCTGACCGCTTCAAGGTCGGCGTCGAGGCTGAGCACCTCGCCCGCGACGGTGGGCTTGAGATCGAAGACGATATTCTGCACGGTCGTATTCCTCTGGCGGGCAGGTGTGTGCTTCAGGGCGCAGTTAGTAGGCGGCGAGGCCATTGAGGCCGGGCAGGGGCAGGCCACCCACCTGGCTAATCTGGCTGAGGCTGCCGTCGGCGTTGACCGCGTAGCCGAAGATCGTGCCGCTCAGGGAGTTGAGCGTATAGAGGTAGTGGTAGTCGCTGCTGAAGGCCAGATCCCGAGGCTTGGTGCTGGGACCGGTAACGGCGGTGATGCCGTCGCTCGGGTTGAGCAGGGCGAGCACGCCGTCGCTACTGAGGCTGTAGCCTGAGATGTTGCCGTCGTTGGTGTTGGTGACGTAGGCGTACCGGTCGTCGCCAGTGATTACCACCCAGCAGGTGGCCGTGTTCAAGGTCGGGATCGAGCCGCTCACCAGGGTAAAGTGACCGTCGGGCGACGCCTTGAACGAAGAAGCACCCCCCGCCTTGCTGGCGTCGTTGAAGTCGTCGGTGACCAGCAGCAGTCCCTTGCTGTTGAAGGCCAGCGAGAAGGGAAAGGTGCCGCTGATCGCCGGAGAGACGATGGGCGCGCTGGGCAGGCCGTTGCTGCCGACGGTATAGGAGGTGATGACGCTGGTTGCCTTCTCGGTGACGGCGAGCAGTGTGCCACTGGGATTGAATCCTACCTGGCCGGGGTTGGACCCGCAGGCGCTGAGGGGACGGGAGGAGTTGAGCAAAGGCGACAGGTGGCCGTCCGGGAAGACCGTGAAGCCGGTAATCCCGCCACAATCGTCTCCCTCACCTTCGCCCCCGCCGCCTTCCTCGCGCTGGTAGTTGAGCACGTAGAGCAGTTTGCCACGCAGGGTGAGGCTGATCGGGCTGGTGCCGCCGGAGCTGATGCGCTGGATGAGCGAAAGACCGCGCCTGCCGACTTTGAGGACAGAAATATCGTTGCTGCCGGCGTTGACCGCGTAGAGGTACTTTTTGTCGGGGCTCAACTGCAGCGCTCCCTGCGAACCGAGCCCTTCGCCGTCGGTGCCGTCGCCGATACCCAGGCCGCCGGTGGCAAAGCTGCCGGCGGGAATCAACGCGCCCGTGTCCGTCCGGTCATAGGCAGCGATATAGTTGCCGGATGCCTCGTTGGTGAGGGCGTAGACCGCACCGGCAATCCTGGGTTTGGTAGTCGTCAGGCTCAAGGCGTTGATCGAAATCGGATGCAGGCCGCTGACTTTGGGATCGATGTCGAAGACGATCTTGGCAATCTGGGCTTTTTTGGAGAGGACGCCAAAAAACGTCGCGGAGTTGTCGAGAGCCCGCGAGCTTGTCCCTGGCGATGTCAGGGTTCCCAGAAGCCGGTTGCGCTTGTCGAAGACCTGGAAGGTACCCGTGTAGGGGCAGGTGCTCGGGCACTCGTCGTCGGGTTGCAGCTGGGCACCGACGCCGTAGACGGGTTGTGCGAAGGTGATCGTGATCGGGCTCGGGTTTTCGAGCCCCGGAAAAGCCGGGTTCTCGCCGCCGGTAAACAAAATAAAGTCTCCGTCGGCAAAGGCGGTCGCAGGCAGAGGCTCCGGTCCCGTCTGAAAGACGTAGGGAGGTGTGTCCGACACCTTGAAGATGCTCACACTCAGCGCCGTCCCCCCAGGGGAGACGACCGAAAAATCGTAGGGAACAGCCGTAAACGGTGGCCCAACGATCGACCAATCGACCGAATCGTTGGCTCCAAGAGCACTGCGGCCATTGATAAAACCGATACTCGCACCGGCTGGGGCGGCAGCGCTCACTTTTGCAGAAGCTCTCAAAGCAGGACGGGCCGATGCACTCTGAACCGCAACGGTCGTCAAGATCGCACTCACTATTGCTGTCAATAACCTGCGCATGTCTTTTTTCTCCAAACATCAAATTCAGGGGGACAACAGACTGAATTCGCTGCGCAGCAACCCACTGTCGCTGCAGCAAAGGCTGGCCACCACCAGGACACTTCAATTGTCAGAGCACACAAACTGAATATCAGCTAGGAGCTGACGCCAGCAGAGCCATTTTTCAGGACTTGCTAAACTGGCTCGATGACCTGCAGGCCCCAGCTCAACCTGATTTGGAGAGCTGATAGCTGAGGCAACTTGCCAGATACAAGCTGACAAAAATCAAAGACAGATAGAAAAGAACAAACAATCGAACGAGCATCAAACTGGCTCGAGCGCGTCGATTCTTCTGCTATCGGGGAGGATGGCTATCTTTTATCACTTTATAAGAGCATTCTCATGTAGCCTGAGCGACAAAATTAAAGTTTCTAAGACCGTCAAAAGTAATTTGCGGAGATTGGGCAACCGCAATTGGGACAGGTTGGCTCCTGTAGCGGTTCGGGTAGCTTCCCTTGGCGCAGTAAATTTTGCGCGGACTTTAGATTATGTGCGGACAGACAAGCTCCCTGACCCGTAGTCGCGCATTAAAAATATTATGTGCAAACTACCTGCATCTCCTAAAATTGCGTTACCCATTCATTATGTGCAATCTGAGTCTAGAGCAGCTGGATGGCCGCCGTCACCTGCTCGTCGCTCACTTCGATGTAGCGCTGCAGGGCAGCGAGGCTGCGATGGCCGGAGATGCGCTGGATTGTCCGCAGGCCGACGCCCATCGCGTGCAACCGGGTAATCGCAGTGCGCCGGAGACTGTGGGTGCTCGCCCCCTGGATGCGGCAGGTGCGAAAGGCGCTGCGGAAGGCATAATCGACGGTCCGCCGGAGCATGGCGGTACCGGGCATGCTGCTCTCAAAGACGTAGACGCCGCCTGGGGCAAAGCTTTCGAGGCTGGCTCGCAATACAGGATGCACAGGAATCGAGCGCGTCGAGATGCCGCCTTTGGTGCTCGCCCGCCGGAAGGTGATCACCTCCTGCACAGCGTAGCGCACCCGGCTTTTTTTGCCGCTGGTGCGCACCTGGCCATCGTCGCCTAGAGCATAAACGTCGGCGGTGCGCAGCGAGCAGGCTTCGCTCACCCGGCAGCCAGTGTAGAGCATCGTCAGAAAAATCGCCTGATAGCGGGAGTCGGTGAGTCCTTTTTTGAGCAGCAGCTGGATCTCCTTTTCGGTGAACACTTTGGCCTGGCCGTGGCGATTGATCTTCAAGATTTCCTCTTTTTGCTATTTTTCGCAGTTTCAGGATATCAGAAATCGCCCCTGTTTCCAAAACCCGCTCTGGCAGCCTGTTTCAGCTGCTATTTCCCGAATGTGTAATTTCAGGAAATGCTAAATTCGCTCTAACACAGGCACAGTAAGGATTTTACCTGTTTAACTACTCCGAAGTAGCCTAGGCCGCAGCACGAGGAGAGCTTAAACGATGCTCACGCTACGCCTGCAGAGACTTACCGGGATTTTTGGAGCCCGATGATCTCGTTGACGTCTTTATCTCATCCTGGCAAAGTTCCAAATCCTTCTTATACCCCTGCTCCGCGCCGAAGGCCACTGTAGGTCTATGCCCTTTAGTCTGGGATACTATAAGTACATATGTCTAGACATGTAGAATTAAAGATGGTAGAGTGCATGAGTCGTTTGGATGTTTGTAGATTGATGCACCAACCGTCATGATTGGTGAAAAGGCAGCGGATTTAATTAAGGCAAATTGCAGCACCCGACAAACCCTTCTTCCTCAGTCACAACAGCTAATTCATCAGTTGGAGTAATACCATGCCGCAAACTCTCTGGTTTCTGGGCAGTCGTCTCACTATTCTTGCTGATCACACGACAACCGGCGGTCAGTACGACCTGATCGAAGGCTACAACCCTGCGGGCATACTAACACCCCTCCATCGTCACACGCGCTATTCCGAACAGTTATACGTGCTAGAAGGGGAGCTCACAGTCTGGGCTGCTCAGAACAAGGTGCTACTTACCCCTGGTGAAAGCTTTCTGATCTCTCCTGGCATTCCTCACGCTGTTGGCGTGTTGAGCGATAAACCAGCGCGTGCATTGGTCGTTGCTGCACCCAGCGCTTTTGCTCGGTTGATTGCAGCAACTGGTACGGTGGATGAGACAGGACCAGTAGATCTGGAGTTGGTTGGACGCATCGCTGCTGAGATCGGTGACGAGCTTTTAGGTCCTCCTGGAACGCTACCCTCTGCATGACCAGTGTTGGTGATTTGTATGTCTTTTAAGCGCTCGAAACTTTAGGGCCGAGTATGAAACTTATCTCTGTCAACGTTGGATTGCCACGTGAAGTAGAGTGGAAAGGAAAAATCATCAGCACTGGAATTTTCAAAGAACCAGTCGGCAATCGAGTGATGGTGCGAGCGCTCAACTTAGATGGCGATGGACAGGCCGATCTCACTGTTCATGGAGGATTAGACAAAGCGGTTTATGTTTATCCGTTTGAACATTATGATTACTGGCGCAGTGAATTGCCCGATATAGAGTTGACGTTGGGCATGTTTGGCGAAAATTTCACGACCACTGGACTAAAAGAAGATGAACTGAACATTGGCGATCGTTTCCAGATCGGGACTGTAGAGTTGATGGTGACACAGCCGCGCCTGCCCTGCTACAAACTGGGAATTCGGTTTGGGCAAGCAGATATGGTAAAACGCTTTCTTGCCAGTCGTCGCACCGGATTCTATTTCCGCGTGCTGCAGGAGGGCGAAGTCGGAACTGGAGACATCCTTGAGCCAGTGAGCCGGGATGACAACAACATTACCGTTGCTGACATCACTCAACTCTATGTACGTGAGCACGATAACCCAGAATTACTGCACCGTGCGGCTCAACTTGACGTGCAACCGCTAAAGTGAACCGCGTAGAATGTGAGTCTTCCAGCCGACACCACTGACGAGGAAGACCATGAAGAAAAGCCGTTTCACGACTGAACAGATCATTGCCATCCTGGGTGAGGGGCAGGCCGGTGCTAACGTGGCAGAGCTATGCCGCAGACACGGTATCAGCGAGCAGACCTACTATCGCTGGAAGGCCAAGTACGGTGGAATGGAAATCTCTGAAGCTCAGCGCCTGAAGGATCTCGAAGCAGAAAACCGCAAACTCAAGCAGATCGTCGCCGACCAAGCTCTCGACCTTCATGCCCTCAAGGCGGTGCTGTCAAAAAAATTCTAACCCCAGCAGCCAAACGCCAGGCTGCCGCCTACCTGCAAGCCGACCTGCAGGTTTCCCAGAGGCGAGCCTGTCGGTTGCTGGGGTTGCACCGCTCCACCGCCCGGTTAGTCGGTCATCGCACTGAAGATCCCGTGTTGCTAGCACGGCTGAAGCAGTTGGCTGCCGAACGTCCGCGTTATGGCTATCGACGGCTGACACTGCTGCTGAGAAGGGAAGGCAGGCTGGTCAACGCCAAGAAAATCTACCGACTGTGCACCAAGGAGGGATTGCTGGTGCGCCCAAAAAAGCGTAAACCCCGCTTCCGACCGTCTGGGAGGCCGGAAGCACCGGCTTTAGAACGCCCTAACCAGCTATGGAGCCTGGACTTTGTCGAGGATGCCCTGGCCGACGGACGCAAACTGCGGACCTTGACGATCATCGATGTCTACAGCCGGGAGTGCCCACAAATTGAAGTCGATACCTCCCTGCCCTCAGCGCGGGTGGTGCGGGTGCTGGAAACCCTGGCGGCCCAGCGGCAGTTGCCGGAACGATTGCTGGTTGATAATGGGCCGGAGTTCGTCTGTCGAGCACTGGCGGAGTGGGCAACGCGGCGTGGGGTGCTCATCGCCTTCACTCGTCCGGGCAAGCCAACGGACAAGCCGCACATCGAGAGCTTTAATGGGAAATTTCGGGATGAATGTCTTAATGCCCACTACTTCTTGAGCGTGCCGGATGCCAGACGAATCGTCGAGGCTTGGCGGCTGGATTACAATCACTACCGTCCGCACAGTGCCCTGGCAGGAGCAACGCCGATGGAGTTTTTGCAACAGGTGAATGCCATCGCGGCTCCGCTGTCGCCGCAACGGCATCCACCTGTACGATAAGGAAAACCAAGCTGGAAACTCACATTCTCAGCGGATCATTATTCGGGGCCAAGTCATTTGAGCAGCTTGTAGTGCAGCAGTTGTGACCAAATATGTTTCGTGCTTTGACACTGAATTAAGCAGACTCATCTGCACGAGCGCATTTGTTTGGTCGCTAGATTCATTTTTTTGGCGAGCGTAGGCGATTCCTTGCATAACTGTTAATAACTTATGATTAACTAATAGTGCGATTAGTTCGCCTGGAATTCTACTAGATAGCGTACTGATACTCGACACACATAAAGCACATAGTATCTCTTGACTAAGATGCGAAATGCGTAGTCCTTGTGCTACCTCTGTTTCTCCTACCTGGCCAAACTTGTTCCAGGCACGCTGCACATCGCCAAGGAATCCCGAGTAGCTGCCCTCCACTGCCAGACTTGCTTTTCTCCACTCGTCACAGATAAGTTTTAGAAAGTCCTGCGGGGATGCTCCCTGTTCTTCCAAATGCACGCCAAAATACTGCACTAAGTACACAGGAGTATCCCTCGGCTCTAACTCTCTAGTCTTCAACTCTTTTAATGTTATGTTCCCCCACTCCACAAATCTCTCGCTCCCTTCCCGTCGTTTTGATTTCTGCAATTTGTCCCGGAAGTGATAACCTAGTCTCGAGTGGTTAAAGACGTATCCCTGTACCTCTCCATCACCGACCACAAAGCGCGCTAGGGGTTCTAGTGATCCATCGAGTGTCCATTCGTCCAGATCACAGTTATCCGGTAGGAGCCGGAAGAGATCTCTGCGCATGAGGGGACCGAAAGCACAGGCAAACAGATTGAGCAACGTTCGTACCCCTAGCTCTTTAAGGGGTGCCTCTTTACCCCATAAACTGCGCTGGTCTTGCCACCAGCGCTCGAAATAGCCTTTTAGACCCGGTGGTATATGCTCCAGATCCTCTGGTTGCAAGTGCGATGCCGCCTCGCCCCGCTTCCATATCTCATCTACATACAGCCGCACAAGCAGTGGATCCCCCTCGCTCAGCCGGTACAACTGCCGAACGATGTCCACCCGACTGCCCACGACATCGAGCGGGCAGCCCATTTTGGATAACACATCCTTGATTCCTGATTCGTCCAGGGGTTCCACTTCTTTACCCCGTGCTAGTTGGGGCGAGGTCCATCCCAGCCGTGTCAACCACCCTCTTGTATTGGTGTCTCCCGCCATGAACCGGGCAGATACGATCACCCGCACACCTTTTTTAGGAGAGGTAGAGAACAAGCCCCAATCCACCTCCAGGTTCGCCGCTTCGTCTAAACCATCCAGAACCAGCAGCAGTTGTCGTCCATCTGGCAATGGCCTGCGCAGATAGTCTGCCATCAGGCTCTTCCACACCGGCACTGAGTTACTGGTGGTGGGCACGTCCTCTCCATGCAGAACGGCTAGCCGGGCGGCGGCGGCGGCGAAGAAGACCTCGGAACGGTTGGTGCCGTAACGGATGCTCACGGGCACAAACACCACCGCCACATCCCGCCGTTTCGCCAGCCGAGCACACCAGTGGACCAGCAGTGCCGACTTGCCTCGACCGGCTGGGGCAGCCAGCAACAGGTAAGGAGGAGTGTTTTGCGTTTCCGCCAGCCAGTGATCGAGATAGTCGAGGTCGTGTTGTCTGCCTCCGAAGGGAACAGGTTCCTGTGGTGTGCCCAGGTAAGCTTTCAAGAAATTACCGATGGGCGTCGAGTAGTCGGTGGGCAGCCGGTCGATGCCGCGTACCAGCAAGTTCACGATTTTGTCGTTGCCCGTGATGATGACCGAATTTGTAACGTCTCCATTGGCCTTCACACTTCCGGCTTGAGGAGTAACCGCATCCTCGAAGCTGCTCTCGAGCGTGTCAAGTTTTTTCGCTACCTGCTCCAGGTCACACCCTCCTGAACTTCTGGCCCATTCCACCAATGCAGTGACCCGGTCACCATGCGTAGCAGTATTTCGTGGCATTACGTGGTTAGGGATTTCCAATCGCAGGAGCAACTGGTCGAGTTGTTGAGGGAGCAAGCGGTTGAGCCGGTTGAGGAGTTCAGCGTCCAAGGGCGTCAGCAAATCAGGCTTTCGCTGTTATCCTACGCTCGAAATCATCTTCTCATGCACTTTTCCCCGCTGATAACCGTTCCCGTTCCAGCCAAAGGTTGAAAGATAAGTTGCGATCCAGGCTGAAGGCGGCTCACCAGGAGTAGTTCCACTCACACTTGCTGCCGGGTGCAGGATCTAAACGCGAAGTTATACTTGGGTGACACGCAGCAAGTCCTTGCTTGGGAAAAGCACTCAAGAGACGGGGCTGCTGGCAACGTTGAACAGCAGTGCCACCGGGCGCGGGAGTAATTCTAGTGACTGGACTGAACCCTTATAGTGAGACAGTTTTCTCAGCCTTCTTCAGTGGGTCAAACCACGGAGAAGTAACACATGTCCAAAACCCGTCGTTCTTTCAATCCTGAGTTCAAACTACAGATTGTTCGAGAAGTAGAGGCTGGTAGCACTGTCGCCCAGGTCGCCAGATTCCACGCTCTCCATCCCAATCTTGTTACCCATTGGTGCACGCAATACCGCAACAATCCCCAATAGGCATTCCTGCGAAACAGTACGACCCAAAAACGGGAGCAGCAGCGCATCGCCGAACTGGAACAAATGGTCGGTAAGCTTACCATGGAAAATCAGTTTTAAAAAAGTCTTGGAGCGCTTAGAGAAGCTGACCAAAGAACGGAGGTCACCACCATCATCTACCGAGTGATTGCAGAGTGTTCAGCAGAACAATCGGTTGCTACGATGTGTAAGTGGGCCGGTGTTCCTCGCAGTAGCTTTTATCGACAAGGAGAGCGATTCGAGGCAACTGAAGATGCTGACGACATCGAACTGCGGCATCAGATGCAGCTGATTTGTCTGGAATTTCCAGGCTATGGCTATAGGAGAGTCACAACGGCCTTACAGCGGAAAGGTTGGTGTGTTAACCCCCCATTCGGGGGGCAGGCCACAAGCGTGTCTTGCGATTGATGCGGTCAGATAACCTGCTATGTGTGCGTCGCAAGGCTTTTGTTCGTACAACAGATTCAGAACACGGGCTTCCAGTGTATCCGAATTTGGCTAAGGACATGGTGTTGACGGGTTTGAATCAGTTGTGGATATCCGACATAACGTACATTCGTCTTTTGGAGGAGTTTGTGTACTTGGCGGTAATTCTTGACCGCTATAGTCGGCGCGTGATTGGTTGGGCCTTGAGTCGAAATATTGATGGGGAGCTGACGCTCTCTGCTTTACGGATGGCCCTTGAGAAGCGAAGTGTAGCGGAAGGGTTGGTGCATCATTCTGACCGGGGGGTCCAGTATGCAGCCAAAGCGTATGTGGAATTGCTTCAGGCAAGTAGAATTACCATCAGTATGAGCCGTCGAGCGAATCCCTATGATAATGCCTTCGTCGAGTCATTCATGAAGACGTTGAAGTATGAGGAGGTGCTACTGAACGAGTACACAAGCTATCGGGAGGTCAAAGAGAATATTGCTCGATTTATCGAGGAGGTTTATAATCAGAAGCGATTGCACTCATCGCTTGGGTACTTGCCGCCTGTAGAGTTCGAGGCAAGCATTGCTCGTGAGACAAGTCTGACAAGCCAACCCACTTAAGAAGGCCAGAAGACTGTCTCATCTGAGGGGTTCACTCCAGACTTCTAGCTATGGCTTTTATGAAGCAGCTGTGGGGCACAGGAGAGCGGATCTAGATGATGCCTTTGAAATCTTGATTAAAGCTTCAGGGCACAATTTTGTAGATCTCAAAGAGCGCGCCGCTGCCAATCAACTTGTCCGGGAACTCGCCCTCGATCGTGATCTGATCGAAAGTATCGGGTCGATTTTGCGTACCCAGAACCTGGATTGCCGCGAATATCTCGCGACTTTTTATACCACTCAGGGGCTGTACGAAAAAGCGGAGGTCTTACTCCAGCAGTTACTGGAAACTCTGCCCTCCTCGGATCCAGTTGCCCCCCGGCTTTACGCCAACCTGGCGGCGCTCCACAACCTGAGAGGGCAGTATGAGAGGGCTGCAGCCCTGCTTGTCCAGTTGCTCGTTCCCAGACCCAGAGAATGGCCTGCTCCGCTTCTGGCACAGGTGTTGCTAGAACTGGCCCACACTCGCCAGGCTCAGGGCCTCTATGGGGAAGCCGAAAGCCTGTACAGCGAAATTCTCGAGATCTTAGAGGATAACTCTGACGCAATGCCTGCCTTAGGTGCAAGGGTATAGCAGATCATTTGCCGGGTTGTTATCCGAACAAGGCAGGTATGCCGAATCGGAGGATTTTCTGCAGCGTGCAGCCTATCTCGGTGAGGCTTCAACTACTTCTCCAGGATCAAATATCGAATACGCAATGGCACTTGGAGAACTCGCTGTGCTCCGCCAGCGGCAAGAGAACTTCGACGCAGCAGGAAAGCACCTCACAGATGCTCTTGAATACCAGCAAACAATATTGGGCCCAGAACATCCCAGTACCCTTGCCACACTCAGTAATCTGATCACTTTGCAGCTAGAGGCTGGGGAGACTTCTGCTGCTATTCAGAACTTTGAAGCGGTATTGAGAGCCAAAGAACGCCTTTTGGGGCCAGATCACCCAGATGTTGCCCTTTTGGTCAATAACCTGGGCGAGGCGTATTTGCAGCAGGGTGAACTGAACACTTCTGAAAATCTGCTTATGCGGGCTCTCGATATTACTGTTCGCCAGCTCGGCCCTGAACATCCGCGCGTGGGCATCGTATTGAACAACCTCGCCCAGATTTGGCAACTCAAGGGTAATAGAGGCGAAGCACTCTCGCTATTGGAACGCGCAGTAAGCATCCTCGAATATGCTCTTGGGCCTGAGCATCCCGAGGTGAAGCGTGTCCTGGACAACCTTGCCCATATTCAACAGGATGTGATCCAAAGCAAAGACACGGGTGCAGATCGAGCTCGAGCGCCGAGGCCAGAAGCAAATACGCCCGGCAGCACTGACACCTGAAGTTTTCCAAGGTCGCGCTTTCTTTATGAGTCCTCCCGACCCGGAAAATCTTATCTCTCGACTCAAGTGCCAGGTTGAACTGACCCGCACCTTGTTAGAGCAAGGAATCATCACCCCAGGCGAGGCAACAGAAATCATCGCAAGCCACGTCCGAGTACAGGCTGCCGGAGACTTCTCCGATCCCACACGAACACCGAACCAGCCTCCAGGCACACCGGGATCCCCAATTCCCGACTCCACACCGTAGAAGAACGATTGCTATTCATTCAGCGGCTCAACAAACTGGCACCTCCACAGTTGAACTTGCTGATATTCGCGCTGAAAGTGCCGCCTGGAGTGCTTCCTGGATCAGGTGCGCCCCACGGAGACAGGACTTATGCACTGGTGAGTTGGGCCGAAGGCACGGGCGGTTGCGGACTAGAAGCTATTGTGTGGGTTCTGGAGCAGCTCTGATCTTCCGTGTGAGGCACGCTCCGCAACGGACCCAGTGATAGTGGAAGAGTTATTGGGAACGGAGAATCTTATCTAGCTCTTCTTGAATTCGAGCCAATCCAGCTCCTGTCGAACTCTGCGACCACTGGATCAGGGCAATGACGCGCTCGCCGTGGAGAGCACCGGTGCCAGGCATTATTTCAGGAGGCACCTGCAGGATCAGGAACAACTGGCTAAGCTGCACAGGCAGCAGGCGGTTGAGTGTGTTGACCAGTGTCTGCAGGTCCGGTAGGACATCCCTTCCTGGATGTCCCTGCTGATCCGGCGGTGCTTCTCCCATATGAATTACATTGCCATCGCCAGTAACGATTACCCCGCCTACCACGTTGCCTCCAATCGCCACGTCCCCCTCGCTGCTAGTAGGAGGCTCGTCTCTTCTGGAAGCTGCGGCATTCTGGGTGGAAGGTAATGGCTGGTCGAATTGCTCCTCGACAAAGCCCCGGATGCGCTTATAGAGCATCCCACCGCGTTCTGGACGGCTGATGGTGATGTGGTCGTCATCCATCGGCACCGCCGTCACTCCTGCCAAGCCGGGATCGGCACTACTCGCATCTACTACTATCGTGCTCACAAGTTGGCCAAGCCAGTTTCTCCCGGCTGGAGTAGGTTTGCGTTCGCAGTACACCTGTGTCTTGATGCTTAGCTTCTGGACGTTATTGCGGTACCAGCTGTTGAGTTCCCGCAAGCGCGGTTCCTGCGTATTCAATTCACTGATACTCACCGTCGGCAGTAGAAATTTCAGGTAGCTCACAAAATTCGCCAGGTTAGAGCCTGAATGGGGCGTAGATAGAAAGACCACTCCCCGCGTGTGCTCTGCTAAGGCTTCACCCTCCGGGACACTACCATAGGTAGCTTTTCTAAGCATCTCTTTGACTAGCAGTCCGCCCAGTGAGTGGGCAATGAAGACTACCGGCTTCTCAGTGCCTATGCTATTTGTCTCCAGCAGCACCAGAGCATTGACAGCGCGATCGGCCAGAGGCATGGTGCTTCCCTTCCAACCGAAGGAACTTACCGAGTAGCCCAAAGACCAGACTCCGATACTGGCGATGTCCTCACCGAGCCAGTTGGGCCAGAAGCGGTCGGGTTGCTCCTCTGGCTGCCAGGTAGCGCGGGGATCACCGTTCAGCCCATGGATGAAGACGACATCGCCGCGACGGTCGGGAGCGCGAGTACCGAGGATAGGAATGAGTTCGCTCATGAAAAGCCTCAAGGAAGGAAGCCAGCACCGAGGTGCTGGTGCGGGATACTGCTGTACAGCTTACAGTATCTGTGTCGGATGTCAGATACATTCAAACTGGACTACCCAAGCTATTTAAGTCCATTTTAGTTAGACGGAGCTGTGCAATTTCCCAGACAGGGCGGTCCTATTTGAGGGTGGCAGAAGCGGTTTGTGCCTGGGACAGCCTGGGGCGGTGTCTCTTGAGGCCAAAAAGCAGGCGGGTGAGGGCCAGGCGGCGCACCCCCAGTTCGTAGAGGGCGAGGGTGAGGATCAGCGAGGCCAGGGCAATCGCTCCAAATTTGAGCGGTGCTGTGAGGCTCCAGCGCACGACAAAAAAGCCGACGACGATGATCACGGTCTGGTGCAGGATGTAGAACGGGTAGGCCGCTTCGCCGGCGTAGCGCAAAAAGGGATTCTCGAAGTTGAGGGCGCGCCGCGCCAGGCCGAGGATGCCCACCAACCACAGCCAGGCGCGCAGGCCGTGCAGCGAGATCACTGTCAGGTAGGCCGGGGAATAGCCGCGATCGGGAGCCAGATCCAGATAGCTCAGGCTGAACATCCCGACCATGAGAATACCGGCCAGCCCAAGCGCGAGTGGCCAGAGTCTGTCGATCGCCCGGCCAAAGCGCTCGTCCGCCGCCAGCAAGTAGCCGTAGACAAAAAAGAGCAGGTAGTAGCAGACATCCGACCAGTCATCGATCAAGTTGTAGTGGCCAAAGCCCCAGCGGCCCCGCAGTGCTGCTTCCACTACGGCCACCGGCACCCCTGCCAGCAAAATCACCGCTGGTTTTTCGCACCAGCTACCCAGCCGCTCCAGCAGCCTTTGCCCCGCCGGGCGGCGCAGCCAGAGAAACAGCGGCAGCGCCACCAGCGAGAAGACAAATAGATAGATCACAAACCAGAGATGCCCCCACTCCGGCGCTCCCCTAAAAAACGTCAGCCCTAAAAACCGGGGATAAAACTGCAGGTAAGCTACCGGCTCGGTGGCAGCAGTGAGCCACTGGCAGTACGCCTGGGGTGGAACGATGACGAGAGTCCCGAATAAAAAAGGCACAAAGAGCCGCCCAGTGCGCTCGACGATGTACTGCCTGCCCGAGCGCCGCCCCAGCGCAAACCAGCTACCGCTCCCGGCGATCAAAAAAAACAGCGGCATGAACCACTGGTTGAGAAAAGAAACCAGCAGATCCGCCCCCAGAAACACCGGCTGCCCGACCAGCAGCGCCCGACTGTCGGTAGCTCGAACGCGCTCTAACAATGCTTCGAGCTGTTCGCCGCCCGCGAACGCCGCATAATCGACGATCAAAAAGACGTGGCGCGGCAGGCGGGTCTGGGGCAGCGCCAGGAAGCTTTCGAGATCCATAGCAGCGATCCCCGTACCCCGCTCCATCTGCTGCGCCCAGTGACGGCCCGACGGTACCAGTGCCAAAAGCCGTCCACCGGCAGGACCGGCCAGATCGCGCACGGCGCGCAGCACGGCAAGGGCCGAGTACTGGTAGACGACGCCCGTCTGCAGTTCGCCTGCGAGGCGGACAATCTGATCGGTGCTGGTGGTGATCCGCGCAAAAGCCTCCTGGTCCGTCCGCTCGAAGGGCCGGGAGGCGAGGAAGGCTCGCACCCGCTCGGGGGCAATCAAAGGCGGCTCCTGGTGCTTGCCCGCCTTTATCAGCGCCTCGATAGGAGCGCGGCGCTCTAAGAGCGGGTCGTTTTTGATGTTCCAATCTTCGCTGTCGAAGACGCGGGCGGTGTGAAAGCAGAGCACCAGCAGGGTAACGATGACCTTCAGCCAGTCGAGTTCGTAGCGGCGGACAGCACCTGCCATTGCCTTCAGTTGCCAAACAAGGAGCCAAGGCTATCTGTCCCCTCTGCAGGCAAGATCTGGCGCTCGCGGGCCGCATCGACTAAATCCATAAGCCGCTCCGCCTCCGCCCGTGCCACCTGCCGCCCCAGGGACGTGAGCCGGTAGTAGCGGCGCTGCTCGCCTCCCAGGTCCGGGTCGTAGCGCGAACCGACCTCCTCGATCCAGCCGTCGGCGAGCATCCGCTTGATCGAAGGATAGAGCGTACCGGAACCCAGACGGATCTTACCGGCGCTGCGCTGCTCGACCGAGCGCATGATCGCGTAGCCGTGGCGCTCCCCTTCGCTCAGGGCAAGCAAAATGTGAAACATCGCAGCGGTGAGCGGCAAATAACTGCTGGGATCCGGAAGCGCGTCGGCCATCGTCGGCTCTCCTTACATGTCGAGCTTCGACATGCTGACATTCGCAATCGTAGGGAGGGGCTCTGCCGCTGTCAATCCGATCGTCCAGTCTTTCTCACTTTTTGGACCAGCCAAAAGTAGGCCAAAACGCCAGTCCTGCCGGAGGGTGCTTCCAGGTAAACTGTTAGAAATGCCCGACTGTTACCGGAATATGGTTGCCGCTCGTTCTCCGAATCAATCTCTTACACCGCTGAGTGCCCTGATCGATGGGCAGGGCCACCTGGTGGTAGGCGGCTGCGACGTCGTCGAACTTGCCCGGCGCTTCGGCACACCGCTTTATATCGTCGATGAGCTGACGCTGCGGGAGGGCTGCCGCCAGTACGTCGAGGCGCTGGAGCGCTACTATCCGGGCCCCTCCCAGGTGCTCTACGCCAGCAAAGCCTGGAGCAACCTCGCCATCTGCGCGCTGGTGCATCTGTGCGGCCTGGGCATCGATGCGGTCTCCGAAGGAGAATTGCAGACGGCGCTGCTGGCCGGTGTGCCTGGCCAGCAGATCTACCTGCACGGCAACAACAAGTCCGAAGCCGAAATTCGCCGGGCAGCTACGGTGCGCGCAACCGTCGTGGCCGACAACTGGCTCGACCTCCAGACCCTCCAGGCGGCTGCCTCCGATGAACCGGTGCGGGTGATGGTGCGCGTCACCCCCGGCATCGACATTCATACGCACGATTACATTCGTACCGGCCACGTCGATAGCAAGTTTGGCTTTAACCTCGAAGATCTAGGCGACGTCCTCGCCTTTTTAGCGGCCACCCCGCAACTGGTTGCGGTCGGCCTGCACGCCCACATCGGTTCTCAGAGCTTCGAGCTGGCTCCCCACGCCGATGTGGCAAAGCTGCTCTTGGAGTGGTTTGCCAAGGCCGCTGCCCTGGGACTGGCCGACTTTAACGAGCTGAACGTCGGGGGTGGCCTGGGGATTCGCTACATCGAAGCTGACGACCCGCCGTCCATCGAGCAGTGGGTGCAGACCATCTGTGAGGCGGTCGTACAGGCGTGTGAGGCGCAGCGGTTGCCTTTACCCAAATTGTTGTGCGAGCCGGGCCGTTCCCTCGTGGGCCCCGCCTGCATCACCGCCTACACCGTCGGCTCGACCAAGACCGTGCCGGGGGTGCGCACCTACATTGCCATCGACGGCGGCATGTCCGACAATCCCCGGCCCATTACCTACGGAGCCCGCTACTCCGCTGCGCTGGCCAACCGCATGAACGACGAGCGCAGCGCGACGGTGACCGTAGCTGGCAAGCACTGCGAGTCCGGCGATGTGCTCCTGCGGGATGTGGATCTGCCTCCACCCGAAAAGGGAGATTGCCTGGTGATCTTCGGCACCGGTGCTTACAACTGTAGTATGGCCTCGAACTACAATCGCCTTGGCCGTCCGGCGGCGGTGGTGGTAGGCGGGGGCGATTCCAGCTTGATCCTCAGGCGCGAAGACCTTGACGACCTGTTGCGCTGCGACTGTCTACCGCTACGACTGAGAACATGAACAGCCCTCTGGAACAACTGACAGGCGAACTGGCGCTGCGGCCACTCATCATCTCGATTCTCGATTGGGCCGCAGTTGGCCTGCTGCTGTATCTTGCCTTTCAGCTGGTCCGCCAGACGCGCACCGTCTGGCTCATCCGGGGGTTTTTGATCCTCTCGGGCGCTTTTTTCTTGAGCAACCTCCTGGGTCTGACCACCCTCAACTTCATCCTCGACAAGATCTTGATCGGGGTGGCGGTGGCGATTCCGGTGATCTTTCAGCCCGAGCTGAGGCGCTTTCTTGAACAGTTGGGCCGGGGGGAAATCTTTTCGCTGCTCAGGCCCGATCGCTCCCCCGATTTTGAGCAGACCGCCCTCGATCAGCTCCTTGAGGCGGTGCGCGACCTCTCCGAAGAGCGCATCGGCGCTTTGATCGTGCTTGAGAAAAGTCCGATCGATGAGCGCCTGCTGCAGGATCCGGGCGATACGATGGACGCGGTGCTCTCCAAGAGTCTGCTCTTGACAATCTTTTATCCTAAGACGCGCCTGCACGACGGGGCGGTACTCATCCGCAACTGGCGCGTCGAGGCGGCGAGCGTAATTTTGCCGATGTCTACCCAGATCCCGGCGCGGCAGTTGGGCACCCGCCACCGCGCCGCCATGGGGATCACCGAGCAGACCGACGCGCTGTGCGTCGTCGTCTCCGAAGAGACCGGTTCGATCTCGCTGGCCGAGCGCGGCAAGTTGCAGCGCCCCCTCTCCGTCGAGCAACTGGCCGAGACTCTCCATCGCCGCTACCGCCGTGCGGAGACGACCTCTGTGTTCCAGATTCCAGCGCTCGGCGACTGGACTCGCAAGTTCTTTCCTGCCTCCTCCAGCCAATCGGGCAACAGCGAATAAATCGATGACCACGCCGCATACGCTCCTGCGCAGCCTGCCCGCCGATCTTGACCCCAACCGCCTTCCGCACCACGTCGCTGCGATCATGGACGGCAATGGCCGTTGGGCAGCCCAGCGCCACCTGCCCAGAGTCAAAGGCCACCAGGCGGGGGTCGATGCCCTCAAAGAATTGCTGCGCTGCTGCAAGGACTGGGGGATCGGAGCCCTCACGGTATTTGCTTTCTCGACCGAAAACTGGGGCCGTCCCCGCTACGAGGTCGAATTTTTGATGACCCTGTTCGAGAAGGTGCTGCACCGCGAACTGTCCGAGCTGGTCGAGGAGGGGGTGCGCATTCGCTTTGTCGGGGCCCTCTACCTGCTACCCGAAGCGCTGCAGCAGATCATCCGCGAAGCGATGGCAGTGACAGCGACCAACACGGGCGTCCAGTTTACCGTCGGCACCAACTACGGAGCGCGCGAGGAGATCGTCCAGGCGTGCCGTAGGCTCGTCGAGCAGGCCCGCCTCGGCCAGTTGCAGCCCGAAGAAGTAGACGAAAAGCTCATCGCCCAGCACCTCTACACCCACGAGCTGCCCGACCCGGACCTGCTCATCCGGACCAGCGGCGAGTCGCGCCTGAGCAACTTTTTGCTCTGGCAGATGGCCTACACCGAGATCTACGTCGCCGACTTGATGTGGCCCGACTTCGATCGACCCGCCTTTCACGCTGCCCTCAAGTCCTACCAGGGCCGCCAGCGCCGCTTCGGCAAAGTCTAATTTTTTACGAGTGGCTGGCCGTCTGGGACTGCTCGACGGTGTAAGCCACCTCCTGGCCGTGGCTGAGTTCGAGGATGTGCCCGTCCGGGTCGCTTAGAAAGGCCCAGTAGCCCACCGGTGGTCCATAATCGTCGGGCCCGGCCTTCAGACAGCCTTCCTCGCGGGCCTGATCGCAGAGGTGTCTGACTTCCTCGCGGCTACCGCAGGCCACCCCCAGGTGTGAAGGGGGCAACAGCGGATGTTTGACCGGTGGCTGTTCGATCAGCACGATCACAAAAGGCCGGGTCTGATCGGTAATCCAGGCCACTGGAGTGCCATTTACCGGATCTTTGCGGCGATGCACCACCTGCATCTGGGCGTAGCGTCCATAAAAGGCGATGCTGGCATCGAGATTGCTCACCGCCAGCGCCACGTGGGTTAAACCTTTGTCGCTCATTTGAAAGTCTGATCAGTGGGTGTAATGCGTTTTGTCTGTAATGGCGTGTGCCAGCACATCAACGCGCCTGCTCCATCAGCTTACCTGTTCGGCAACGGGCAAAAATCAGCCGATCTACGCAGCGGACGGCGGCCCAGACGACGCGGCTGGGTTGAGTGTCGAGTCAGACACTGGAGGGCTGGAGGAGCTTTTCGGCGGGTTCGTAGTAGCGGTTGGCGAGCTTGAGGGCTTCTTGAAACTTTTGCTCGGTGGTGAGATCCTTGCGCCGGGCAATCTGAGCAAAGGTGTTGATCTCGGCGGGGATAAAGTCCATCGAGCGCTGGTGGGCGACGACCTCGCTCACCAGTTCGACCAGAGCCTTTTGATAGTCCTCGTAGAAGATCGTCCCCAGGGCGCTCAGCCGTCCGTCCGGGACCGGGTTGTTGAAGTCGATCGCCTGCAGGGTGCCGTCTTCGTCGATAAAAAATTCGACAGAGTTCATCTCGTAGCCCAGCAGGCGATTGATGATCTTGCAGGTGTCGATGACGCGCTGGCCCAGCTCTGGCCCCAAAAATTGCGGGTCGTAGAGATATTCGCTCGCGTCCTGCTTGCGGAAGATGTATTTGATCGGAATGACCCTGCGCCCGATACAAAGACAGCGGATCTGCCAGGCAAAGGGCGTGCGCACCTTCTGCTGCAACAGCATCACCTTCGAGCCGGACTGGTTGTAGTAGTAGAGCAATTCGTCCATGCTGTGGGCAATATTAAAGCCGATCGCCTCCTTGCCGTCAGCGGGCTTGATCACCAGGGGCCAGCCCAACTCCTCGGTCATCCCCTGCCAATCGAAGTGGCGGTGGTAGCGAAAGTCATTTTGATTGAGGGCGGGCGCTTCTTTAGGCGGCAGGATATAAGTTCTGGGAATCGAAATCCCCAGTTCGCGCGCCACGATGTAGGCGGCGTCCTTGTTGTTGAGGTAGTAGTAAAAGCCGAAGGGGTTGTTGATCAAGTAGATGCCGCGAAAGGCGTAGCCCATGAATACGCCGATTGCTTGGGGATAGAGGTAGCTGTAGCGATCGATGATGAGACCATATTTGGTCTGAAAGGAGAGCGGCACCTCGTGGATCGCCATGTGCTCGGCGCGGATCTTGTACTGCCTGCCGTCGCAGGCGGTAATCGGTGCCAGGGCGTTGAGGCGGGCAACTGTATCGTCGCCAAACGCTTCGCTGAAATGCAGGCTACCGACCCAAAAATCGTGGATGGTCACGGTTGTCTTTTTTCCTTACGCGAAAGCGGCAATTTGAGCGCACCACACCGGCCAGTCGTGGCCACCGTCCCAGACTTCGAGGTGGTGATCGATGCCGTTGCGACCCAACAGACCGGCCAGACGGAGATGATCGTCTAAGCAAAAATCGTGGTGGGCGCTCAACAGATTAATCTGGGTGTGGCCGCCGCCCATTTGCAGCCAGTACTGGTAACTCATGTTGGCCATGTAGGCCATCGGGTTGATAAAGTACAGCTGCCTGCTCAGTTCTGGCCCGCCCTTGCCAAAGAGCGAAGCGATGTTGTCGAGGTCGTAGGGACCGCCCATTGCCAGTACGCGCCGCACCAGATCGGGATGGCGCAGGGTGAGGTTGATCGCGTGGGTCGCTCCTAGCGAACAGCCCGCCGCCACCAGAAAGTCGTTTTGGGCCTTGTGGCGAACGTAAGGAATGAATTCGTCCGTCCAGTGGCGCTCGAGGGCAAGCCAGCGCTCGCGGCGCTCGGCGAAGCTCACCCCGCAAGCCAGCAGCAACTCCCAATCGAGAGTTTCGACACAGAATACCTGGAGATATCCTTGATCGATGTGCCGGTGCAAACTGGCAATCAAACCCCGGTCCTCGGCGTCAAAAAAGCGTCCGCGACTGGTAGGAAAGACGAGCATCGGGTAGCCCCAATTTCCGAAATGCAGTACATCGAGATCCCGCTGCAGGACGTGGGAGTAAAACTGAAAATACCGTCGCGAATAAGCCATGTACACACATTCGACGTTATCTATCGATTCATAACACACGGTTCTAGCATCCCGAAAGACCGGCCAGCCTTTTTTGAGATGACGAAGTTCTAAAGGGAACCATCGATGCAGATTCACACACCCGACTGGGTAAAGCACGCTGTCTTCTACCAGATCTTCCCCGACCGCTTCTCCCGCAGCCAGCAGCTCAAGCAGAAGCTCCTCTCGGCGGTCGCCTTCGAGGACTGGGCTTCGACGCCGACGCTCTATGGTTACAAGGGAGGGGATCTATGGGGGGTGATCGAAAGACTCGATTATCTGACGGAACTGGGGATCACGGCCATCTACTTTACCCCGATCTTTCAGTCGGCGAGCAACCACCGCTATCACACCCACGACTACTACAAAGTCGATCCGCTCTTAGGGGGCAACGAAGCTTTTGCTGCCCTCTTAGAAGCTGCCCATAGCCGCCATATCAAAGTCGTCTTAGACGGTGTCTTCAATCACGCGAGCCGGGGCTTTTTCTTCTTTCACGACATTCTTGAAAATGGCCGCCTCTCCCCCTGGCTCGACTGGTTCAAGATTGACGCCTGGCCGCTGTCGCCCTACAACGTCGAGCAGCCGGCCAACTACGCCTGCTGGGACAACAACCGCGCCCTGCCCCAGTTCAACCACGACAATCCGGTGGTGCGCGAGTACATCATGGAGGTGGCCGAGTACTGGATCCGGGCCGGTATCGACGGCTGGCGGCTGGATGTGCCCGAGTGCGTCACCGCCGAGGGTTTCTGGCAGGAATTTCGCGAGCGGGTCAAGGCGATCAATCCCGAAGCTTACATCGTAGGCGAGATCTGGACCGATGCCAGCCAGTGGCTCGACGGCACGCAGTTTGACGGAGTGATGAACTATCTATTTGCCGCACCGACAATTGCCTTTGCCGCCGGTGATCGCGTTCAGATGGAGTACGTTCAGGACCGCTCTTACAAGCCCTATCCGGCCCTTTTTGCCGTCGAATATGCTGCCACGATCGAGAGATTGCTATCACTTTATGACTGGCAGCTTCAGCTCACCCAGCTAAACTTGCTCGCCAGCCACGACACCGCCCGCCTGATGACGATCGCCGGAGGGGACCGCGAAAGCGTCGAGATCGCCACCTTGCTCTTACTGACCTTTCCGGGCGCACCGAGCATCTACTACGGCGACGAGGTGGGCCTGCCCGGCGGCATCGACCCCGACTCGCGCCAGGGCTTTCCGCTGGAGACGCAGTGGGACCGCAAATTGCTCGCCTACCACCGCGAGCTGATTGCCCTGCGGCACCGCTACCGGGCGCTGCGCACCGGCAGCTACAAAAGCCTCCATGCCTCAGGCCAGAGCTACGTCTTCGAGCGCCGCCTGGACGACGAGACGGTGCTGGTGGCCGTCAACGCCGGTACCGAACCTGCCCGCGCCGTCCTCGATGCTCCGCCAGGTACTCCTGCTTCCGTCGTCTTTGGGCCAGGGACAGCGAGCTGCGATGGGCCGCAACTCCAGCTGGAACTGCCGCCCCGCAGTGGAACCATCCTCGCTGAACCGCTTTGAGCCGAAAAGAAAGCTGGCCTGGAGGTACTTCCGGGCCAGCCAGCTCCACACAAACTTGAGGTGTTGCTTCGGGAATAGTACTTATTCGACGGGGTAGTCGCCCCCAGCATCGATATCCCCCGAGTAGTCGGGTTCTTCTGCTACTTCGTAGTTGCTGTCGGCTCCTTCTTCGCTCCAGACTCCGCCATCGTCGGTTGCCTCCTCGTCCCCACCGAGAAAGTTCTGCCAGCCGCCGTCGCCCGGATCGTCGCCGTCGAAGCCACCTTCTCCACCGTCGGCGAGAAAGCCCGGATCGAGGTAACCGCCACCGGCATCGCTGTCGCCTTCGGAGTTTCCATCGAAGCCACCTTCTTCGCCATCAGCCAGGAAACCCGGATCGAGGTAGCCGCCGTCTTCGCCGCCCAGAACCCCTTCACCCAGGCCAAAGCTCTGATCGTCGCCGTCTGGATCGCCTTCTTCGGACCCTCCGAGGATTCCCGCAAAACCACCTTCTTGAAAACCATCGAGGGCACCCTCAAGACCATCCTCTCCGAAACCATCGAGGGCTCCTTCAAGACCACCGCCCAGGATGCCTTCGCCCTCGCCGAAACCGTCGAGGCCGCCTTCGACGCCACCTTCTTGAAAACCATCGAGGGCTCCTTCGGCACCGCCTAAGAGGCCATTCAGACCGTCCGAATCGGACTTCTCGTCGTCGGCACTCCCAGGAATCGGGTCCATGCCCATGTCCGCACGGGCGTCATTGAGCATGGCATCGGCCCATTCTTTGTCCGACATCTCGCCTGAGGCGCGCATCTCGGTGTAGTTTTCCGGTTCACTGTCCTTCTCGCCTCCAAGGGCGTCCAGGACACCGCCTGCGCCTTCGCCCGCCAGGTCGGCGAGGGAGGCACCGCCGTCCTCACCGAGACCTGCGATCCCATCTGCCAGATCGCCGGCAAATCCTGCTGCCTGACCGACCAGATCACCCAGGGAACCGAAGGCCGAGCCGTCACCGTCGCCCTGATCCTCGTCCGCACCGCCGATGAATTGCGCTGCTTCCTCGCCGATACCGCCGAAGACATCGCCGATCCCGGCACCCGTTCCAGTCAAGTCGCCCTCCTCTGACTGCTCGCCGCCGAACAGATCCGGCAGGAAGTTGCCCACCGCCTCGGCACCATCGGCGATCGCTCCCAGTGGGTCGATGGCAGCCCCGGCCAGATCCGGCAGAGGACCATCGAAGATATTTTGGGCGAACTGACCGAGGGCACCGCCTTCTTCGCCCAGCGAAAGCGGATTGTTCGCTGCAAAAAAATCGGAGACTGCTTGACCACCCAGTTCCCCGGCGTCGGCGATAAACTGCTCGGGAGCTTTGATCTGCTGGTCGTTTTCTTCTGGCATTTTCTGATTTCTCCTGGCATTAAGAATCGAAATCGATCAAGACAAAGGCGAATCGGGACTTCCAGACAGCGGCAGCCATTTCTTGAAAAGCAATTTTTCAAGAAGCGTGAGAAACAGAGGCCAACTGGAAAAACCGGGAACCGAGCGGAGCAAAAGTCAAAGCCGGTTTTTTTAGCTTTCTTGCTCTCGCGACGGTTACTATGGACGGCCCTCTTTTGGTTTAAGTGGACGTGGTGGCTGCCTACGGAAATTTTTGCCCCGCTGATCCGAAAGCAGGCTGGAAAGTCGCGCCGTGTAGGCCATCGAGACTGGATCGGTATAAACCATCCAGGGCCGTCCTATGGTAGAGTGCAGCAGGAATTGCTCTGCGCCCTCTCTATTCACTCTCAGTATTTATAGCTATGTTTTTTTGTACGATTCGAGCAGCAGCCTGGAGGCTGAGTCTGCCAATGTTTTGCAGTTTCTGGATAAGCCAGGCTGCGCTTGCCCAAAGCTTCGTGCCTGAGGAAATCAACGTCTGTCCGGCTTCTTCCGGCGTCGTCGATCCCGAATTTGACAGTACCAGTTCGCAGATGACCTACTTCGATCAGACCCAGAACCTGATCCGGGTAGCGACTGTGACCGCCAACGGCACGATCGCCCCGCCCTCCTGCAAAGGGCCAGTTGTCGCTCCCGAGGCAGTGCTCTCTCTAGAGGGCTTTCCACTCAAAAATGGGCCAGAGTGGGCCAGAAGCGAGCGCGGATTGGAGATCTTTTATACCTCCGTTGGGCCTGACGAGCAGAACTGGCTGGCGCGTGCCTTTTTTGACGGCAGCTGGAAGCACCAGTTGCTCGCGATGGGCCAGAACCGGGCGCTGCCCCTCGCGAGTGTCGATGTGAACGATACCCAACCGCGAATCTTGTATGCCCGATTACTGGAAGAAGGCGGGTACGATCTGGCCTGGCGCGAATCGACGCAGGCGACGAGCGAAGCGGCCTTCCCCGCCAGCATCACCCAGAGCACCGGCGGAGCACCGCGCTGGGTCTCGGGCCAGCGGGCGATCACCACTGCCTTGAGTGACGCGGGCGGCATCGTCCAGGCTGTGCGCTACTGGATCGACAGTGGACGAACCGAATTTCTGACCGCCGACGCAGGCGACAAGGACGAAGTCTGGATGTGGCAGGCACCGGAATTTAACGGCGAGAGCATCTTCTTTGCGGTCGTCGATGAAAAAACGATCCGGATTTACCGTCGGATCGGTGGCCTCTGGACGGCGATCAACGCGATCGACCCGTCCACGTTTTCAGCCAAGCCCAAGATTTTTTCCCCCGAACCCTTCGTCTACAAGGGCAGATCCTACATCTCACTGCAGCTTTCCACCGCCAAGTACGACCCTTCGGAGATCTGGATCGCAGCGGTCGATCCGGCTGCTCCCCTGGTGCGCCAGATAAGCGACCCGGCCCAGCCAAACGTGGTGCGCAGCGAACCGGAGTGGATCGCCACACCCAAGGGCGCTTACGTCTTCTTCAACCACATCGAGAAGAACAACCAGTTCTCGCTCTGGCGGGCGAAGACGGGTCTTTAGCGGCTACTGGCAGGCGGCGGGCAACTCGGAGCGGTAGATGCCAAATTTGCCCGCCTGGATCTGGTAGTAGATAAATAGCCGGTCGCTGCCTGCGACAAAGACTTCCGGATCGCGGCGGGCCGCCGTGGTAGTGGTATCGGAGTCGCTCACTTTGCAGTAGACGGCCTGGGCTCCTGCCTGCAGCGCCAGCTTCGTCACCCAGATCTCGGTCTTGGCAGTGAGGCTGCCCGGATTGGTGGTACTGGAGGCGGTGGCGATCAAGTAGGACTGGTTGTGGTAGACAAAAGGCTCCGGCGAGAGCAGGTAGAGGTTGCCGACAATTGTCGAACCAGCGGCCTGGAGCTGGGCGGCGCTGACGTTGGCGGCAGGAACGGCTACCCAGCCGGTATCGAGCTTCTGGTAAATTTCGACGACCGTGCGGCTGCTATTTTGGGCTGTTACCGCGAGCTGACGACCGTACTCCGGTGCCGGCCAACCGAAGGAATCGACGACAGCGGAGGCCGAGGAGCGGATCACCTCGGTGCTCGCCGTCGAGACGTTGTAGTGGATGAGCTGGCCGCTCGGGTTGGTGCAGACTACTGCCGGTTCCAGCCAGACCCAGCGCGTCCACGGAATCTGACAGGGCAGGCTCTGGTCGGTGCCGCCCGTGATCCCGGCGGTAATGTCCCGCCAGCGCATCTGGGCGGAGGTGTTGCACTCGGAAGGACTCGGCCCCGGATCGGCGCTGCAGACCAGATAGGAGATAAAGGCGGAGGTACCGGTGAGGGCACTGCCGAGCGGGCCGTAATGGTTGGGATCGCCTGCGGCTGGTTTTTCGTAGCCCACCCGCCAGGCTGTGCCGTTGAAGGCTGCCCGCGCCAGGGCGTACTGGGTGATGTTGCCGTTGGTGGTCTGACTTGCCACCGTGTAGACGATCGTCGATGGCTTCTGTCCGTCTCCCTGCCCTGCCGGGACAGTCCACTCCGGCCCATTGCCAAAATCTCCCGGCGGCACCGCCTTGGGCGCGTTTCCGGTGGCGATTTGACTGGCAACAAAATCTCCGTCCACCAGACCGGCGATTCCGGCATTGAGGGCGATCGAGCCGGTGTAGAGTGCGCCTTTGGTACTGCTCCAGGTGATGCGGTTGTTGGCTGGATAGAGGCCATTGACCTGGTCGAATTCCATATCGACGACGCTCTGGGCCCGCACCGGCGTACCGTTGCCGATCTTGACGTAGACCGCGCACTCGATCTTCTGCTGTTCACAGAGGGTGGACTGGCTCTGGGCTGTTGCTGGCGGTGGCGTAAAAAGTAACGCCGTACCGAAAATAGCGATTGCGAACAAGGACGAGCGCGCCGAACCCAAAAAATTGGCGAAGATCATGTTTTTTACCCTGGGGGGAAGCGATGTTCCATTCACGCATAAAATCGCCTCTGCGACTCCCAAAAATCCCACGTCCCAATCGCTAGCATTGAACTGTTCAGTCCAATGGATGCCCCAGGGAGTTTAGAGCCGTGCCCGCCCCTTTGCTCTCCAAAGAAGAAGTGATCGACCGGATCGTGGGTGTCTTTCGCCAGAAAGGCTATGACGGGGCGTCGCTCGCGGATCTATCCGCTGCCACTGGCCTCGGTCGCTCAAGCCTTTACCATTACTTTCCGGGCGGCAAGCAGGACATGGCCCTTGCGGCGATCGATCAAGTCGGGCAGTGGGTCGAGCAGAATATCGTTCAGCCCCTCGACGGCGACGGCACTCCGGCAGAACGCCTGGCGCGGATGCTTGCCGCTATCGATAGGCTCTACGCCGGGGGCGAGGAAGCGTGTCTTTTGGGCACGCTGGTATTGAGCGGCGGTCTGCCCCTTTTTCAAGAGTCCCTCCGGCGGGCATTCTTAACCTGGATCGCCGCCCTCGCGAAGCTCCTTGTCGAAGCGGGACAGGCTCCAGAGATGGCCCACGCCCGCGCCGAAGATGCAGTGCTGCGCATCCACGGTGCCCTGGTCCTCGCCGGTGGGCTGGGAGATCCGACGCCCTTTCGCCGGGTTCTGGCGCGCCTGCAGGCTGAGCTGCTGGCTTGAAGCAAGTAGCCTCCTTTTTTATCTCGGCCACCACAGCACTTGTTTTTGTACCGAACATTCGGTACAGTAGCAGTGCAATGAGCGAGGAGCCCAGCGATGAAAGCAGCGATCGTCGTCCTCTCAGATCCAGTACACGGCGGTGAGGAATCCCGCGCCCGTCTGATCA